>NZ_JBFACN010000035.1:0-77868 GCF_040640875.1 Streptomyces sp. NPDC021562
GCGTTGACTTTTGGCACGCTGTTGAGTTCTCAAGGAACGGTCGCTTCCTTTGTACTCACCCTCTCGGGCTTTCCTCCGGGCTTCCCTTCGGTGTTTCCAACCTTACCAGATCCGTTTCCCGTTCCGTTTCCGGTCGGAATTCATTTCCAGTGGCCGTTGGAGGGCCTTTGCCTTTCGGCTTTTCCGACTTTATCAGAAGTTCCTGACCGGTCTGACCGGCCACTCATTTCTGAGTACATCGGGGGTGGCTTCTCTGTTCGGAGAGACTCTCCGTTGTGAAGCAGATCGATTCTAACGATCGGCCCTGAACTTGTCCAGTTCTAGGCAACTGTTTGAATCTACCTCCCCACCCAACCCGTGTCAACAGGTTTTCCGGGGCGAGGAGGACACTAGCAGCTCACAGGAGCTCTCCGCACATCAGGCGGCCGTGGGCAGGGACGCGCTGCGCTCGGTCTCCCCGAGGTCCCCCGTCTCGCCCGCCCGGGCGGCGCGCCCACCGAGGACGAAGACGTAGGCCAGGAACGCCAGCTCAGCCACGATTCCGATGCCTATGCGAGCCCACGTCGGCAGGCCGGAGGGGGTGACGAACCCTTCGATGGCGCCGGAGACGAACAGGACCAGTGCCAGGCCGATCGCCATGCCCACGGCCGCACGGCCCTCCTCCGCCAGAGCCGTACGGCGGCTGCGCGGGCCCGGGTCTATGAGGGTCCAGCCGAGACGCAGTCCGGTACCCGCGGCGACGAAGACCGCGGTGAGTTCGAGCAGCCCGTGCGGGAGGACCAGGCCCAGGAAGGTGTCGAGGCGGCCGACGGAGGACATCAGGCCGAACCCGACGGCCAGGTTGAGCATGTTCTCCAGCAGGATCCAGAGGACCGGCAGGCCGAGGAAGACGCCGAGGACCAGGCACATCGCGGCGGCCTGCGCGTTGTTCGTCCACACCTGGGCCGCGAAGGAGGCCGCGGGATGGCTGGAGTAGTAGGTCTCGTACTCGCCGCCGGGGCGGGTCAGCTCGCGGAGCTGACCGGGAGCGGCGATGGTCGACTGCACGTCCGGGTGGGTGCCGATCCACCAGCCCAGCAGGATCGCGACGGCCGTGGATATGAGCGCGGTGGGCACCCACCAGCGGCGGGAGCGGTAGACGGCCGCCGGGAAGCCCCGTCCCAGGAAGCGGGTGACGTCGCGCCAGGAGGCTCGGCGGGTTCCCGCGACGGCGCTGCGCGCACGCGCCACGAGTTGGCTGAGCCGTCCGGTGAGCTGGGGATCGGGCGCGCTGGACTGGATGAGGGACAGGTGCGTGGCGGTGCGCTGGTAGAGGGAGACGAGTTCGTCGGCCTCCGCGCCGTCGAGACGCCGCTGACGGCGCAGGAGGGCGTCCAGGCGGTCCCATTCGGCTCGGTGTGCGGAGACGAAGACATCGAGGTCCATCGGGTCTGCCTGCTCCTCGGCTGGTCGTCGACTGCCTGGCGTAGCTGTCGGCTTGTCGTACTGCGGCGCGATGAGGGCTCAGCTTGGCAGACTTGCGCTGTACAGGGCAGACCAGGGGAAGGCGGCGGGCGTGAGTGAGCTGGTGACGGGCGAGGCGGTGGCGCTCGAACTGCGTCCCGCGAGGCTGCCCAGCAGGGCGCTGGCGGTGCTGCTCGACCTGGTCGTGGTCATGGCGGTGTACATCGGGGCGATGACGGGACTGGTCGCGGCCACGGCCTCGCTGGACGAGGCCGCGACGACCGCGCTGTCGATCGCGGCCTTCCTGTTGCTGCTGGTGGGGGCGCCGATCGCGGTGGAGACGCTGAGTCACGGGCGTTCGCTCGGGAAGCTGGCGTGCGGGCTGCGGGTCGTACGCGATGACGGCGGGCCGATCCGGTTCCGGCACGCGCTGGTGCGTGGCGCTCTCGGTGTGGTGGAGATCCTGATGACGTTCGGGGTCGTCGCCTGTATCGCCTCGCTGGTGTCGGCGCGCGGTCGGCGGCTCGGGGACGTCTTCGCCGGGACCCTGGTCGTACGGGAGCGGGTGCCCGTCGGGCAGACCCGCTTCGTTCCGCCGCCTCCGCCCTGGCTGGCGGGACGTTTCGCCGAGCTGGACCTGTCGGCCGTACCGGACGGGCTGTGGCTCGCCGTCCGGCAGTACCTGACGCGGATGCAGCAGCTGGATCCGCAGGTCTCCTGGGCGATGGCCGGGCAGCTCGCGGCCGATCTGGCGAACCGGACGGGTACTCCGGCGCCGCAGGACGTGCCGCCGGCCGCCTTTCTCGCGGCGGTGGTGCAGGAACGCCAAGCCCGCGAGGCCCGGCGGGCCTTCGCCGGCCAAGGCGCCACGATGCCCGGCGCGCCCGTCGGATACGGCGCGCCCGTCGGATACGGCCCCGCACAGCCCGGTGCCGGTGCCGGTTACGTCCCTCCGGCGCCTTGGGTCCCCGCGCCCCCCGCGCCGTATCAGGCCGGGCAGGCCGGGTCGGCGGCTCCGGCTCCGGCTCCTGCCCAGCCGGGAGACCAGGCCCGGGCCTCCGCGGCCTCTGCGTCCGTGGCCCCTCCCGCCCCGGCGGCCGAGCGGCCGTCCACCGGCTTCGTGCCGCCGGCCTAGACACAGCCGGGCCGCTCGCTCGCTCCCGCTCAGTCGGCGAAGGCGGACGGGGGTGACTGCAGGTCCTCCAGTTCGATGCCGGGGGCGGCCAGGACCACGTCGCCGGCGAGGTGCACGGCGTGCCGCTCGCCGGTGTCCAGGGCTGTGACCTGGTATTCGTCCACGGTCAGCGGGCCGTTGTCAGTGGCGTGTGCTTCTCTTCTCACCAAGACCCAGGACTGGTCCACGGTGCGTGGGGCGAGCACCGGGTCCGTGAAGGCCACGAGGCGTACGCGGGTCGCGGCGGCGGAGGGGGTGAGGCGCAGCAGGCGGGCGGTGGCGACCAGGAACGCGGGGGACGTGCCGGTGAAGGCGTGGGCGCGCACATTGCCTTCGGTGGCATGAGTGCCGGTGGGGTCCGTGCGGACCCAGGTGACGCCGTCGAGGGCGGCGCCGCGCACCTGCCAGCTCCCGGCGTGGAGTTCGAGGCGGATGGGACGGCCGAGGTCGTCGAGGGCGAGATCGACCGAACCGCTGTGGTCGCCGGAGGGGGTGGTCACCTGGGAGACGTAACGCCAGCCGGAGGGGCCGGGGGCGCACTGGAAGTGTTCTTCGCCGAGGGGGGTGTGATCGTGCGGATCGTGGAGCGAATAGCGGCCGCGGGGCATGGGGGTCCTGGGTCTTGACGGGCTGAGGCCCGGCTGAGGCTGCGGTGGTTCGCCAAAGGGGCAGGCCCCCGGCACGGGGGTGCGGGGGCCTGCCTCGGTGAGCTTCAGCGGTGGTGTCTCAGTAGCGGTAGTGGTCCGACTTGTACGGACCCTCGACCTTCACACCGATGTACGCGGCCTGCTCGGGGCGCAGCGTCGTGAGCTTCACGCCGAGCGCGTCGAGGTGCAGGCGGGCGACCTTCTCGTCGAGGTGCTTGGGCAGCGTGTAGACGCCCACCGGGTACTCGTCGGGCTTGGTGAACAGCTCGATCTGGGCCAGCGTCTGGTCCGCGAAGGAGTTGGACATCACGAACGAGGGGTGACCGGTGGCGTTGCCCAGGTTCAGCAGACGGCCCTCGGAGAGAACGATGATCACCTTGCCGTCGGGGAAGGTCCAGGTGTGGACCTGCGGCTTGACCTCGTCCTTGACGATGCCGGGGATCTTGGCGAGGCCGGCCATGTCGATCTCGTTGTCGAAGTGACCGATGTTGCCGACGATGGCCTGGTGCTTCATCTTGGCCATGTCCGAGGCCATGATGATGTCCTTGTTGCCGGTCGTGGTGATGAAGATGTCGGCCTTGTCGATGACCTCGTCGAGGGTCGTGACCTGGTAGCCGTCCATCGCGGCCTGGAGGGCGCAGATCGGGTCGATCTCGGTGATGATCACGCGGGCGCCCTGGCCGCGCAGGGACTCCGCGCAGCCCTTGCCCACGTCGCCGTAACCGCAGACGACCGCGGTCTTGCCGCCGATCAGGACGTCGGTGGCGCGGTTGATGCCGTCGATCAGGGAGTGGCGGCAGCCGTACTTGTTGTCGAACTTCGACTTGGTGACGGCGTCGTTGACGTTGATCGCCGGGAACAGGAGCTGGCCGTCGCGCTGCATCTCGTACAGGCGGTGGACGCCGGTGGTGGTCTCCTCGGTCACGCCGCGGATCTCGGAGGCCAGCTGGGTCCACTTCTGCGAGCCGTCCGTGATGGTGCGGTGCAGGAGTTCCAGGATGACGCGGTGCTCGTCGGACTCGGCGGTGTCGACGGACGGGACCTTGCCGTCCTTCTCGTACTCGACGCCCTTGTGGACGAGGAGGGTGGCGTCACCGCCGTCGTCGAGGATCATGTTGGGGCCGCCGGTGGGGCTGTCCGGCCAGGTCAGCGCCTGCTCGGTGCACCACCAGTACTCCTCCAGGGTCTCGCCCTTCCAGGCGAAGACGGGGACGCCCTGCGGGTTGTCGGGCGTGCCGTTCGGACCGACGGCGATGGCGGCGGCCGCGTGGTCCTGGGTGGAGAAGATGTTGCAGGACGCCCAGCGGACCTGCGCGCCCAGGGCGACGAGGGTCTCGATGAGGACGGCGGTCTGCACGGTCATGTGCAGGGAGCCGGTGACGCGGGCGCCGGCCAGCGGCTGGGCGTCGGCGTACTCCTTGCGGATCGACATCAGGCCGGGCATCTCGTGCTCGGCGAGGGTGATCTCCTTGCGGCCGAAGTCGGCCAGGGAGAGGTCGGCGACCTTGAAGTCCTGTCGGTTGTCGACAGTCGTCATGCGAGCTGCTCCTCGGGGTTGGGACGAGGGTGGATACGGCTGGTCTGCGCGGCGGCGGACACAGGGGTGCCCGAAGGAGGACACAGGCATGCCCGCGTACGCGCAGCGCAGTCCGTCGGAGGCCCTCTCTCCCTCGGCCGGCCCGCGTGCGGACCGCCCGACCGCCATCAGCAGCGACGTCTGGCTCCGTCCCAAGCTACACCGGTGCGGCGGGCCGCCCCCAGTCCAGCCCGAACAGTTCACGCCGTTCCGGGGGCGGGAGCGGGGCCGGGGTGGGGGACGAGGGCGGGGGAGAAAGGCCGGGGACGGGGCGGCTCAGTGCCCGGCCGGGTGGGGGTTGGGGCCGCCGGGGGTGGCTTCCGGGTCGGGTCCCTTGGCGGCTTCGGCCTCGCTGTAGATGTCGGGTTCCAGGTAGATCACGCGGGCGATGGGCACCGCCGCGCGGATGCGGGACTCGGCGGCGTCGATGGCGGTCGCGACCTCGGTGGCCGTGTCGTCGTGCTGAACGGCGATCTTGGCGGCGACGAGGAGTTCCTCGGGGCCGAGGTGGAGCGTGCGCATGTGGATGATGCCGGTGACGGTGTCGCCGTCGACGATCGCGGCCTCGATCTTCTTGACCTCGTCGATGCCGGCGGCCTCGCCGAGCAGGAGGGACTTGGTCTCGGCGGCCAGGACGAGGGCGATCATGACGAGCAGGACACCGATGCAGACGGTGCCGACGCCGTCCCAGACGCCGTCGCCGGTGAGCAGGGCGAGGCCGACGCCGCCGAGGGCGAGGACCAGGCCGATGAGGGCACCGAAGTCCTCCAGGAGGACGACGGGCAGCTCGGGGGCCTTGGCACGGCGGATGAACTGCGACCAGGACAGCTTGCCGCGCAGTTCGTTGGACTCCTTGATGGCCGTCTTGAAGGAGAAGCCCTCGGCGATTATCGCGAAGACGAGGACGCCGACCGGCCAGTACCAGTGCTCCACCTGGTGCGGGTGGCTGATCTTCTCGTAGCCCTCGTAGATGGCGAACATGCCGCCGACGGAGAAGAGGACGATCGAGACCAGGAAGGCGTAGATGTAGCGCTCGCGGCCGTAGCCGAAGGGGTGTTGCGGGGTCGCCTCGCGCTGGGCCCTCTTGCCGCCGATGAGCAGCAGGAACTGGTTGCCGGAGTCGGCGAGCGAGTGGACGCCCTCGGCGAGCATCGACGAGGAGCCGCTGAAGGCGAACGCCACGAACTTCGATGCCGCGATCGCGAGGTTGGCGCCGAGTGCCGCCACGATCGCCTTGCTGCCGCCTGACGCGCTCATGTGTCCGCGTGGTCCCTTCGGTGCTCGTCTTTGCCCGTGCTTTGCCGGTGGGTCATTCTTGCAGCCCTGCCCGGAGGTGACTCGTCAGGTGTCCACACCCCCGGTAGGACAGTCCGACCGGCCGTGCGGGGCGGCTCAGACGATCACCGTGGCGCGGAACACCGTGCCCGGGCCGGACACTTCGGCCTTCTCGGCCGCCGGCACGAACACCGACTGCCCCGGAGCGAGGTCGTACTCACCCGCGCGGACCGTACCGGCCGTGCAGAGCAGGATCTGCGGGGTCGGCAGGGTCAGGTCGTGGGCGGCGGCGCCCTCAGGCAGGACGTAGCGGGAGAGCCGGAACTCGTCGATCGGGGTCTCGTAGACCTCCTCGCCGTCCGGGGCGGCCTCGGGGCGCAGCACGCCCGGGTCGCTCGCCTCGAAGCGGACGACGCGCAGCAGTTCGGGGACGTCGACGTGCTTGGGGGTCAGGCCGCAGCGCAGGACGTTGTCCGAGTTGGCCATGATCTCGACGCCGAGGCCGTCGAGGTAGGCGTGCGGGATGCCGGCGCCGAGGAAGAGCGCCTCGCCGGGCTGGAGGCGGACGTGGTTGAGGAGCATCGCGGCGATCACACCGGGGTCGCCCGGGTAGTGGTGGGCGATGGCCGCGTAGGGGGCGTGGTCGCCGCCGAGGCGGGTGCAGGCGGCGGTGGCCTCGGCGACCGTGTGGGCCATCTCCTCGGGGTCCGCGGTGAGGATCGCGGTGAGGACCTCGCGCAGCGCCCCCTCCTCGGGGTGGGCGCGCAGCGCGTCGGCGTACGGCTTGAGGGAGTCGACGCCGAGGGCTTCGAGGAGCCCCGCGGCCTGCTCCGGGGCGCGGAAGCCGCACAGGCCGTCGAACTCGGTGAGCGCGCAGATCAGTTCGGGCTTGTGGTTGGCGTCCTTGTAGTTGCGGTGCGGGGCGTCGACGGGGATGCCGCGCCGCTCCTCGTCCTCGTAGCCCTCCCTGGCCTGTTCCAGGTCGGGGTGCACCTGGAGGGAGAGCGGGGCGCCGGCGGCGAGGATCTTGAGCAGGAAGGGCAGTCGCGGGCCGAACTTCGCCACGGCCGCCTCGCCCAGTTCGGCCTTGGGGTCCGCGTCGATGACCTCGACGAGGGTGCCGCGCGCGGTGCGCGAGGGCGCGCCGGGGTGTGCGCCCATCCACATCTCCGCCTGCGGCTCGCCGCTCGGCTCGACCCCGAGCAGCTTCGGGATGGCGGTCGGGGAGCCCCACGCGTAGGGGCGGACGGTGTTGTCGAGGCGGTCCATGGCTTCTCTCTGCCGGTTCTCTGTGCGTACTGCGGTGAGCGCGGGCAACGGCGTGGCGGGACTTACGTGTTCACCGTGCGTTCCGCCACCCGTCCGCCTCCGGTACGACGTTCACGTCGCCCTTCCCGCGGCGGGCCCGGTGCCGGTGTCCACCTCAGGCCCCCGAAGCGAGCGCGAGGTAAACGGCGGCGAAATCCGTGACGGCGATCAGTTCCGCCAGGGTCTCCAGCTCCTCACCCGCCTCGGGTTCCAGTTCGCTGATCGGGGTGTCGTGGCTCAGCGCGAGGTCGCGGGCGGCGGGAGCGGCGGTGAGGCCGCCGAGGGGGCGGTCCCGGAGCAGCACCACGCGCGCGTGCAGCGCGGGCGGCTCGTCCACGCGGTCGCGGAAGAAGTCGTCGGGGTCGGCGCTGGCGGCGAGCGGTCCGGCGAGCAGGGCGTGGTGCGCGGCCAGGGCCTCGGGGAGTTCGGCGACCAGGGCGGGACGGCCGGCCAGTTCGGCGAGGGCGGCGACGAAGCGGCGGCCCGCGGGGCCGGCCGAGTCGCCCTCGGTCCAGATCACCGGGAGCGCGTCGGCGAGTTCCGCGGCGAGGGTCTTGGCGGGGTTGCTGTAGGTCACGATGGCCGGTCCGCAGCGTTCGGCGACGTGGTCGAGGCGGTCGGCGACCTTGTCCAGGGCTTCCGGCGGTGCGTTGACCAGGCCGATGCGGTCGAGGAGCGCGAGCAGCGGGGTGAGCAGCGCCCACAGGACGCCCGGGGAGGAGCCGGCCAGCGGCTCACCGTGGTCGTAGGGGGCGGTCGCCATCGGCAGGAACATGCCGTGGGCGCCGGCCACGGCCTCCGCGAGGGGGGTGCCGGCGGGGGCCACGGCGGCTACCGAGCAGCCACGGCGGTAGGCCTGGTCGGCGAGGAGGGAGAGGCTGGGTTCGGCGCCGTCCGGGGTGGCGATCAGCAGCAGGTCGACGGAGCCGGCCCAGCCGGGGAGTTCCCAGCGCAGGGCGCCCGCCGCCGGGGCGACACCGGTGGCGGCGAGGCGGATGACGGGGCTGCCGGGTCCGGCCAGGCTGCCGAGGAGGTCGGCGGCGTGGGTGGCGGCGACGCCGGGGCCCGCGATCAGGACGGCACGGGGACGGCCGTCCGGCTTGAGCCCCTGGACGCCGGCCTCGGTGGCGTGCCGGGCCGCGGTACGGACGCGGGCGCCCGCCTCGGCCGCGCCGCGCAGCAGACCTCGGCGGTCGGCCTCGGCGAGGCCCTCCGGGGTGTCGAGCAGCGATTCGTCGAGCATGGGAGCGGCCTCCGGTCCCGGGGTCCTGGTCCTTGGTCCTGTGTGGTTGTGGGGTGCTTGCCTACGCCGGGCGGCGGGCCTCGTCGACGAGGAGGACGGGGATCCCGTCGCGGACCGGGTACGCCAGGCCGCAGTCCTGGCCGGTGCAGATCAGCTCGGCGTCCTGCTCCTTGAGGGGGGCGTGGCAGGCCGGGCAGGCGAGGATCTCCAGGAGGCCGGCTTCGAGCGGCATGGGGTTTCCCTTCGGGGGCGTTTCTGACGGGGCTGGACGTCAGCGGATGTGCCTGGTCAGCGTACCGCCGGTGACAGTGCGGTGTCGGAGTTGGCGGGGAGCCGCCGGCGGCGTCTCCGGCATGGGGCCTTTGCCCGGCCGTCCTGATCGCTGAGGCAGCGCGCCGCTTTCCGGCTCCGGTGCCCACGGGGCGCGAGCGGTGACCAACCACGCCGGACGGGAGGGGAATTACCCGGACGTCAGTTGTCCGGCGAACGCAGTACCCGCAGATGGCCGCGTCGTGCGACCTCCCGGGGGTCCGCGCCGCGGCCGCCGCCCGCCTCCGCCGCCCGCTCCTGGGGGCGGGCCGCCTCGCGCACCGCGTTGGCGAGCGCTTCCAGGTCGTCACCGCTCGGCCGGGCGGGGGCGGAGCCGTCGAGGAGCCGGACGACCTCCCAGCCGCGCGGGGCGGTGAGGCGCTCGGAGTGCTCGGCGCACAGGTCGTAGCAGTGGGGTTCGGCGTAGGTGGCGAGCGGGCCGAGGACCGCGGTCGAGTCGGCGTAGACGTACGTCAGCGTCGCGACGGCGGGTCGGCCGCAGGCGGTTCGCGAACAGCGACGTACAGGGCTCACGACGTTGGACGGTACCGCACTCTTGAGCGGGCCGCGACGACTCTCCCCCAGGTCACTCCCCCGTGTCGTAGTGTGAAACGCCCCACACGCCCCTTCTGGCATACCTTGCTGACCTGCGTGGACGGGGCCGTCCGACATACCGGACAGCACCGCACTCGGTCATGATCCGGTACAAACACCGTCAATTGCCTTGAGCTCGCCGGACTTGTAGAGATACGGAAACGAGCCCGACCTTGGCCGGATCGGTCACCCTGTGAGATGCCGCCGGGCGGCGCCGGAGTGCTGTCGGTGCGGGGAACGGCGCGGGCGGCGCCCGCGAGGACTACGCTTCTGCAGTGATGGACAACCGTGTACCGCCCCGTGCCGCCGGCCCCGGGCCTCGTCGACGCGATCGCCACGGTCGGGGGATGCGCGGGCCGATCGCCCCGCCTCAGGTGCCGCTGGCCGCGAGCCGCGCCGACGCGTTCGCGGATCTGGTGCAGGACTCCGTGGAGCGCCTGGAGCGGCGCTGGCCGCAACTGGCCGAGATCGACTTCCTGGTGCTGGAGGTGCCCCGGCTCCAGGACCGGCACGGTGACACCTGGAGCGACGAGGCGGTGCCGCTGGGTGGTGTCATACCCGCGCGTGAGGGACGCCGGGCGCGCGTGGTGATCTACCGGAGGCCGGTCGAGATCCGCACCAAGGGGCGTGACGAGCGGGCCGCGCTGGTGCACGAGGTCGTCGTCGAGCAGGTCGCCGAGCTGCTCGGGCTCACCCCGGAGACGGTGGATCCCCGGTACGGCGAGGACTGAGCATTCCGACTCCACGCTGTCCGTCGACATCGCCGACGCGGGTCACAGCAGACCGAGCGCGTCCAGGCCCAGGTACGCCAGGTCGACGTCGGTGACGTCGCCGGCCCGCAGCAGCTCACGCAGCTGCTGCGGGCGGACACTCAGCACCTCGATGAACTCCGTGCCCTCCGGGTCCGGACGACTCCGCGGGGCGCAGGCCCGGCCGATCGCACAGAACTTCATGGCCGAACTGTACGAGTCGGCGAAACAGTGCCCCACCACCTCAAGGTCGCCGCCGTACCCGGTCTCCTCCAGCAGTTCGCGCTCCGCGGCGTCCAGTGGTGTCTCACCCGCGTCCACATAGCCGCCGGGCAATTCGAACAGGAATCGCCCGGGGCCGGGCCGGAACTGCCTGGTGACGAGGACCTCGTCCGTCGTGGTGAGGGCGAGAACCGCGACGCTCGGCCGGTCCTCACGAAGACTGAACGTGGCCTGCTCACCGGACGGCAGGCGATACCTCGCTTCCACCACGGATCGGCCGTGCGCCTCGTACACCGTGGTCCGGGAGAGCTGTTCCCAGCCCTCCGGCTCACCGGACGGGCGCCGGACCGGCCAGGGTTCGGTCACCTCAGGTCCAGCGGCGCCAGGAGCGGGAGGACAGGGCGGTCGACGTCCGCCGCGAGGAGCGTGTCGATGTAGTCGGCCGTCTGCTCCCAGCCGGTGACGGCGACACACGGCACGCCCATCTCCCTGACGGGGTAGTCGTTCCCGCCCTCGTCGAGCCGGTCCCCGATGAAGAGGACCTCTTCCACCCGCAGGTCCAGGTGCTCCAGGAGCCGCTGCATGCCGTAGGCCTTGTCGATGCCCTTCTTGGTCACGTCGATGGAGGTGGAGCCACCGCTACGGACCTCCAGGTCGGGCAGGCGCTTGGCGGCGTACTCCCGCAGCGCCCTGCGCCGCGACCCGTCGGGGTCCCAGGCGGCCTTCGCCTGGTGGGGGGCCTGCTGCCCCAGCGCCGAGAAGGTGACCTGGCTGCCCCGGTCCTCGATCACCTCGCCCCAGGTGTCCTCCGCCCAGAGCCCGAGTGCCTTCGCCCCTTCGGTGAGCACGCCGACGATGAGGGACTTCTCCTCCTCGGTGAGGTTCTCGCAGTAGATGTCCTGCCAGCCGTCCGACTCCCATCGGAGGTAGCGCGTACCGCACGTCGGCATCAGGTGGAGTCGCTTCGCGAGGTCGGCCGTGAGCGGCAACTCCTCCAGCACCTGGGTCTGGAACTGTTCGTACCGGCCGCCCGAGATGATGCAGACGTGCCGCTGGGACAGGAGACGCATCAAGCAGTCGGCCATCCTGGGAGTGATCTTCGCCTTGGAGAGGGCGAGGGTGTCGTCCAGGTCGAACACCACGATGCGAGTCGACGGTTCCAATGCGCAATCCTTCTCTTCGTGCTCGTCGCCGGCCCGGAACTCATCGCCGGTAGCCGAGCTTGATTCTGCCGACCCTTGCGCCCGGCTTTACCAGGAACCCCTCCACATGGACCACGCCCTCCTCGTCGGACCGTGGCCCGCTGACCCCGAGAGCGGGATTGTCCGTGACGGCGAACAGCGCGGACGCCCGGCTGCTTCCCGGTCGCACCAGATCTTTGCTCGTGTAGGGGCGGTCCTTGTCCCAGCCGGCCGCCCGGAGGGCAATCTCCTCATCTTCGGAAAAGTTGAACAAAGCGTCAAGATTCGTCAGGTCCGGCTCTGCCCGTGGTCCCGCGATCGAGGCGAGACAGAAGGTGAAGCCGTGATCAGGCGCGATCAGATCGATCAGGCCGGCGGCGAAGACCAGTTCCGACAGACCGATGGCACCGATCATGGTGTCGATCCGGGGCCGGCTCAGCCCGATGAGTGACAGGAGGTACGGCGGTTCGACGGTGACGCGCTCGGGGACGAGCACCTCGCTCCCCTGTCCTCGCATGAGTTCGATCAGAGTGCTGTGCATCGGTTTGGAGGCGACGGAATGAGTGGACACCGTCAGCGAGTCCGGAGTCTTCCCGACGGCCTTCGCGATGCGGTCCAGCACCGGGATGACGGAGGCTTCGGGGCTGGGCCCGAGGTCGAGGTCCTCCAGCAGATCGACTGGGGCGAGGACGGCATACGCCTGAAGGTCCGGAACCGCCCGGACGTCGCCGCCGAAGCCGCCCAGGGTCAACGCCCCCGGAAGGTTCTCCGCGACCAGCTCGGTGCCGTCCACATAGTCGAAGACCGCGTCGACCTTGGGCGACGTCTCGTTCTGGATACCCAGCCACTGACCACTGTGCGCACCCGGGCTGTCGTCGCGTTCGCCTTCACCCGCCGCGACACGGATACGGAAGGGGGCCCGACGCAGGATCTTCTCCGCTGCCTCGGTGGCCGCCCCGTCCACAGCGACTTTCCGGTCGTTCAACGGCATGCCGTGGGCGAAGCCGCGTCGGGCCTGAGCAGCCCCCAGGGCGGCCGAGGCCATCGCGGCGACGAGGTAGGCGTCCTCCTGCTCCTCCGCCGTGTCGTGCCTGCCGCCTTGCTCCGACCAGTGGACCGCGACGTCGACCACGCGATCGTCACACGCCCGGACAGCTCTGCTGAGAACCTCGTTCATATTCCCTCTCCGGTAGCCCCTGGCGCCGGCGGACCGGGCACCAGGGCGACGGCGGCGGATGCCGATGCTCATCGTGACCTGCGTCGTCGCTCCCTGAGGAGTACGGCGAGCACGGCGAGCGGCACGGTGATCAGGGCCGCCGACGTTCCCAACAGTCCCCACCGCCGGGTGTCCAGCCAGTCGGCCACCTGGTTGACGAAGTCAGGGATCTGTACGACGGCGAGCACGATCCCCATGACAGCGATCAAGGAGTCGCGCCGGTTCTTCTCTTGTTCCTCGCGCACCCGCAGAAGGCTCAGCGAGACCGTTTCGCACTTCTCCATGTCCCGGTAGAGCCCGGCCAGCACCTGGCCGGAGGGCCGTTCCTGTACCGCCCATTCGTCCAGACTGCGGTTCCGGCCCTCGATCAGCTTCTCCCGGAAACCGGTGCACCGGTCGACGAGCGCGGCGTGCTGGACTCTGCGGCGGGTCAGCAGCGACTGCTCGGCGGGGCCTATGGCGCTCCGCATCGCGAGATCCCCGAGGATCGACCGGTAGCGGGCGCTGAGATCATCACAAATGACCCTGCGCAGAATGCCCACCGTCCACACGAAGATGGACGAGGAGTCGTACCCGTACCGGGACAAGCGGAACTGCGACCTCCCGCGGAGCCACGCCGGCAGGTGCGCCATCTCCAGGCAGCAGTCGGCGTTGACGAACACCATGTGGTCGTCGAAGAAGGCCATGCCCGTTCGGACGTGGCCGAACACGCTTTGCGGACTGCGGCGCAGCCACAAGCCGTCCTCCAGCAGATGGTCGGTCGCGTAGGAGAGCAGCGCGGATATCTCCCAGGCGTAGTCGGCGGATTCCTCCACACCCCTGTACAGGTTCCCAGTGGCCCGGTTCTGGGTGCCGTCGAGATTCCACACCTGGACAGCGATGGAGCCCTCCACGAGCCACGTCCTGTCGATGTCGTCGCGTGCCAGTCCGGCGGCTCGCGCCAGTTCCTCGGCGGACTGCTCGGCGAGGATCCGGGCGATCTCCGGGTCGCCGAGCACGGAGACGAAACGGAGGAGCGTGTCGATCGTCAGAGGGGAGGACAGTTCGATCACAGCCGCTTCCTGCGTGATCGGTCCGGGAACGGAAAGGAGCAGGGGAAGGGCCGTCACCACGTACTCGCCGCCCAGCGTCACCGCGGCCTGCCGCAGTCCGGCGGAGTGACCGCTGCCCACGATCCTCGCGAGTGCCGCCGGCAGGGTCCCGGCGTCGAAGAGGGCGGAGTACATCAGCCCGGAACCAGGCCTCACCTTGCTCTGGTAGGAGCGGTCGTCCTCGATTTCGCGCAGGCTTCCGCGCGTGAAGGCCTCCGGGAAGTCCGAACCCTCGGCCATCCGATGCGCGAAATGGACGACGACCGAGCAACCGCTGATGCGAAGTCGGTCGGCGGCGGGCGGCTCGGGCACATCGCCGATGTCGGTGAGCACTGCCAACTGATGGTCCACTGCAGACTCCTCCGGCAGCCACGGCGGTGAGCGACGATCTGTTTCGAAGGTATCGGCTCGGCAGGCGGATCGGCTGCCTTGACGACTGCTCAACCCCGTTTCGTCAATGTCCTGTTGACCAGGCGCGGTAGCGGCCCTCTATGATTCCAGCCCACTCGACGAGCAGTGTCTGGAGATACATGATCTTGCCGAGTACCTTGCGATGAGGGTTGTCGTCACCGGGGCCTCGGGCTTCATCGGCTCTCAGTTGTGCGTTCTCCTGCGTTCCATGAACGAGGAGGTGACAGAGATCGACCTGCCGCACTGTGACATCAACGACACCGCACGACTGACGCGGGTACTGCAGGAGGTCAGGCCGGCTCGCGTCTACCACTTGGCGGCCCAGGCCAGCGTCCGACGGTCGTGGGAAGACCCCGTACAGACATGGCTCACCAATGCCTGGGGCACCCTCTCGCTCCTCCGGGCCGTACGGTCCGCCTGTCCCGGCGCCAGAACCATCGTCATGAGCAGCGCAAGCGTGTTCGACGGGTCCCGCCTGGACGCACCGATCGACGAGGAGCGAGTGCCCGCCCCGGTCTCGCCGTACGGAGCGAGCAAACTCGCCGTCGAATCGATGGCACGCCACCACCTGACCAGGAACGGACTGGCGACGATCGTCGTACGGCCCTTCAACGTGATCGGGCCCGCGCAGGGAGCGGACTACCTGGTCCCCTCCCTGACCCGCCGCCTGGCGGCCGCCAAACGGTCCGGGGGGACCCGCATCGACGTGGGAAACCTGGACGCTCGACGGGACTACCTGGACGTCCGGGACGCGGTTCGCGGCCTGCGCGTGCTGATGGAACGCGGCAGCCCGGGCGAGGTCTACAACCTGTGCTCCGGGATCGGCGTCCCGGTCCGCACCGTCGTCGAGACGATGATCTCTCTCGTGGACCCTCGGTTGCGGTACCGGCAGGACCCCGGTCTGAACCGCGGCGCCGACGCGCCGAGCCTGATCGGTGACACCAGGAAGACCTGGTCACGGACAGGCTGGCAAGCCTCCACACCGCTCGCCGTGAGCCTCGCCGACATCCTCCGCGCCGCGGGCGTGCTCACCTCCGGCGAACGGGTGGTCACCGCTTCGATCGGGGGCGACACGACACCACGGTGATCATCGACGGGCGAGTGCGAGGTGGGCCGGCATGAGGTTCCCGTTGTCCCAGCCGACGCTGGGCGGCCAGGAGTCCGAGAACGTCGCGGAAGCGATGGCATCGGGGTGGATATCCGGCACAGGTCCCTACGTCGACGTCTTCGAGCGAGCGCTGGAACAACGCACCGGCAGACGGTCCGCGACGGCCCTCTCCAGCGGCACCACGGCCCTGGAGATACTCCTCGCCGCGCTCGGCGTCGGTCCCGGGGACGAGGTCGTCGTTCCCGCGCTCACCTTCGCGGCTCCCGCGGCCGCGGTGCTGAGCGTGGGAGCCACACCGGTTCTCTGTGACATCGCCCCGGAGAGCTGGACCATCGCCCCCGAAGCGGTTTGCGCCCTGCTGACGCCCCGGACCAAAGCCGTCATCGCCGTCGACCTCATGGGCCACCCGTGCGACTACAGACGCCTCGCCGAACTCGGTGTGCCGATCGTCGAAGACGCGGCCCAGGCCCACGGAGCACGCACCGCCGACGGGACCGCGGGCGCTTTCGGAACGGCGTCGGTCTTCAGCTTCCACGCGAACAAGGTCATCACCTCCGGCGAAGGCGGAGCCGTCCTCACCGACGACCCGGAACTTGCCGACCGGGTCCGCCTCATCGCGCATCACGGTATGAGGGCGGGGGACGGATACCGCCACGAAGTGGTCGGACGCAACGGCAGGATGACCAACCTGACCGCCGCCGTGGGTGCGGCTCAGGTGGCACGCTGGGACGAGCTGGTGGCCGGCCGGCTCGCGGTCGCCCGGCTCTACGACGCTCAGCTCACCGGCCACGGCTTCCTGCCGCGCCCGAAAGCGTCATGGGCGTCGCCGTCCTGCTGGCTGTACTGCGTCACCTCCGACGAGCGCGACGCCGCCGTGCACCGGGCCCGGCGCAACGGCGTCGACGCCCGGGCCGTCTGGCCGGCCCTGGCCGATCTGCCGCTGTACCGCCGGTACGCCCCACGGCCCTGCCCCGTCGCCTCAGCGGTCTCCAGCACCGCCATGTGGCTGCCGACCTGGTCACACATGACCCCCGATGAGGTGACGGAAGTGGCCGAGCTGGTGCTGTGATCCCCCCCTCCCGCGGCGGTCTACTTCTGCAACACCGCCACGTCCTGGTCCGCCACCGGTACGGCGACCGTGCCGCGGTCGTCCGGGAGGGTCTGGATCGTGAAGCCCGGGACGCCCTCCTCGGTGGCCGCGAGGGTGCGGGCGCCGTAGACCGGGCCGCCGGAGAGTGCCTCCACGGTCAGCGCGTAGGTGCCCTTCAGACCGGACGGGACGGGCGCGTCGACGTCCTGGGTGGTGCCCGACTTGATCGTGAACGTCTTGGACACGGCCGTGCCGCCCTCGCTGCCCGCCGACGCCGTGACCTTCACCTGCGCGGTGCCGGTGGGGGCGGTCAGGGAGAGCGTGGTGCCCTTGCCGCTGTTGTCGGCGGACGTCGCGCGCGTGCCGACCGGCGCGGTCGCCGGGATGTACGCGGTCTCCTGCTTGGCGCCCTTGCCGCGGGTGACCCGCAGCGCGGCCACCACCGGCACCGACTGGTCGGTGGGCGTGAGGACGATCGAGCCCGCCTCGCCGCGCGTGACGGGGCCCAGGTCGGTCGCGGTGGTGATGCCGGCCTTCACGTGCAGCGTCTCGTTGCCGGCCGGGGTGATCAGGCCGTCCGGGGAGGCCAGGCGCACCTTCAGGTCGGCGTCGGAGTCGCCGGGGGTGAAGGCGATCAGCCGGACGTCGGTGGCGTCCTTGGGAATGCCCGGCAGCACCAGGCTGCCCGCCGGGTCGGCGGAGGCGGCCAGCCAGTCGCCGCCGCTCTTGTCGTCCAGGGCCTGCACGCTCGCGCCGACCCGGCCGCTGCGCACGTTCACGTGCACGGTCAGGTCGGTCTCCCGCTCGTCGCTGAGGGTGGACAGCAGGACCGGCTCGCTGGCGTGCGGCTGGACCGTGATGCCCTCCCCCACCGTCGACTTGAGCTGGCCGTCCTTGCCGTACAGCTCGACGTCGACCACGGCGGCGCTGTCGTCGGGGTTGGTGAGGTGCACGTAGTCGGTGCGGCCGGTGGCGGTGCTGGCGCCGGGGAACCAGAAGTCGGTGTCGGCGCCGGTGCAGTTGACCCCCTGGAGGCCGCGTCCGGTGCCGGCGGCGACCTCGGTGGTCTCCTGGACCGTCCAGCCGGGCGCGTACCTGCCCTCGGCCGTACCGACGTAGGCGGGCCCGTCGGCGCCCGAGGTGTCCCCGGTGGCCGGCGTCCCGGGTGCCTTCGGCGTCAGGACCGGCTTGGCGGTCTTCTTCTTGCCGGCGCCGCTGCCCCCGCCGTTGCCCTTGCCGCCGGTGCCGTCCGCCGACTGCTCGGTGGCCACCTGGAGTTCGGCCTTGCCGTCGTTCGTGGTGCCCTTGGTGACGGGCGTGAACGACGTGTACGAGGTGTCGGCGATGTCGGACAGGCTCGGTGCCGGGCACAGCAGGCTGGTGCGCTCCACGGGCAGCTGGGCGGCCGCCTCGGCGGTGTGCGCGGAGGACGGGGCCGGCTGGTTGAGCACGGCGAACCCGGTGACCGCCGCGAGCGCGGTCGTCCCGGCGAACAGGGAGAGGGTGGTGCGGTTCACTGCTGGCTCCCGTCATGGTGCTCGCCGCCGGTGCCGTGGTGCTGCTGGGCGGCCGGGTCGTAGGCGGGGTCGTAGCCCTGCTGGTACGTCGGGTCGTACGTCCCTTGCCCCTGCTGCCCGCCGTAGCCGTACGGGTCGTACTGGCCGGTCTGGTACGGGTCGTAGGTCTGCTGGTCGTAGCCCTGCTGGTACTGGCCGGCGTTCTGGTACTGGTCGGCGTAGCCGGTGTGGTAGCCGTCGGCCTGGGGGTAGGAGGCGGGGTCCCACTCGTCGTACGACTGCTGCTGCGGGACCGCGGCCGGGGGCTGCTCCTCCGCCGCCTCCGGGACGGCGGCCGGGTGGCCGGTGTCCTCGTCCGGCGGGGCCGCCTCCTCCTCGGCCTCCGCCTGGGCGCGCAGACGGCGGGCGCGGCGGCCCTCGCCGTCGGTGGCCTGGGCGGGGATCGGCTCCTCCTCGGGGAGGTCGTCGTCGACGTCGCGGCGGCGGCCGGGCAGGGCGAGGACGGTCAGGACGACGGCGAGCGCGCCCTGTACCCACAGCCAGGCGGTGTGGGTGAACGGGGTGTCGTAGGTGACGTCCAGTCTGCCGCCGGCGGAGGGGAGGGCGAAGCCCTGGGCCCAGCCGTCGACGGTGGTGCGGGTGAGCGGCTTGCCGTCCAGGGTGGCCGTCCAGCCGGGCGCGGCCGTGTCGGCCAGGCGCAGGATCCGGCCGTCGGCGCCGCTCGGGATCGTGGTGTGGATGTCGACGGCTCCTGCGGGGACCGGGGCCGGGGTGCCGGAGCCGTTCGCGGAGACGATCATCGCGCGGGAGACCTGCTGGTCGATCCGCCACAGGGCGCTGCCGTCCTGCTGGCTGAGCCGGGTCAGGCCGGGCGTGGCGTCCAGCACGCGCGCGATGTCGCGCGGGGCGCCCCTGTGGACGAGGACGTAGCGCACCGCGAACCCGCCGAGCTGGTCGGCCTGGTCGGCGCCGGAGCCGGCGACCAGGTTGGCGACGACCTTGTCGAGCTTGGCGTTCTCGCCGTCGGCGGCGACCGCTTCGGCGTCTCCCATGCGGGCGCCGGAGCCTCGCACCAGCATGTAGTCCACGTGTGCGGTGCTGTCGCTGTCCAGGACGAGGGTGCGGACCTGGTCGCTGGTGGTGCTGTCCTCGGCGACGAACGCGGGAACCTGGGTCGGGTCGCGGCGCTCGACCGGGCCGTCGGCACCCGCGATCATCCAGCCGGCGGCGAGGAGCAGGGGGCCGGCGGCGGAGGCGAAGGCGATCAGGGCGGCGACCGGCTGGCGCCAGCCGAAGCTCTGCTCGGCGACCCGCGAGCGTGCGCCGTCGGCGCCGAGCGCGGCGGCGGACAGGATCGCGATGCCGTAGACGAGGGTGGCCGGGCCCGCCCAGGCGGAGCTGTTGGACAGGACCGCGAAGACCAGGCCGACCAGGGCGACCGCCCAGGCGGTGCGGATCGCGGTCTGGCGCTGGGAGCGCAGCAGGGCGGCCAGTGCGGCCAGGACGATGCCGATGAGCATCAGGCCGTCGAGGGTGCCGGGGCCGCCCGGGCTGGCGCCGAGCAGGTCGAGGGCGGAGGCCGCCGAGGCGCCGTACTCCAGTCCGGCTTCCTTGAAGAAGCCGGACGGCAGCAGGGTCAGCGACCAGGGGGCGAGGACCAGCAGCGGGGTGCCGAGCTGGGTCAGCAGCCGCAGTCCGGAGGCGACCAGGTCGGTGCGGCGGACGGCCAGTACGGCGACGCCGAGGACCAGGGCGATCGGCCAGACGATGGGGGTGAACGCGGTGGTGATGGTCAGCAGCAGCGCGTACGCCCAGGTGGCGCGCCAACTGCCGCGGGCTCCGGAGGAGTTCGCCAGGCCGCCGGCCGCGATGCCCGCGCGGGCGATGAGCGGCAGCAGGATGGCGAGGACGGCGGTGCCGATCCGGCCGCCGGCGAGGGCGCCGGTGGCGGCCGGCAGGAAGGCGTAGGCGACGGCCGCCCAGGCGCGCAGCAGCCGCGAGGTGACCAGCGGCCGGGAGGCGAAGTAGGCGGTGAACCCGGCCAGCGGCACGGAGGCGACCAGCAGGACGGTGACGGCGAGTCCGGTCGAGCCGAACAGCACGGTGGCCAGCGAGGCGACGATCGCGAGGTAGGGCGGCGCGGCGGGGGTGCCGCCGGCGCCGACCGCGTGCCAGGCGTCGAGGTAGCTCGACCACAGGGCGCCCGCACTGCCCGGTGCGGGCAGCAGGGCGCCGCCCGCGAGCGCGCCGCTGCCGAGCAGGGCCCGGCAGGCGGCCAGCGAGACCAGGAGCAGTGCCAGGAAGAGCACCGGGCCCGGTTTGCGGGCGATCCGCTTGAGGCGGGCGAACTGCTCGATCTCCAGGAAGTCGGCGTCGTCGCCGCCGGGTCCGGACTCGACGGCGCCGCCGTGCCGGCCGGCCGCGGAGATCTCGTCGTCGGCGCCGAAGAAGTTGCCCGCGACCTGTTCGACGGTGGCCCGGACGGTGGCGCCGGGCGGCGGGAACAGCGCGCGCAGCTCGCCCTTGTCGAGCCGGGAGGGGCCGCGCCGGCCCCGTCCCGCGATGATGCGCTCGGGCCGCAGCAGGGTGCCGAGCAGGCCGCGGATCTCGTCGACGGCCTGTCCGGGGACCTTGCCGACGAGGTAGGCGACCGTGCGCAGCAGGGTGCCGAGGAGCAGCCGAACCAGCAGCCAGGGCAGCGCGGCGGTACGGGCGTTGACGAGCAGGGTGTAGACCGCGCCGGCCTTGTCGACCTTGTGCGGGGAGGCGGTGGTACGGCCCGCGCAGTCGACGGCGCGGCGCTCGCGGGAGGCGGCCTCGGCGTGCCGTACGACGGCTTCGGGGGCGACCAGGACGCGGTGTCCCGCGTTGTGCGCGCGCCAGCACAGGTCGACGTCGTCCCGCATGAGGGGCAGCCGGCGGTCGAAGCCGCCGAGTTCCTCGAAGACGTCGCGGCGGATGAGCATGCCGGCGGTGGAGACGGACAGCACGGGCCGGACGTGGTCGTGCTGTCCCTGGTCCTGTTCGCGGCGGTCCAGGCCGGTCCAGCGGCGGCCGGAGTTGGCGATGGTGACGCCGACCTCCAGCAGCTGCCTGCGGTCGTACCAGCCGCGCAGCTTGGGGCCGACGACCGCGACGTCGTCGCGGCCCAGCTCCAGCTCGTTGTCGACGACCCGCAGCAGCTGGGCGAGGGCGTCGGGTTCGGGGGCGCAGTCGTCGTGGAGCAGCCACAGCCACTGGACCGGTTCGCCGTAGGGCAGTTCGGGCATGTCGTAGGCGTCGTCGCGCCACTGCCGGGTGACCGGGTCCCAGCCGCTGGGCCGCTTCAGGTACGGCAGCTCGTCCGGGGTGAGGACGGGCGCGGTGCGGGCCGCCTCCTCGACGGCCTGGCCGAAGCCGGTGCGCCGGGCGAGGTGCACGACGTTGGCGTCGCCGAGGGACTCGGTGAGCAGCTGGGCGGAGTCGTCCGCGCTGCCGGTGTCGGCCGCGACCGCGTACTGGACGGGGCGCTCCTGGCCGAGCAGCCCGGCGAGCGCGTCGGGGAGCCAGCGGGCACCGTCGTGGGAGACGAGGACCGCGGTCACCACGTGACGCGGGAACTCGGGCGGGCGGGTCGGGTCAAACCCCGCTGGGGCAGCCGCCGCTTGGGCTGCCGTGTGACTGTGCACGGACATCGAGGTACGGGCCCCGGTTCGATGGACTGCGGTGGACTCCTGCGCCCGCTGGTGGCGGCGAGGCGTCTCGGACGAGCGCCCACACTATCGGCTGGTCATGCCGACGGCCCGCCGCCTGTGGATAACCCACGGGTGACGGGCCGTTCGCGCAGCTCAGATGTGTACGTCCGGTGGGTGTCCGGTCAGACGGCGGCCTTCTTGAGGCGGCGGCGCTCCCGTTCGGACAGGCCGCCCCAGATGCCGAACCGCTCGTCGTTGGCGAGGGCGTACTCGAGGCATTCGGAGCGCACCTCGCAGGCGAGGCAGACCTTCTTGGCCTCTCTGGTGGAGCCGCCCTTCTCGGGGAAGAAGGACTCGGGGTCGGTCTGGGCGCACAGCGCGCGCTCCTGCCAGCCGAGTTCCTCGTCCGCGTCGTCGACCAGCAGTTGCTGCACCAGCTCGGTCATGTGCGCCCCTCGTCTGTCTTTCGCGTCCCCGTGCCTGGCCGTCACCGATGTCGGCTGAACGACACGAGTGAAATTACAAGTGTGCTGCTCCGGGCGAGTCAAGCCGAGATCTGCTATTGGGCCCGTTATTCACTCTGCGGAACCAAGGCCGTGCGGAAAGTGTTCAAATCGGCATAAACCTTGACACGCAGAAGGGGCCCGCCGCGGGCCTCCGACCCCATACAGAGGTTGTACGGAGAAGGACGCCCAGATGTTCGATCGCGTTCCGCAGTGGCTCGCGCGGCCGGTTGTGCGCCATGTGTCCCGGGTACCCACTGAGCAAACCTTTCGGCAGCGAGGTGAACCGGATGAGGTGAAACATGTCCCACATACCGGGCGTCGAGTTGACACGGGAGGTGTGAGCCGATGTCCTAGTGGGCATGCTCGCGAACTTGGCACTCACCTCGACCCGCACCGCCGGGTCCCACGGTGCTGCCCGCGCTCGCTGTAGCTGTTGCTGTTCCAGCTGTTGAGCCGTAGCCGGACCCCGGCCGCTCCAGCTGCAGAAACCGAGTCCCCAGGGCTCGGTTTTTCGCATCACGTTCCCCTCTGACCTCCTTCACTGAGGAACCACCGCATCCCATGAACAGCGACAACGACCTCCAGATCGCCGGCGACATCCTCGAGGTCCAGCACCTGCTGCAGCCCCCGCGCGAGCACCCGGCCACCGTGGCCGAGTTCGTCGGCCTGGCCCGGGCGATCGCCGCCGACCGCGCGCAGTGGGAGCACCTCGTCGAGTACGACGCGACCAGCCGCTGGTACCACCGGCTGCGCACCGGCCCCGGCTACGAGGTGTGGCTGCTGTCCTGGGTGCCCGGACAGGGCAGCGGGCTGCACGACCACGGCCGCTCCGCCGGCGTGCTGACCGTCCTGGAGGGCACCCTCACGGAACGCACGGAGCGCGGCACACGCGCGCTGTCCGCCGGCGCGCAACGGGTCTTCGCACCGGGGTACGCGCACGAGGTGCTGAACGGGGCGCTGGAGCCCGCGGTGAGCCTGCACATCTACTACCCGGGCCTGACCGAGATGCCGATGCACCCGAGTGCCGGAGCCGCCTGCGAGGCCCGTCCGGCGGCTGTGTGACGCGTTGTCGGCCCCGCCTGCAAGACTTGGCGCATGCGCATTGTGGTTCTGGCAGGCGGTATCGGCGGTGCCCGGTTCCTGCGCGGTCTCAAAAAGGCCGTGCCGGACGCCGAGGTGACCGTCATCGGCAATACCGGGGACGACATCCACCTCTTCGGGCTGAAGGTGTGCCCCGACCTCGACACGGTGATGTACACCCTCGGCGGCGGCATCAACGAGGAACAGGGCTGGGGGCGCGCCGACGAGACGTTCCACCTCAAGGAGGAGCTCGCCGCCTACGGGGTGGGGCCGGACTGGTTCGGGCTCGGTGACCGGGACTTCGCGACGCACGTCGTGCGCACCCAGATGCTGGGCGCCGGCTATCCGCTGAGCGCGGTGACCGAGGCGCTGTGCGACCGCTGGAAGCCGGGTGTGAAGCTGATCCCGATGACCGACGACCGGGTCGAGACGCATGTCGCCGTGGAGGTCGACGGCGAGCGCAAGGCGGTCCACTTCCAGGAGTACTGGGTACGGCTGCGGGCGTCGGTGCCCGCCCACGCGGTCGTCCCGGTCGGCGCCGAGCAGTCCAAGCCGGCGCCCGGCGTCCTGGAGGCCCTCGCCGCGGCCGACGTGATCCTCTTCCCGCCGTCCAACCCGGTGGTCTCCGTCGGCACCATCCTCGCCGTGCCGGGCGTCCGCGAGGCGATCGCGGACGCCGGGGTGCCGGTGGTGGGCCTCTCCCCCATCGTCGGGGACGCGCCGGTGCGCGGGATGGCCGACAAGGTGCTCGCGGCCGTGGGAGTGGAGTCGACGGCGGCGGCGGTCGCCGAGCACTACGGCTCGGGGCTGCTGGACGGCTGGCTCGTCGACACCGTGGACGCCGGCAGCGTCGGGCGGATCGAGGCGGCCGGCATCCGCTGCCGGGCCGTACCGCTGATGATGACCGACCTGGACGCGGCCGCCCAGATGGCGCGGGAAGCGCTGGCGCTGGCCGAGGAGGTGCGGGGGGCATGACCGACGCGGTGCCCGGATACCGGGTGTGGGCGCTGGCCGGGATCCCCGAGGTCCGGCCCGGCGACGACCTGGCCAAGCTGATCGCCGCGACCGGGCCGGAGCTGGCCGACGGGGACGTGGTGATCGTCACGTCCAAGATCGTGTCCAAGGCCGAGGGGCGGATCGTCGAGGCGGCCGACCGGGAGGCGGCGATCGACGCCGAGACCGTGCGGCTGGTGGCCCGGCGCGGGACCCTGCGGATCGTGGAGAACCGGCAGGGTCTGGTGATGGCGGCGGCCGGGGTGGACGCCTCCAACACCCCCTCCGGAACCGTGCTGTTGCTGCCCGAGGATCCCGACGCCTCGGCCCGTGCCGTCCGCGCGGGGCTGCGGGACGCGCTGGGCGTCAATGTCGGGGTGGTCGTCACGGACACCTCCGGGCGGCCCTGGCGCTCGGGGCTCACGGACGTCGCCATCGGCGCCGCCGGGGTGCGCGTGCTGGACGACCTGCGCGGGGGCGTGGACGCGTACGGCAACCCGCTGGTCGCCACCGTGGTCGCCACCGCCGACGAACTGGCCGCCGCAGGTGACCTGGTGAAGGGCAAGGCGACGGGGATGCCGGTCGCCGTGGTGCGCGGTCTCGCCCACGTCGTGACCGACGCCGACGCGGACGGGGACGGCGCGCGGGCGCTGGTGCGGAACGCGGCCAGTGACATGTTCCGGCTCGGCACCTCCGAGGCGGTCCGCGAAGCGGTCACGCTCCGGCGGACCGTGCGGGCGTTCACCGACGAGCCCGTCGACCCCGGTGCGGTACGACGGGCGGTCGCCGCGGCCGTGACCGCGCCGGCGCCGCACCACACGACGCCGTGGCGGTTCGTGCTCCTGGAGTCGGCCGGGGCCCGGACCCGGTTGCTGGACGCGATGCGGGACGCCTGGGTCGCCGACCTGCGCAGGGACGGCAAGTCGGAGGAGTCGATCGCGAAGCGGGTGCGGCGGGGGGACGTGCTCCGGAACGCGCCGTACCTCGTCGTGCCCTGTCTGGTGATGGACGGGTCCCACACGTACGGGGACCCGCGGCGGGACGCCGCCGAGCGGGAGATGTTCGTGGTCGCCGCCGGGGCGGGCGTGCAGAACCTCCTGGTCGCGCTGGCCGGGGAGCAGCTGGGGTCGGCGTGGGTGTCGTCGACGATGTTCTGCCGGGACGTGGTGCGGGAGGTGCTGGGGCTGCCGCAGGGGTGGGATCCGATGGGGGCGGTCGCGGTGGGCCGCGCCGCCGAGGAGCCGCGGCAGCGGGCGCCCCGGGAGGTGGGGGACTTCATCGAGGTGCGGTGAGATCACGCGGTTCCTCCCCCTAGGCTCGTAGTCACAGCAGGCGCCTCACACAACCGGGATCTTTCGTGGCTGGACGGTTCTCTCCGCGGCCCACTCGTACGACCGTGCGGGGCGGGCAGGTCGTCGTGCCCGCCGCGGGGGTGCCTCGGCAGGCCGTGGCACCCGGACGGGTCCGGGTGTGGAAGCCGGACGGGGCGCTCGATCTGGGGCTCGTGCTCGGGCCGTTGCGACGCGGGCCCGGGGATCCGACGTTCCGGGCCACGCCCGACGGGTCCGTCTGGCGGGCCAGTCGCACGCCTGCCGGGCCGGGGACGCTGCGGGTGCGGGCGTACGGCGGTGAGGTGCGCGGGGAGGCATGGGGGCCCGGCGCCGAGTGGCTGCTGGAGCAGCTGCCCGAGATGCTCGGCGCCGCCGACGACCCCTCCCTGTTCGTGCCCCGGCACCGGATCGTCGCCGCTGCCCGGCACCGGCGGCCGGGACTGCGGCTGACGCGGACCGGGCTGGTGCTGGAGTCGTTGATCCCGTCGGTCCTGGAGCAGAAGGTCACCGCCGACGAGGCGTACCGGGCCTGGCGGTTGCTGGTGCGCCGGTTCGGGGAGCGCGCGCCGGGGCCCGCGGGGGTGAGCGAGCGGCCGATGTGGGTGATGCCGGCGCCGCGGACCTGGGCGCTGATCCCGTCCTGGGAGTGGCACAAGGCCGGGGTCGACGACAAACGGGCCTCGACCATCCTGCGTGCGGTACGGGTCGCCGCGCGGCTGGAGCAGGCCATGGGGATGGCGGCGGAGGCCGCGCGGACGCGGCTGGAGGTGGTGCCGGGGATCGGGCCCTGGACGTCCGCGGAGACCGTGCAGCGCAGTCATGGGGCCGCGGACGCGGTGACGGTCGGGGACCTGCATCTGCCGGGGATCGTGGGGTGGGCGCTGGCCGGGGACCGGCACGCCGACGACGAGGTGATGCTGCGGCTGCTCGAACCGTACGCGGGTCAGCGGCACCGGGCGGCCCGGCTGATCCTGCTGAGCGGGAACACCCCGGCGCGGCGGGCGCCGAAGATGCCGCGGGGTGACATCAGCCGGTGGTGACGTGCGGGTAGGTGCCGGGGACGGGGGTTCGGCCACCGGCGCCGGCCGGGTACCTGTGAGCCCACCCACCCGCCGCCACCGGACCCCTACTGGTCCGAGGAGAACCGCACCGCCCCCGCCGGGATCGTCGCGTCGCACCACACCCTGGCGCCCTCGCGCAGCTCGTTGTCGGCGCCGATCACCGCGCCGTCGCCGATGACGGTGCCGGTGAGGACCGAGCGTTCGCCGACGCGCGCGTGGTTGCCGATCAGGGAGTCGGTGATGACCGCGCCGGGTTCGATGACGGCGCCCGGCAGGATCGTGGAGCCGAACACCCGCACGCCCTCCGCCACGGACGCGCCCTCGCCCACCACCGTGCCGCCCGCCAGCTTCGCGTCCGCCGCCACCCGGGCCGTGGGGAGGATCAGCCGGTCGCCGCAGCGGCCGGGGACCGCGGGGGACGGGGCGCGGCCGAGGACGAGGTCCGCGGAGCCCCGGACGAAGGCCGCCGGTGTGCCCAGGTCCAGCCAGTAGGTCGAGTCCACCATGCCCTGCAGGTGCGCGCCGGCCGCCAGCAGCTCCGGGAAGGTCTCCCGCTCCACGGAGACCGGGCGGCCCGCCGGGATCGTGTCGATGACGGAGCGGCGGAAGACGTAGGCCCCCGCGTTGATCTGGTCGGTGACGATCTCCTCCGGCGTCTGCGGCTTCTCCAGGAACGCCTGCACCCGGCCGGTCCCGTCGGTGGGGACCAGGCCGTAGGCGCGCGGATCCGTCACCTTCGTCAGGTGCAGGGAGACGTCCGCGCCGGTCGACTCGTGCGTGGCCACCAGGGCGCGGATGTCCAGGCCCGTGAGGATGTCGCCGTTGAAGACCAGGACCGGGTCGTCGGGGCCCGAGCGCAGCCGGGAGGCGACGTTGCGGATCGCGCCGCCGGTGCCGAGCGGTTCCTCCTCGGTGACGTACTCGATGTGCAGGCCGAGCGCCGTGCCGTCGCCGAAGTACGGTTCGAAGACCTCGGCGAGGTAGCTGGTCGCGAGGACGATGTGATCCACGCCCGCCGCTCTGGCTCTGGCCAGCTGGTGGGTCAGGAAGGGCACACCGGCCGCCGGGACCATCGGCTTCGGGGTGTGGACCGTGAGCGGGCGCAGCCGGGTGCCTTTGCCGCCGACCAGGAGGATCGCTTCTGTCACCTGTCGTCTCTGCTTCCTGCCGGGACCGGCCGGACTCGGTGTCGGCCGGCCAGTGTACGCAGCCCGCGCTCAGCGTCCCTGGAGGCGCGCGGAGCTGGTCCGGGCCGACCCGAGTCTGGCGTAGAGCTTGGCTCCCGGACAGTCGGTGGCATACCCGTCCCTATGACCCGAGATCACGTTCAGTCGTACGTTCTTCCCCTTTGGGTAGAGATTGCCACCCCCGGACCTCAGATATGTCTTGCCCTTCGGATTGGCCCCGTAGAGACCGAGCTTCCACGCGGTGAGCCGGGCGAGGGCGGTCACCGCGGCGGCGGGCGGCTGGTGCGAGCCGAACGTGCCGATCACGGCGATCCCCGTGCTGTTGCTGTTGAACCCCAGGGTGTGGGCGCCCTTGACGGCCTTCGCCACTCCTCCGGCGCGGCCCTCGTAGATGGTTCCGCACTTGTCGACGAGGAAGTTGTAGCCGATGTCCCGCCAGCCCATGCTCACCACGTGGTAGCGGTAGATACTGCGGATGACGGACGGGGCCTGGGAGCACGTGTAACCGTTGCCGGAGTCGGTGTGGTGGACGAAGGCCGCCTTGACCTTCCCCGTGTACACGAACCCCTTCTCGCGCAGCGACTCGTCGGCGCGCCAGCCCCGGCGGGTGACGATCCTAGGACGCGGTCCGATGTACGGCTTGCCGCGCGGGACGTCGACGCCGTCCAGCTCCAGCAGTTCGCGTTCGGTGTCCGCGCGGTCCAGTTCGGGGATCTCGGTGGCGCCGAAGGGGGCGAGGTCGGCGTTGGTGGCGGCCGTCGTGTCGTCCTCGGTGGGCAGGCCGTCGGCGGGTGCGCCCTGGGGCGGGGAGTCGGCGCCGGGGTCGACGAGTTCGAGGCGCAGCCCGGCGGGGAGCAGGTCGCGGCTGCCGTTGCCGAGCGGGCCGGGGCCCTCGTCGGCCTCGGCCCGCACGCGCAGGTCGACGCCGTCCGAGTCGCCGACCCACAGGGGTGCGGTGGCGCCGTGCACCCGGCGCGACTCGGCCTCCGCCGTGTCCGGGTCGGCACCGTGGTCGGCGTTGTGCGTGTCGACGTCCTGCCAGCCCGACCAGGTGCCGGTACCGGCGGACCGGGTGCGCACCTGGACCGTGCCGTGCAGTGGGGTTCCGGGGTTGTCCCAGATGACGCCGACGAGTGAGAAGTGCCGTACGTCCTGCCGGAACACGCCCTGCTCGGGGGCGCGGCCGAGGACGCGTTCGCGGGTGCGGGGGGCGAGGGGCAGCGACTGGGTGCTGCCTGCCGTGCCTGTCGACAGGCCCCGGACCGGCACCGCCGCGGGCGCCGCGGCCGCGGACGGCGTGTTCAGGACGGCCGGCGGAAGGGCGAGGGCCACCGCGCAGGTGATGCCGATCGAGGAAGTCAGGTATCCACGCATGCCCCTGATGTTGAACACAGTATGACAAATATGTCTATTGCGGATGTGACGGTCCGTCGGACCCGGTTGCGCCGAACCGGTGGCGTCGGCGGCCGGTGCGGGCGGCGCCCGCGGCGTACCCTTGCGCGGGTGAACGCCACCGATCGCACCCCTGCCGACCTGCTGCGTTCCGCGCTCGCCGCGGACCCCGGCCGCCCCCTGGTGACCTTCTACGACGACGCGACGGGCGAACGCGTCGAATTGTCCGTGGCCACCTTCGCCAATTGGGTGGCCAAGACGGCGAACCTGTTGCAGTCCGATCTCGCGGCGCAGCCCGGCGACCGGGTGGCGCTGCTGCTGCCCGCGCACTGGCAGACGGCCGTGTGGTTGCTGGCCTGTTCGTCGGTGGGGGTGATCGCCGACGTGGCCGGGGAGCCGGCGGCGGCCGACGTGGTGGTGAGCGGGCCGGACACGCTGGAGGCGGCCCGGGCCTGCCGGGGGGAGCGGGTCGCCCTCGCGCTGCGGCCGCTGGGCGGGCGGTTCCCGCGGACGCCGGAGGGCTTCGTCGACTACGCCGTCGAGGTGCCGAGTCAGGGGGACCGGTTCGTGCCGTTCTCGCCCGTCGACCCGGAGGAGCCCGCGCTGATCGTCGCCGGGGCGGAGATGAGCGGGGCCGAGGTGGTGGAGCGGGCGGTCGGGGACGCGCCGGGGCTCGATCTGACCGGGCCCGGGTCCCGGATGCTCTCGGGGCTGGGGTTCGACACGTGGGAGGGGCTGAGCGCGGGGCTGTACGCGCCGCTGGCCGTCGGGGGATCCGTGGTCCTGTGCCGGCACCTGGACCAGTTGGGCGAGGAAGGGGTCGCGAAGCGGATCGAGAGCGAGCGGGTCACGGCCTCCGCCCGCTGAGGCCGTCGTCCGGGAGCCGCCCCTGCAACAGGGCGGACCACTCGCCCAAGTGGCGTAGCCGCCACCGCCGTCGCCTCCCGCCCCGGGCACTGTGGAACCGTGACCGACGTCGTAGGGGCATCCGCCACCGGGTCCGGGCTCGCCCGGCGACGGCGCCGGCGCCTGCTCCGGGGTACGGCGCTCGCCATGGGGGTGCTCACCCTCGGTGCCGTCGGCGGGGGCTGGGCGCTCTACGCCGGACTCAGTGACAACATCACCGCCGACGAGGCGGCCGCCGCCGAGCTCGCCCGGTACGAGCGGGAGCGGCCCACCGCGCTGGTGCGGGGCGCGCAGAACATCCTGGTGATCGGGTCGGACACGCGCACGGGCGACGGCAACCGCCGCTACGGCAGGGACTCGGGCACCGAGCGGTCCGACACCACGATCCTGCTCCATCTGGCCGCCGGCCGGCGCACCGCCACCGCCGTGTCGCTGCCCCGGGACCTCATGGTGCACGTGCCCGGGTGCCTGCGGCGCGACGGACGGCGCAGCGAGCCCTCGTTCACGTTGCTCAACTCGGCCTTCGCGGTGGGAGGTTCGGCCTGCACCGTGCGTACCGTCGAGAAGCTGACGGACATCCGGATCGACCACTACGCGGTCGTCGACTTCAGCGGGTTCAAGGACGTGGTCCACGCCGTCGGCGGGGTGCAGGTGTGCCTGCCGCAGCCGATCCACGACAAGGCGGCGAAACTGCGGCTGCCCGCCGGGCGGGTCACGCTCGACGGGGAGCAGGCGCTGGGGTACGTACGCGCGCGCAAGTCGCTGGGGGACGGCAGCGACACCGACCGGATGGGCCGTCAGCAGCGTTTCCTCGGGGCGCTCGTCGACAGGGTGCAGAGCGGCGGCGTACTGCTGAACCCGGCGAAGCTCTACCCCCTGCTGGTCGCGGCGACCTCCGCGCTCACCACCGACCCCGAACTGGCCAGTCTGCGCGGCCTCTACCAGCTCGTGCGGGGCCTGCGGGCCATCCCCGCCGAGCACATGCAGTTCCTCACCGTGCCGCGGGAGCCGTACGTGTACGACTCCGATCGCGACCAGCTCGTGGCGGGCCGGGCGGACGCGCTGTTCGCGCTGCTGCGGGCCGACCGGCCCGTGCGGGTCGGCGAGCAGGGCGGGAGTTCGGGCGGGAAGCCCGGTGGCTCTCCGGCGCCCGCGTTCCGCGGGAACACCGCCGCCGAGGACAGGTGCGAGTAAAGCACTCGCCAAGGCGGCGAACTTCCGTGCTGTTCGATGTCAGTTAAATGGGAGGGATTGCCCGCTTGTAGGGAGGAGGAATTTGTCACTGGCGTCACTCGTCGCCGAACCGGGCGGATAGTGTGAGCGTTCCGGTGCACCCGGCCACGAGGTCCGTCCTGGGGTCGTGCACTGCAAAACGTGACCGAGCGCCTTGGTGGGGGGAAGGCGCCGCGTGGCCCCGACGGAGGATTCGGACAACCGTGGACGCGCAAGGCCGTGGGCGGGCGGACAACATCGATCCCGCAGACCAGTGGGTGCTCAATCCGGACACCGGTGAATACGAACTGCGACTGACGCCTTCCGCACCGCAGTCGGCGGCGCCGCAGGCGGCGGTACCGGGCCCGCGCAGGCCGTCGGCCCCGACCCGCACCGCCCCGAGCGGCACACCCGAGGTGCCCGGACAGCGCCGACGGCGCGGCGAGCCCGAGCCGCCGCCCGGCCGCCGCTCCCGCCGGCAGCCGGTGCAGAAGAAGTCGAAGGCCAAGAAGGCACTGCTGTGGACCGGCGGGTCGATGGCCTTCGTGCTGGTCGCCGTCTCGGCCGCCGGCTACCTGTACATCAAGCACCTCAACGACAACATCACGTCCGTCTCCGACGACGGCGCGAGCACCGGTGGCTTCAGCAAGGACAAGGCGATCAACCTGCTGATCATCGGGACCGACAAGCGCACCGGCAAGGGCAACGAGGGCTACGGCGACACGGGCAGCGTCGGGCACGCCGACACCAACATCCTGCTGCACATCTCCAAGGACCGCTCGAACGCCACCGCGCTGAGCATCCCGCGCGACCTGATCGTGGACGTCCCGGACTGCCCGACCGAGCAGTCCGACGGCACCACGAAGGTCATCGCGGGCACCCAGAACGTCCGGTTCAACACCAGCCTCGGCCAGGACGGCCGTACGCCCAGCTGCACCGTGCGCACGGTGACGGAGCTGACCGGGATCCAGCCGGACAACTTCATGGTGGCCGACTTCAACGCGGTCAAGACGCTGACCGACGCGGTCGGCGGGGTCGAGGTGTGCCTCGGCAAGAACATCGACGACAAGCAGTCGCACCTGAAGCTGTCCAAGGGGACGCACACGATCTCCGGCGAGACCGCGCTGGCCTTCGTGCGCACCCGGCACTCGGTCGGCTTCGGCGGCGACCTGAGCCGGATCCAGCTCCAGCAGCAGTTCCTGAGCGCGCTGATGCGCAAGCTCAGCTCCGACTCGACGCTCACCAGCCCGACGAAGCTGCTGAAGCTGGCCGAGGTCGGCACCAAGGCGCTCACCGTCGACTCCCAGCTGGACAGCATCGGCAAGCTGAAGGACCTGGGTCTGGAACTCGGCAAGCTGAACCCGAAGAACCTGACCTTCACCACCATCCCGGTGCTGGACAACCCGGCGGAGAAGGTGAAGGCGACCGTCGTGCTCAACGAGTCGAAGGCGCCCGCGGTCTTCCAGGCCATCAAGGACGACGTCTCCTTCACCAAGGTCAAGAAGAAGCAGACGCAGGCCGGCAAGGACGCGGCGGCCGCCCGGCTGGAGGGGAGCAGGTCCGCGGCCTCCGCGGTGCGGGTGCGGATCCTCAACGGCGGGGCCCCGCCCGGCAGCGCCCAGGAGACCCTCAGCTGGCTGCAGAACGACGAGGGCGTCCTCAAGTCGGAGAACGCCGGCAACGCGCCCGCCGAACTCGCCAGGACGACCCTGGAGTACGCCCCCGACCAGGCCGACCAGGCCCGTGAACTGGCCAGCCTCATGGGCCTGTCCGGCTCGGCGATGAAGCCGGGCAAGAGCGTGGTCAACTCCCAGGGGCTGCCCGCGATCACGCTCACCCTGGGCAAGGACTTCCAGGGGGCGGGGGTCTCCCTCACCACTCCGACGAAGGCGCCGGACGTGGACAGCAAGACCACCGCGGACAAGGTGACCTGCGCCAAGTAGCGAGCGGCTTCGGGCGTCCGTAAGCGCGAAGTTGTCCGCAAATGGCGCCTGGTTGCTCGCAGTTGCCCTCGGGTGACACGAAGTCACACCAAATAAGTAGGTAACCCTATGGGTCCGTCACGCGTCTAACCGGGCGCGGGGCGGACCCGTGCGGTCCGTGGGACGTCCGACGGGGGGCGTGGCGGCGGGCCTGTGCGCGCAGGGCGCAGGGTGGGGAGGGCAGGGAGTTGACGCAGAGCGATGTGCGGGGGGAGGTGCCTGCGGTCGAGGACACGATGTCCCTCGCACCGAAGGCTCCTGCCACGCCGGGACGCGACAGACGGCGCACGAGCGGCTCGCCGGCCCGGGACGGCTCGCGCGGCGGCCGGCGGGTGCTGCGCTGGTCGGCGACCGCGCTGTCGGTGGTGATCCTCGGCACGGCCGGTGCCGGCTACCTCTACTACCAGCACCTGAACGGCAACATCCAGAAGGGTCGGCGCGACATCGGTGACGCGAAGGCGCAGAAGAGCGCGGCCAACGCGGCCGGACAGACCCCGCTGAACATCCTGCTGATCGGCTCCGACAGCCGTAACTCCGACGAGAACGTGAAGCTCGGCGGCGCCAAGTACGACCGGGGCAGCCCGCCGCTCGGCGACGTGCAGATGCTGATCCACCTGTCGGCGGACCGCAAGAGCGCGGCGATGGTGAGCATCCCCCGGGACACCCGGGTCGACATACCCAAGTGCACGGACCCCAAGACCGGCAAGGTGTACCCGGCGACCAACACCATCATCAACGAGTCGCTGGCCCGCGGCGGCGCCGGCTGCACGCTGGCCACCTGGGAGAACCTCACCGGCGTCTACATCGACCACTGGATCACGATCGACTTCTCGGGCGTGGTGAACATGGCGGACGCCATCGGCGGCGTCGACGTCTGTGTGAAGCAGAACGTGTGGGACCGGCCGACGGCCGCGGTGCCCGGCGGCTCCGGGCTGAAGATGACGGCCGGCACGCACAAGGTGAAGGGTGAGGAGGCCCTGCAGTGGCTGCGCACCCGGCACGCCTGGGGCAGCGACCCGCTGCGGGCCAAGGCCCAGCACATGTACCTCAACTCGATGATCCGCACGCTGAAGGGGCAGAACGTCTTCACCGACACCGGCAGGCTGATGGACCTGGCCGAGGCGGCCACCAAGTCACTGACGGTCTCCGAGGAGATCGGCACCCCGAAGAAGCTCTACGACCTGGGCATGCAGCTCAAGTCGGTGCCCACGGACCGCATCACCTCCCTGACGATGCCGAACGTCCAGGACCCGCAGAACAAGGACCATCTCCTGCCGGACGGCGCCAACGCCGACACGTTGTGGCGGATGCTGCGCGACGACGTGCCGTTCGACAAGAACGGCAAGGCCTCGGGCACCTCCGGCGCGAAGAAGACCCAGGTGAGCGCCCAGCCGGCCAAGGAGCCGTCCGTCTCCCCCGCGAGCCTCGGCGTGCTGGTGCGCAACGCCACCCGGACCGCGGCCGAGGCGCCGGTCCCCGGCCGGGCCCGCGCCCTCGCCCAGGAACTGGCGGCCAAGGGCTACACCGGCGCGGCGGCGGACTCCGCCACGGCCGCGGAGTCGGTGGAGAAGACCGTCGTGCAGTACCCGAGCGCCGACCTCCAGGGCGATGCCCAGGCGGTCGCCAAGGCGCTGGGGATCCCGGCGGCCCAGGTCAAGCAGACCACCGAGGTGTCCGGCGTCACGCTCGTCGTCGGCTCCGACTGGCGGGACGGGACGGCGTACCCGAAGCAGTCGGCGCCCAAGGCCGGTGACCTGCCCGAGAACGCCGACGCCATCAACGGCTCCGACACCAAGCAGTGCATGGACGTGTACGGCCCCTACCGCTGGTGAGTCCCGGTCGTACGACCGTGGGTGCTCAGTCGGCCGCGGGGCTGAGCACCGCCGGGCGGCGGGAGGCGATGACCCGCTTCGCCAGCGACTTCGGGCTGGTCAGGAAGCCGTACCCCCACGACATGTGCATGGTGGCGAGGGCCAGCGGGATCTGCAGCCGCGCCTTGAGCGGCAGCCCCCTGCCGGCCGGGACGGACCCGGCGACGATCGCCGCGAGATAGGCGCCGGGCACCACGAAACCGAACGGGGTCACCAGGGCACCGACCACGATCCCGGCCGCCATCGCGCACACCGCGGTCGGCGGGGCGAGGTAGCGCAGGTTGATGGAGCCCTCGTGGTAGCGGGCGACGACGTGCCGCCAGCGGCCGTAGTCCTTGTACTGCTTGGCCAGCGCCCGCACGCTCGGCCGCGGGCGGTACGACACCCTCAGCTCCGGGGAGAACCAGATCAGCCCGCCGGACTCGCGGATGCGGAAGTTCAGCTCCCAGTCCTGGGCGCGGATGAACTCCTCGTTGTAGCCGCCCAGCCGCTCCAGCGCCTCGCGGCGGAAGACACCCAGGTAGACGGTCTCGGCGGGCGCCGCCTCGCCACCCGTGTGGAAGGCCGCGTTGCCGACGCCGATCTTCGAGGTCATGGCCGCCGCGACCGCCTGCTCCCAGGCGTTCTCGCCCTCGGCGTGCATGATGCCGCCGACGTTCTGCGCGCCGGTCTCCTCCAGGAGCCGTACGGCGGTGGTGATGTAGTTCGGCGAGAGCATGCCGTGGCCGTCGACGCGGACCACGATCGGGTGCCGGGAGGCCTTGATCGCGGCGTTCAGCGCGGCCGGGGTGCGCCCGGTCGGGTTCGGGACGGTGTGCACGCGCGCGTCTTCCGCCACGAGTCGGGCCGCTATCTCGTCCGTGCGGTCCGTGGACGGACCGAGGGCGATGACGACCTCCAGCTCGCCGGCGTACTCCTGCGCGAGGATCGCTTGGACGGCCCCGCGCAGGTGCCGCTCCTCGTTGAGGACGGGCATGATCACAGAAACTGCGGGGTGCCGCACGTCGGGCTTGGCGTTCATAGGGGGCTCACGTTACCGCGAACGGGGGACAGCGGTGCGCGCCGCCGGGGCCACAACGCGGGCTGAAGGTCGTATCGGCCTACCGTGCTCATGGATCCCACGTACGGCCTCGTCCGGAGGTGTCCCTTGTCCGCCAGCCCGCCCCGGTCCCCCGCCCGGCCCGCCCGGCCGCAGCGCCGACCACAGCCCACCCGTCAGGCCCCGCGGCCGCCGGTACGACCCACCAGGCCCCGGCGGCCGCGCTGGGCCATGCGGGCCGTGACCACACTCTCCGTGGTGGTGCTGGCGTCGGCCGGGATCGGGCACTCGGTGATGGCCAGCCTGGACGCGGACATCGCGCGCGTCGACCCCTTCAAGGACATGAAGAACCGGCCGCGCGCGGGTCACGGCATGAACGTCCTGCTGGTCGGCACCGACGGCCGCGACAAGATCACCGAGCGGGAGCGGCGGAAGTACCGCCTCGGCGGGGCGCCCTGCCACTGCACCGACACGATCATGATCGTGCACATCTCGGCGGACCGGGAGCGGGCCACCGTGGTCAGCCTGCCCCGCGACTCGTACGCCGAGGCCCCCGCGCACGTCGACGAGACGACCGGGCAGCAGCACGCCGCCCACCCGATCAAGCTCAACGCGGCCTACGCGGAGGGCGGCCCGCAGCTGACCGTCCGCACCGTCGAGAACATGACCCATCTGAAGATCGACCACTATCTGGAGGTCGACTTCATCACCTTCATGCGGACCGTCGACGTGCTCGGCGGGGTCCGGGTCTGCACGGCCCAGCCGCTGAAGGACTCGTACACCGGACTCGACCTCTCCCCCGGCAGCCACCTCCTCAACGGCGGCCAGGCCCTGCAGTACGTCCGCTCCCGGCACGTCGACGGGGCGAGCGACCTGGGGCGGATGAAGCGGCAGCAGCGGTTCCTGGCCTCGCTGATCGAACGGGCGGCGTCGTCCGGGGTGCTGCTCAACCCGATCAGGTTCCGGGACGTGACCCGGGCGGTGCTCGGGTCGGTCCGGGCGGACACGGGCTTCGGCACGGACGAACTGCTGGACCTCGGGCGGGCGATGCGGAACTTCTCGCCTTCCTCGTCCGAGTTCACGACCGTCCCCATCGGACAGCTGGCCTATCCGGTGAAGGGCATCGGTTCGACCCTGAAGTGGGACCAGGCCAGGTCCGACCAGCTGTTCCAGGCCCTGCGCGACGACCGGCAGCTGACCGCGCCGGCGGCGCCGAAGCGGCAGGTGGGGCCCGCACCGGTGGGCGTGGAGGTGGCACCGGAGCGGATCCGGGTGCAGGTGGAGAACGGCACCGGGACGGCCGGGCTGGCCCGGCGGATGGACGCGGCGCTGGCCGGCACGGGGTTCGCGACGACCCGGCAGCCGGTGACGGCGGCGCGGCACGACGTGAAGCGGACGGTGATCTCGTTCGACCCGCGCTGGGACCGCTCGGCGCGGTCGCTGGCGGCCGCGCTGCCGGGGAGCGAGCTGCGGGCCGTGCCCGGGCTGGGGCAGACGATGCGGGTGACGGCCGGGGCGGACTTCAAGGGGGCGGTGCGCAAGGTGCGCTTCGACGACCCGGCGCCGCAGGGGGCGGCGTCCGTGATGCGGGGGGACGAGTCGGTGTGCTGAGCGCGGGCCGTCGTTCGGCTGCCGGTGAGTGGGGGTGGCTCGCGCCGCTCCCCGCGCCCCCGAGGGGCGCGGGTGCCGACGCCCCTGTCCTGTTTCAGGCCCCGCTCAGTCCGCGTAGCCCTCGGCCACCCTGCGTTCGCGCAGCTCCCTGATCTCCCGGCGCCTCGCGAGGCGGTGCGTCCGCCTGATCTGCGCCTCCTGGTAGCGGCGCCGGTCCTTGTCCGTCTCCGGTATCACCGGCGGCACCCGGCGCGGCTTGCCGTCGGCGTCCACCGCCGCGAAGACCAGGTACGCGGAGCCGACCTGGGTGGCGGGCGCCGACTCGTTCCAGCGCTCGGCGAGGACCCGTACGCCCACCTCCATGGAGGTCCGGCCGGTCCAGTTGACCTGCGCCTTGACGTGGACCAGGTCACCGACGCGGACCGGCTCCAGGAACGCCATCTCGTCCATGGACGCGGTGACGGCGGGACCGCCCGAGTGGCGGCCGGCGACCGCGCCCGCCGCGTCGTCGACGAGCTTCATGATCACACCGCCGTGCACCGTGCCCAGCAGGTTGGTGTCGTTGTGGGTCATGATGTGGCTCAGGGTGGTCCGGGAAGCGGAGGTCGGCTTGCCGGGGATGTCGGGATCCGCCTCGGGGGCCTGGTCTGTCATGGCCCCCACCTTATGCGAACGGACAATCACGGAATTTGTGTCGGCTTGGCAACAGGGATGACCTGATTTCCCGACGACTCTTGTAAGAGGTACAGGCGCTGCCTGCACACTGGGGCCCATGAACGAATGGCCCGAGGGATGGTCGAACGACAGCCGCGGAAACCGGTACGGCCGCGGCAGCGCCGGCGCGCAGCCTGAGGGCGCCCGCGTGATGCGCCAGGTACGGCGCCAGGAGCCGTCGGCACCGCCGTACGGCAGCCCGCAGCAGGGCGGCGGTTACGGCGGGGTCCCGCAGCAGCCGTCGTACGGCGGCGACGGGTACGCCGACGGCGGCGGGTACGACAGCTACGACAGCGGCTACAACACCGGCCAGGTCTACGGCGGCGGCCCCGGGGGCGGGGGACCCGGCGGCCTGCGCGAGCGGGGGCCGCGGCCGGCTCCGAACTGGCGCAAGCGGATCAAGTGGACGGCGATCACGGTCGCCGGTGTGCTGATCGTCACGTCGGTCGCGACCTACTTCTGGGCCGACTCCAAGCTGCACCGGGACGTCGACCTGTCGAAGGTGATCGACCGTCCCGCGACGGGCAAGGGCACCAACTACCTGATCGTCGGTTCCGACAGCCGCGCGGGCATGTCGGACGCGGAGAAGAAGAAGCTGCACACGGGGTCGGCCGAGGGCTCGCGCACGGACTCGATGATGATCCTGCACGTCGGGGACAACGGCGACACGCTGATCTCCCTCCCCCGCGACTCGAACGTCACGATCCCGACGTTCCGCGGGTCCGAGTCCGGCAAGCTCAAGGGTCCGCTCGGCACGAACAAGCTGAACGCGGCCTACGCGTACGACGGCCCGACCCTGCTCGTGCGCACGGTCGAGTACAACACCGGGTTGCACATCGACCACTACGTGGAGATCGGCTTCGCCGGCTTCGCGAACATCGTGGACGCGGTCGGCGGGGTCACCATCGACATCGACAAGGGCTTCAAGGACAAGTACTCGGGCGCTGACTTCAAGGCGGGCAAGCAGACCCTGAACGGCGAGGAGGCCCTCGCCTTCGTCCGGACCCGGCACGCCTTCGCCGCGTCCGACCTGCAGCGCACCAAGAACCAGCAGAAGTTCCTGGCGGCCCTGGCGCACGAGGTGGCCACCCCCTCGACGGTCCTCAACCCGTTCAAGCTCTACCCCACCCTCGGTGCGGGCCTCGACTCCCTGACCGTCGACAAGGACATGAGCCTGTGGGACCTGGCGTCGATGTTCTTCGCGATGAAGGACGTCAACGGCGGCAACGGCGTCTCCATGAACATGCCGATCTCGGGTTCCACGGGCGGCAACCTCGTCTGGGACAAGGCGAAGGTGCAGACCCTGGTGACCGAGCTGAAGAACGACCAGAAGGTCACGGTCTCCGGCAACTAGGCGACGCCGGCAGAGCTTCCCCGAGAGGGGCACCCCGCTCGGGGTGCCCCTCTCACTCTGGTTCAGGCGGACGTCACATCGCCACGCCGGACATCGAGCGGCACATCTCGGCGCAGTTGCGGCACATCTCCGCACAGCGCTTCAGCTGCGGGTCGTCCGGCATCGACATACACGCCTCGGCGCACATGTCGCAGGCCTTGGCGCACATCGCGCACATCTCGGCCGACAGGGGCGAGCGCCGCATCATCATGTCGGCGCACATGCGGGTCATCTCGGAGCAGTCCATCAGCGCGCGCATGATGCGCATGTGGGCCTGGCCGCCCTCCATGGACATGCAGGAGCTCAGGGTCTCCTCGCACATCGTGTGCATCGCCATGCACATGTTGACGCACTCCTGCATCTGCTTGCTCATGGCCTTCATGGGGGTCTGGGTCATGGCTCCTCCAAAGAGGGGAGAGGGGTCCGGGGCGGTCCCCGTGTGGTTCCCGTCCTAAGCCCGACCGATCGGTAGTGCCATTCAGCCGTGGCATTGGGGAGCGGCGAGGGCCCCGTGCCCACGTACGACGACAGCCCCCGGCGTCGTGCCGGGGGCCGAGAAAGCCGAGGGTGTCCCGCCGGAGCTTCGGAACGCTCCTGACCTGCAAGACCCTGCTAGGGGAGGTTCCTTGCCATGACGATGCGCTGGACCTGGTTCGTGCCTTCGTAGATCTGGGTGATCTTCGCGTCGCGCATCATGCGCTCCACCGGGTAGTCGCGGGTGTAGCCGTAGCCGCCGAGGAGTTGGACGGCGTCCGTGGTGACCTCCATGGCGACGTCCGAGGCGAAGCACTTGGCCGCCGCGCCCTGGAAGGTGAGGTCGGCGTCGCCGCGCTCGGAGGCGGCCGCGGCCTGGTAGGTGAGGGCGCGGGCGGCGGCGATCTTCATGGCCATGTCGGCGAGCATGAACTGGATGCCCTGGAAGTCGCCGATCGGCTTGCCGAACTGCTTGCGCTCCTGGACGTAGCCCTTGGCGTAGTCGAGGGCGCCCTGGGCGACGCCGAGCGCCTGGGCGGCGATGGTGATCCGGGTGTGGTCCAGGGTCTTCATCGCGGTGGCGAAACCGGTGCCCTCCGCGCCGATCATGCGGTCGGCGGGGATGCGGACGTTGTCGAAGTAGACCTCGCGGGTCGGCGACCCCTTGATGCCGAGCTTCTTCTCCGGCGCGCCGAAGGAGACGCCCTCGTCGGACTTCTCGACGACGAAGGCGGAGATCCCCTTGGTGCGCTTGGTCGGGTCGGTGACCGCCATGACCGTGTAGTACTCGGAGACGCCCGCGTTGGTGATCCAGCGCTTCACGCCGTTGAGGACGTAGTGGTCGCCGTCGCGGACCGCCTTCGTCTTCATGCCGCCCGCGTCGGAGCCCGCGTCCGGCTCGGAGAGGCAGTACGAGAACATCGCGTCGCCCTTGGCGAGCGGGGTGAGGTACTTCTTCTTCAGGTCCTCGCCGCCGGACAGGATCACCGGGAGCGAGCCCAGCTTGTTCACGGCGGGGATCAGGGACGAGGAGACGCAGGCGCGGGCCACCTCCTCGATCACGATGACGGTGGCGAGCGCGTCCGCGCCGGAGCCGCCGTACTCCTCGGGCACGTGCACCGCGTGCAGGTCGTTGGCGACCAGCGCGTCCAGCGCCTCCTGCGGGAAGCGGGCCTCCTCGTCCACCGCGGCCGCGTACGGGGCGATCTTCGCCTCGACCAGCGCACGGACGACGTCGCGGAGCATGTCGTGCTCCTCGGACGGGCGGTACAGGTCGAAGTCAGCCGATCCGGCCAAGGTCTCTCACTCCAGACGCAGTGGTGCTGACGCTAATTACTGTTAAGTAACTCAAAGTTTAGAACGTCGCCCACGCAGAGGTGACGTGAGCTTGGTGACAGCGGGAAAGTTGCCCGGAACACGGCCCGGTTATGCTCGGGCCGCAGCCCGCACCCACGTCCCCGAGCTGGAGCATCAATGAGCCTCAAGATCACCGTGATCGGCACCGGCTATCTCGGCGCCACCCATGCCGCGGCCATGGCCGAGCTGGGCTTCGAGGTGCTCGGACTGGACGTCGTACCCGAGAAGATCGCGATGCTGGAGCGCGGCGAGACCCCGATGTACGAACCGGGGCTCGACGAGTTGCTGCGCCGGCACGTGGCCGGGTTCGAGGGCTCCACCGGGCGGCTGCGCTTCACCACCGACTGGGCCGAGGTCGGCGCCTTCGGCGACGTCCACTTCGTCTGCGTGAACACTCCGCAGAAGCACGGCGAGTACGCGTGCGACATGTCGTACGTCGACTCCGCGATCGCCTCGCTCGCCCCGCACCTCACCGGGCCCGCGCTGGTCGTCGGCAAGTCGACGGTGCCCGTCGGCTCGGCGGACCGGCTCGCCGCCTACCTCGCCGAGAACGCGCCCGCCGGCGCCGATGCCGAGCTGGCCTGGAACCCGGAGTTCCTGCGTGAGGGCTTCGCCGTGCAGGACACCCTGCACCCGGACCGGGTCGTGGTGGGGGTGCGCAGCGAGCGCGCCGAGAAGCTGCTGCGCGAGGTGTACGCGACGCCGGTGGGCGAGGGCACGCCGTTCGTGGTGACGGACTTCCCGACCGCCGAGCTGGTCAAGACCTCGGCGAACTCCTTCCTCGCCACGAAGATCTCCTTCATCAACGCGATGGCGGAGGTCTGTGAGGCCGGCGGCGGTGACGTGGTGAAGCTGGCGGAGGCGATCGGGTACGACGACCGGATCGGCAAGAAGTTCCTGCGGGCCGGGATCGGGTTCGGCGGCGGGTGCCTGCCGAAGGACATCCGCGCCTTCATGGCGCGGGCCGGTGAGCTCGGCGCCGACCAGGCGCTGACCTTCCTGCGCGAGATCGACTCCATCAACATGCGGCGCCGCGGGCAGATGGTCGAGATGGCCCGGGAGGCGCTGGGCGGCGGGTCGTTCCTCGGGAAGCGGGTCGCGGTGCTCGGCGCGGCGTTCAAACCGGACTCGGACGACGTACGGGACTCGCCGGCGCTGAACGTGGCGGGGCAGATCCACCTGCAGGGCGGGCAGGTGACGGTGTACGACCCGAAGGGGATGGACAACGCGCGGAAGCTGTTCCCGACGCTGGGCTACGCGGAGTCCGCGCTGGAGGCCGTGCGGGGGGCGCACGTCGTGCTGCACCTGACCGAGTGGCGGGAGTTCCGGGAGCTGGATCCGGCGGTGCTGGGCGAGGTGGCCGCGGCGAAGGTGATCCTGGACGGGCGGAACGCGCTGGAGCCGGAGGTCTGGCGGCGGGCCGGGTGGACGTACCGCGCCATGGGACGGCCCACGGCGTAGTACCGCGGGTGCGGATCCGCGCCCCGGACGGGGCGCTCCGGCACGAGGTCCGCACGGCGGACGACACCGGTTCGGCCGAGGCTCAGTCGGCCGAACCGGTGTCTTGTTGCATTCTGCACCACGGGGCACGGGTGTGAGCGGTGAACCGGCTGTGCGTTACCGGTCCTTGGCCCGGTAACGGCGCATCTTCGCGCGCGACCCGCACACCTGCATGGAGCACCAGCGGCCGCGTCCGGCCGGGCTGCGGTCGTAGTACGCCCAGTGGCAGGTGTCGTCCTCGCACGCCTTGAGCCGGGCCCAGGTGCCCTCGACCAGGGCGTTGGCGACCGCCGCGGCCACGCGGGAGACCAGGGGGGCGGAGTCGGCGGGGGCGAGGGTCGCCGAGCCGTCCGCGGGGTCCACGGCGACGTGGAGGGGGGCGGTGGCCAGCAGGTCGCCCAGCGGGGTGACCTCGCGGTGCGGCGGATGGCCGGCGTGGGCGAGGAGCGTGGCGCGCAGGGACTCGCGCAGGGTGCGGGCGGCCGCGAGCCCGGCCTCCGTGATGCCGAGGGCCGCCCTGCCGTCCGGCGTGTCCAGGGTGTCGGCGCCGGACTCCAGGTCCAGGGTGTTCACCAGGGCCTCCACCAGGGCCAGGCCGCCCGGCGCCGGCGATCTTCCACTCATCCCCGCGCGTCACCTCCGCAATCTCCTTGCGACGTTACCTCCGCTGCGGGAGCATGCGGTAACCGTTACTGGTTACCCGCCACTACAGGTAACTCGGACCCAAGGAGGAAGTCATGGCTCTCGCCAAGCTCGGTGTCGTCGTCCTGGACTGTCCCGATCCCGCCGCGCTCGCCGGTTTCTACGCCGGGGTGCTGGGCGGAAGCGCGGAGGGAGAGGGCGACTGGGTGGACCTGAACGTGCCCGGCGGGCAGGCGCTGGCGTTCCAGAAGGCGCCCGGTTTCGTGCCGCCGAAGTGGCCCGCGCCCGACGACTCGCAGCAGTTCCACCTGGACCTGGTGGTGCCGGACCTGGACGCGGCCGAGCAGGGGGTGCTGGAGCTGGGCGCGAAGCCGCTGGACGCGACGGACCGGACCCGCAGTTTCCGGGTGTACGCCGACCCGGCGGGGCACCCGTTCTGCCTCTGCGCCTCCTGAGAGCGCCCGCGCGGAGACCTGTCGAGAGACCTGTCGAGAGAGGGAGATCCATGGCGTCCATCGCCCGACTGCGCAACGTAGTGATCGACTGTCCCGACCCGCTGGCCCTGGCCGAGTTCTACGCGGCCGTGGCCGGCGGCCCCCCGGCGGCGGAGGCGGCCGACTGGGTGGTGCTGAAGCTGCCGGACGGGCCGCGGCTGTGCTTCCAGCGGGCCGAGGAGTACACCCCGCCGCAGTGGCCGCGCGCCGACCGCGACTCCCAGCAGTTCCACCTCGACTTCGACGCGGGGCCGACGTGGGAGGACGTCGACGCGGCCGAGAAGAAGGTGCTGGCGCTCGGGGCCCGGCTGCTGAGGCGGGAGGACGACCCCGACGCCGAGGACTTCCGGGTGTACACCGACCCGGCCGGGCACCCGTTCTGCCTCTGCCGCATCGACTGACCCGGTACGAGAAGGACGCATGGCCGGGCCCGGCGGGTCACTCCTCGGCGTCGGCCGGGCGGGGCTGGTTCGGGTCCCGGCGGCGTTGCGACGCGCGGGCTGTGAAGTCGGCGCTGCGCAGGGCCCGCTGGACGTTCCCCCAGGTCAGCAGGGCCAGTTCGGGCTCGGACCAGCCGCGTCGGAGCAGTTCGGCGATCAGCCGGGGATAGCAGGAGGCGTCGGCGAGGTCGCGGGGGTGGGCGGCGCCCGAGTCGTAGGTGCCGGACAGGGCGACGCACTCGGGGCCGGCCACCACCCGGACGTGGTCGAGGTGGTCGGCGACGTCCGGGACCGTCGGCCCGGTCTGCTCGGCGGTCAGCGGCACCATGCACACCCCCTTGTGCTCCCCCAGCCGCGCGAGCAGGCCGTCGGAGAGGTTGGCGGGGTGCGGGCGTACCGCCGCGGCCGCGGAGCGGGTGCACAGGACCGGTGTCTTGGAGAGGGCGAGCACCCGGGCGAGGGCGGCCTCCGGGGCACCGGACAGGTCGGCGAGCACCCCGAGCCGGTTCATCTCCCGCACCACCTCCTCGCCGAACCGGGTCAGGCCCTCCTCGGCCGCCCAGGCGGCGCCCGCGAGGGAGAGCACGCGCAGGCCGAGGGAGTGCAGGACCCGCAGGATGCCGAGGGAGTCGTCGACGGCGGCGGCGGAGGCCGGGCCGAGCACCACGGCGACCCGGCCGCAGTGCCGGGCGTCGATGATCTGCCCGGCGGTGCGCACCATCCGCAGGCCCTCCGGATGCGCCTCGACGACCCGGCGGGCCAGGTCCAGCTGCTCCAGCGTGGCGCCCACGGCCCGCTCGTCCGGCGCCACCTGCAACGACCAGAACAGGGCGCCGACGTGCCCTTCGCGCAGCCGGGGCACGTCCGTGTCCACGGCGGCCTCGCCCAGCTCCAGGTCGTACCAGGGCAGCGGTTCCAGCGCCCGCGGCAGCCCGCTGTAGCCGTCCGCGACCGGGTGCTCGGCCAGCAGGGCGTGCGCCCGTCCCAGGAGTTCGCGGTCGGTCTCCGCCGGGAACGGGTCGTCCGGGAGCCAGTCGCCCTGACCGACCTCGGTCGCGGCGGGGACGTCGTTCTGGAGGTCGGCCATGGGGGCTCCGTACGTCGTCGTGGGCTACGTCGTGAAGGGGCTGTAGTCCACCGTCGCACGCCCGGCCGGGAGGGTTCCTGGTGGACGGGGCGTTCGGGGGTATCGCCGCCGCGGCGCCCGTACGGGGGCGGGCGGGGCCGCGGCCGCGCCGTCCCCGCCGGTGCGTGAGCCGCCGCGAGGCGGGCCGGGTGTCAGCCGTCCAGGGACTCGATCGTGGCGTGGGAGGGGCCGCGGGTCGCCTGGAGGTCGCGGGCCACGTCCTCCGCCGCGCCGAGCACGCGGACCGCGTTCTGCCAGGTCAGCTTGGCCAGGTCGGACGTGGACCAGCCGCGGTCGAGGAGTTCGGCGAGGAGGTTGGGGTAGCCGGAGACGTCGTTCAGACCGTCGGGGGTGAAGGCCGTGCCGTCGTAGTCGCCGCCGATGCCGAGGTGGTCGATGCCGGCGACCTCGCGCATGTGGTCGAGGTGGTCGGCGACCGTCGCGGTGGTCGCGACCGGGCGGGGGTTGCTCTCCTCGAAGGCGCGGTGGACCTTCATCGCCTCCTCGGTGGTGTTGAGGTGGTGGAGGCCGTGGGCGCGCATGTTGTCGTCGGCCGCCGCCGTCCAGTCGACCGCCGCCTGGAGCACGAACTTCGGCACGAACGTCACCATCGCCATGCCGCCGTTGGCGGGCAGGCGTTCGAGGACGTCGTCCGGGATGTTGCGGGGATGGTCGCAGACGGCCCGGGCGGAGGAGTGGGAGAAGATCACCGGGGCGGCGGTCGTGTCCAGGGCCGCGCGCATGGTCGTGGCCGCGACGTGGGAGAGGTCCACCAGCATGCCCAGGCGGTTCATCTCCCGGACCACCTCGCGGCCGAAGGCGGACAGGCCGCCGACGTTCGGCTCGTCGGTCGCCGAGTCCGCCCAGTCGTTGTTGTCGTTGTGGGTGAGCGTCATGTAGCGCACGCCCAGCTCGTACAGACCGCGCAGGGTGCCCAGCGAGTTGTCGATCGAGTGGCCGCCCTCCGCGCCCATCAGGGACGCGATACGGCCTTCCGCGCGCGCCGCCTCCATGTCCGCGGCGGTCAGCGCGGCCCGCAGGTCGGCCGGGTACCGGGCGATCAGCTGCCGTACGCAGTCGATCTGTTCGAGGGTCGCCGGGACCGCGCCCGGCAGGTCCGAGCGGACGTACACCGACCAGTACTGCGCGCCGACCCCGCCCTCGCGCAGGCGCGGGATGTCGGTGTGCAGGTGGGCGTTCTGGTGGGTGGCGATGTCGCGGGCGTCGAGGTCGTAGCGGACCTGCTCGCGCAGTGCGTACGGCAGGTCGTTGTGGCCGTCGACGACCGGGAACTCGCGCAGCAGGGACCGGGCTTCGTCGAGAGAGGTCATTGCGTATTGCTTCCCGGAGTCCTACTTGCCGAAGCCGAAGCCGGTCGGGCCCTCGACCTTGGACCGCAGGCGCTTGCCCTTCTCCGTCGCCTGGTCGTTGAGGTCCTGCTGGAACTCGCGCATCCGGTGCAGGAGGTCCTCGTCGTGCGCGGCGAGGATGCGGGCGGCCAGCAGACCGGCGTTGCGGGCGCCGGCGACGGAGACGGTGGCGACCGGGACGCCCGCCGGCATCTGCACGATGGAGAGCAGGGAGTCCATGCCGTCGAGGTACTTCAGCGGGACCGGCACGCCGATGACCGGGAGGGGCGTGACCGAGGCGAGCATGCCCGGGAGGTGGGCCGCTCCCCCGGCGCCCGCGATGATCACCTTCAGCCCGCGGTCGGCGGCCTGCTCGCCGTAGGTGATCATCTCGCGCGGCATGCGGTGCGCGGAGACGACATCGACCTCGTACTCGATCTCGAACTCGTCCAGGGCCTTGGCGGCGGCCTCCATGACGGGCCAGTCGGAGTCCGAACCCATCACGATGCCAACAACGGGGCTCATCTAAATCTCCTTGCGTACCCGCTCGGCCTCGGGCCGAGGGGTGTGTATAGGCGCCTCGCTCGCAAGCGGGAGCGGTTCATCCGGATCCGCACGACAGGATTCCCCGAGTGCCAGACATGCTTACATCAAAGGAGCTAACGCGTGAAACGTGGGTCGGCTGCGTGCGCAAGGTCTTCAACATGGCGCTCGCTGCACGGTCCCGGGCGTGGACGCTGGAGCACCGCCGGGTTTCCTACGTGGAAACGTCGGCGATGCTCACGGAGTGGAAGAGGACCGAAGAGCTGGCCTTTCTGGCACAGGTCTCTTCCGTTCCGCTGCAGCAGTGTCTGCGTCATCTGCAGACCGCCTACACGGCCTTTTTCGACAAGCGGGCTCGACACCCTCGTTTCAAGTCGAAGAAGAGGTCGAAGGACTCTGCCGAGTACACACGCTCCGCGTTCCGCTTCCACAACGGTGAGCTCACGCTGGCCAAGATGCGTGATCCGCTGGCCGTCGTGTGGTCGCGGCCCCTTCCGGAGGGCGCCGAACCGTCCACGGTCACGGTGTCCCGGGACAGGGCAGGCCGTTGGTTCGTTGCCCTGCTCATGGAAAGCACGGTCAGCCCCGGGCCCGTCACGGACGCAGCGGTGGGACTCGACGCGGGTCTCACGAGCCTGCTCACCCTGTCCACCGGCGAGAAGATCACCAACCCGAAGTTCGAGCGAAAGGATCGAAGCCGCCTCGCCAAGACACAGCGGGAACTTTCTCGCAAGGTCCAGGGCTCCAGGAACCGACACAAGGCGCGCGTCAAAGTGGCACGTGTCCACGCACGCATCAGCGACCGGCGTCGAGATTTCCTCCACAAGCTGACCACTCGACTCGTTCGTGAGAACCAAACGATCGTGATCGAGGACCTGACCGTCCGCAGCCTGCTGGGCAACCGCACTCTCGCACGTGCGATTTCCGATGCCTCGTGGACAGAGCTGCGATCCCTGTTGGAGTACAAATGCGCCTGGTACGGGCGCGAGCTGATCACGATCGACCGCTTCTTCCCGTCGAGCAGGACCTGCTCCACGTGCGGCCTGATCCACGATGAGCTGCCCCTGGGCGTCCGGCGATGGACGTGTGCGGGCTGCGGCGCCCAGCACGATCGGGACCACAACGCCGCGAAGACGATTTTGGCCGCCGGGCTGGCGGTGTCGGCCTGTGGAGCCGGTGTAAGACCCCAACGGAGTGCCTCCGGGCGGGCGGTCGGCGATGAAGCAGGAAGCGTCGTGGTGCGAACCACGGCAGGCCCCTCCCGAAGCGGAGGGGCCGAGGTCAATCGGTGATCGTGCCTCTCAGGTAGCCGGCTGCGTGACGTGCGCGGTCGAGTACGTCGTCCAGGTCGTCGCCGTAGGTGTTGACGTGGCCGACCTTGCGGCCGGGCTTCACGTCCTTGCCGTACATGTGGATCTTCAGTTTGGGGTCGCGGGCCATGCAGTGCAGGTACGCGGAGTACATGTCGGGGTAGTCGCCGCCCAGGACGTTGACCATGACGGTCCACTTCGCGCGCGGACGCGGGTCGCCCAGGGGCAGGTCCAGGACCGCGCGGACGTGGTTGGCGAACTGGGAGGTGATCGCGCCGTCCTGGGTCCAGTGCCCGGAGTTGTGGGGGCGCATCGCCAGTTCGTTGACGAGGATGCGGCCGTCGCGGGTCTGGAACAGCTCCACGGCCAGGTGTCCGACGACGCCGAGCTCCTTGGCGATGGTCAGGGCCATCTCCTCGGCCCGCAGCGCGAGGTCCTCGTCCAGGTCGGGGGCGGGGGCGATCACCGTGTCGCAGACGCCGTTCACCTGCTGGGACTCGACCACCGGGTAGGCGACGGCCTGGCCGTGCGGGGAGCGTACGACGTTGGCGGCGAGCTCGCGGACGTAGTCGACCTTCTCCTCGGCGAGGACCGGCACACCGGCCCGGAACGGGTCGGCGGCCTCCTCGGCCGTCTCCACGACCCACACGCCCTTGCCGTCGTAGCCGCCGCGGACCGTCTTGAGGACGACGGGGAAGCCGTCGCCCTCGGCCGCGAACCGGACCACGTCCTCCTGGTCGGCCACGATCCGGTGCCGCGGGCACGGGATGCCGATCGCGTCGAGCTTCGCCCGCATCACGCCCTTGTCCTGGGCGTGCACCAGCGCGTCGGGGCCGGGGCGCACGGGGATGCCGTCCGCCTCCAGGGCCCGCAGGTGCTCGGTGGGGACGTGCTCGTGATCGAAGGTGATCACGTCGCAGCCGCGCGCGAACTCGCGCAGCGTGTCCAGGTCGCGGTAGTCGCCGACGACGACATCGCTCACCACCTGGGCCGCCGAGTCCTGAGGGGTGTCACTGAGGAGCTTGAACCTGATGCCCAGCGGGATGCCCGCCTCGTGCGTCATACGCGCGAGCTGCCCCCCGCCGACCATGCCTACTACCGGGAACGTCACACCCTCAGGGTATCGGCCGCTCCGGGGTGGCCGGATCGCACGCCCCCGACCGGCGCTCTTACCCGCCGCTTCGCCGCCTCTTGCCCCGGTTTTCCGGTCTTCTTCCCAAGCCGTTCCCCAGCTGTGTCGCCATCCACAGGCACGGGACACCCGGGGTCGTTAGCATGGCTGGGTCGCCAACACCTACGGACGGGAGCCCGCACAACCATGGAACGTGGTTCCTCGGGGCTGCAACGGCTCGTACGAGAGGTCGCCAAGTTCGGCGCCGTCGGCGGGGCCGGAATTCTCGTCAATCTCGGCGTCTTCAACCTGGTCCGGCACGTCACCGAGCTGCCGGTGGTGCGCGCGAGTGTCATAGCCACCGTCGTCGCCATCGTCTTCAACTACCTGGGCTTCCGCTACTGGACGTACCGGGACCGTGACAAGGGCGGCCGCACCCGGGAACTCACCCTGTTCCTGCTGTTCAGCGCGGTCGGCCTGGTGATCGAGAACGGTGTGCTGTACCTGGCGACCTACGGGTTCGGCTGGGACAGCCCGCTGCAGAGCAACGTCTTCAAGTTCGTCGGCATCGGCGTGGCGACGTTGTTCCGCTTCTGGTCGTACCGCAGCTGGGTCTTCAAGACGCTGCCGGCCCGTGACACGGTCGCGGACGCGGAGGCCATCCTGGAGCAGGCCGCCGACTCACGGAACCCCGGGCAACGGGTCCGCTAGCGGACCGTCGGGAGGCCGTCGTCGGGTTTGTGCTGGGGCGGCGTTCGGGAGAGGAACAGGCCGAACACCGGGGGCTGGGCCTGGAGCAGTTCGAGGCGGCCGCCGTCCGCCTCCGCGAGGTCCCGGGCGACGGCCAGCCCGATCCCGGTGGAGTTGCGGCCACTGATGGTCCGCTCGAAGATCCGGTTGCCGAGGTCGGCGGGGACCCCGGCGCCCTCGTCGGTCACCTCGACCACGGCCTGGTTGCCGGTGACCCGGGTGCGCAGCGCGACCGTGCCGCCGCCGTGCATCAGCGAGTTCTCGATGAGCGCGGCCAGTACCTGCGCCACCGCACCCGGCGTCCCCACGGCCCGCAGATGCCGTTTGCCCGAGCTGACGATCGCCCGGCCCACCCCGCGGTAGGCGGGCCGCCACTCGGCGAGCTGCTGCTGGATGACCTCGTCCAGGTCGAAGGAGACGGCGGAGCCGGTGCGCGGGTCGCGGGAGTTCGTCAGCAGCCGCTCGACGACGTCCGTGAGCCGCTCGACCTGTGTGAGCGCCACGTTCGCCTCCTCCTTCACGATGTCCGGGTCATCCGTGAGGGTGATCTCCTCAAGGCGCATGGACAGCGCGGTGAGCGGGGTGCGCAGCTGGTGGGAGGCGTCGGCGGCGAGCCGCCGCTCGGCGGTGAGCATCCGCCCGATCCGCTCGGCGGAGGAGTCCAGGACGTCGGCGACCCGGTCCAGCTCGGGAACGCCGTACCGCTTGTGGCGGGGCCGCGGGTCGCCGGAGCCCAGCCGCTCCGCGGTCTCCGCGAGGTCGGTGAGCGGGGAGGCGAGCCGGTTGGCCTGCCGGATGGCCAGCAGCACGGCGGCGATCACGGCGAGCAGCGCGACCGCCGCGATGATCAGCAGCGTACGGCCGACCTCCCGGGTCACCGTGGAGCGCGGCTCCTGGACGGTGACCGTCTCCCCCTCCTCACCGTCGGCGGTGAAGTGGATGACGTCGCCCTCGGGCTTCGTGCCGAGCTCGATCACCGGCTTCCCCGGGATCCGGATGACGGCGTACTGCTCCTTGGAGACCTGGCTGCGCAGTATCTCGGCGGTCACGTCCTCGTCCCCGAGGATCCGGCTGTCCACGATGCTGGCGAGCCGCAGCGCCTCGGAGTCGACGCGCTCCTGGGCGCTGTTGCTGATGGTCCGCGACTCGACGATCACGAGAGAGACGCCGAACACGGCGATGACGACGAGTACGACGGCGAGGGTGGACTGGATCAGACGACGACGCACGGCACTCTCCGGGAGACGACCACATCAGCACCCCGGGAGGGGGCGCGCGGCGTGACCGACCTAGCTCTTCTCGAAACGGAACCCGACGCCCCGCACGGTGGCGATGTACCGCGGGTTCGCCGCGTCGTCGCCGAGCTTCTTGCGCAGCCACGAGATGTGCATGTCGAGCGTCTTGGTGGACGACCACCACGTCGTGTCCCAGACCTCGCGCATCAGCTGGTCCCTGGTCACCACCCGGCCGGCGTCCCGCACCAGCACCCGCAGCAGGTCGAACTCCTTGGCGGTGAGCTGGAGTTCCTCGTCCCCCATCCAGGCCCGGTGCGACTCCACGTCGATGCGCACACCGTGCGTGGCCGGCGGCTGCGCGGGCTCCGTGGCGCCCCTGCGCAGCAGCGCCCGCACCCGGGCGAGCAGTTCGGCGAGCCGGAACGGCTTGGTGACGTAGTCGTCGGCGCCCGCGTCGAGACCGACGACGGTGTCCACCTCGTCGGCCCGTGCGGTCAGGATGAGGATCGGCACGGCGTGGCCCTCGGCCCGCAGCCGGCGCGCGACCTCCAGGCCGTCCATGCCGGGCAGCCCGAGGTCCAGGACGACCAGATCGATGCCGCCCTGCATTCCGGCGTCGAGCGCGGTCGGTCCGTCCTCGCGCACCTCGACCTCGTAACCTTCCCGGCGTAGGGCGCGGGCCAGCGGCTCCGAGATGGACGCGTCGTCCTCGGCGAGCAGTACACGGGTCATGAGCTGATGGTAGACCGCTCACGCGCTGTAAAGGAGTGTGATCGGCACCCGGGATTCTTACCTTGGGGCACAGTGGTACGAACCTGTGGGTGAAGGGTGCGATCGTAGAAGGGACCTTCGAAACCCGTCCTGAGGTTCCCCCGACACCTGTGATCCGTGTCTCAAGTCCTTCCATATCCGGCAGTGTCCTGACGTAGAGTGAAGTGAACGCCTGTAGTACACCGGGGACCTTCGGCGGGCATCTCGTCGCTGAAGGTCTCTTTTGTGTGCGGGCCGGTTCGATCCGGCCCCGAAAGGTAATGACCTCTGGCCGGGCTCCGGACGCGACACAGCGTCACGGGGCGTGGATCCCGGTGGTCGCCGTCCGCCGCCCCGCGACCCGGGACGGGCTCCCCCTGGGCGTGGGGTGGACGGTCCGACCCGCCGGTGCCGGCCGCTCCCCCCACGGGCGCGCAAAGCCCCGCCGCGCGCTCCGACCAGCAAGGAACGACCATGGCGTCCAGCCTGACGAAGGACTCGGTCCGACCGGGCACCCCCGGTTCCGAGAAGACCTTCTTCGGCCACCCCCGCGGACTGGCCACTCTCTTCATGACCGAGATGTGGGAGCGATTCTCCTACTACGGCATGAAGGCCCTGCTCCCGCTGTACCTGGTCGCTCCCGGCGGCCTGCACATGAGCGCGGCCACGGCGACGGCGATCTACTCGGTGTACCTGTCGCTCGTGTACCTGCTCGCCCTGCCGGGCGGCTGGTTCGCCGACCGTGTCCTCGGCCCCCGCAAGACGGTCGCCGTCGCGGGTACGGTCATCATGCTCGGCCACCTGACGCTGGCGCTGCCCAGCGCCGGGACGTTCTTCGCGGGCCTCGGCCTGGTCGCGATCGGTTCCGGTCTGCTGAAGGCCAACATCTCCACGATGGTCGGCCACCTGTACGACGGCCCGGACGACCCGCGCCGTGACGGTGGCTTCACGCTCTTCTACATCGGCATCAACCTGGGCGCGTTCGCCGCGCCGCTGGTCATCGGCACCGTCGGCGAGAGCTACAACTGGCACCTCGGCTTCGCGCTGGCCGCGGTCGGCATGGCGCTCGGCCTCGCCCAGTTCCTGCTGGGCACCCGCCACCTGAGCTCGCGTTCGGACATCGTCCCGACGCCGCTGTCCGCCGCGGAGAAGAAGGCGACGCTGACGAAGGCCGGCCTCTGGGCCGCCGTCGCCGCGGTCTTCTACCTGGTCGTGGGTGTCTCCGGCGTCTACACGCTGAACTGGCTGCTGGTCCCGATCACGATCGCCGGTCTGCTGATCCCGGTGTTCGTCATCGCCCGCATCAAGCGGGACAAGGACCTGGACCGCGCCGAGCAGTCCAAGATGAGCGCGTACATCTGGTTCTTCGTGGCCGCCGCGGTCTTCTGGATGATCTACGACCAGGGTGGCTCGACCGTCTCCCTGTTCGCCGACGCCTCCGCGAAGAACACGATCTTCGGCTGGAACTTCCCGGTCTCCTGGTACCAGTCCGTCAACCCGGTCATGATCATGGCGTTCGCGCCGGTGTTCGCCTGGGCGTGGCTGGCGCTGGCCCGCCGCGGCAAGGAGCCGAGCACGGCCGTGAAGTTCGCCGGTGGTCTGGTGCTGATCGGTGCGTCGTTCTTCCTGTTCCTCGCGCCGCTGTCGATCGCCGACGGTGGTCACAAGGCCGCGGCGATGTGGCTGGTGGGGATCTACTTCGTGCAGACCGTGGGTGAGCTGATGCTGTCCCCGGTGGGCCTGTCCGTGACGACGAAGATGGCTCCGGCGAAGTACGCGTCCCAGATGATGGGTGTGTGGTTCCTCGCGGTGACCGCGGGTGACGCGACGACCGGGTTGCTGTCGATCGCCGGGGTCGACCTGAACAAGACGGGGATCGTGGCGCTCCAGGCGGTGCTGGCGGTGCTGGCCGGTGTGGCCGTGTGGATGTACCGCAAGAAGGTGCGCGAGCTGATGGGCGACGTGCACTGATCGTCTTGTGACGGAGGGCCACCGGGATGCTGGATCCCGGTGGCCCTCTCACGTTTTCGGCTAACGGTTGGTGGGGGCTGAGCGCGCGGTTCCCCGCGTCCCTGCGTTTCTCATCGCGTCCTTCGTCCTGGCATGAAGGTGAACACCGCGCCGCCCAGCAGGATCGCCGTGCCCGCCACCAGGCCCAGGGCCTTCAGCGCGCCGTGGCTGCTGTCGCCGGTCTCCGCGAGGCCGCCGCTGCTCGATGACGATGAGCCGCCTGAGGTCGACGTGCCGCCCGACGCCCCGCTCGCCTGCTGCGTCGTGTCCAGGGTCAGCGAGACCTCCGTCTTCGTCGGCGTGCACGTCGTGGTCGTGCCGAGGGCCTGGACCGTCAGGACGCCCGGCGACAGCGTCGACGTACCGCTCGCGCCCGGCTTGTACGTGCCCGTCAGGTCCGGGATCTCGATGGGGGCGCCGGCCTTGATCGCGGCGGAGTTGGTGGGGCCCTCCACGTGGACCGTGCCCTTGTCGGCGCCGCCGAGGACCACCTCCATCGACGGCTTCACCGAGTCCGCCGGGATGTCCACCGGGCTGTCCATCACCGACTTCTTGAACTGCACGGTGAGGGCGAACCCGCCGCCGTCCTTCTTGGCGTTGATCTGCACCGGCGAGGTCGCGCTCTTGTCGCCGATGGGCGTCTTGCAGGCGTAGGGGATGTCGACCTCCTTGCCCGTGAAGTCGGTCTGGCCGCTGCCCGTGCCGTCGGAGGCGGACGCCGACGCCGACGCGGAGTCGGAGGGGCTCGCGGGGCCGGAGGGTGACGTGGAGGGGGAGGCGGAGGCGGACGTGGTGTCCGTCGGGCTCGCCGAGCCGGTCGAACCGGATCCGGTCACCTCGATCGTCGCCGCCTTCGGGACCGACCCGGAAGGGGTGCACACGGTGTTCGTGCCGAACGCGTTGACCGTGTACGCGTCCGGGGTGAGCGTCACCTCGCCGGGGGACGTCAGTTTCAGCGTGCCCGTCATGTCGGACAGCACCATGTCGCCGCCCTTGGGGATCGCCGGGTTCTTCCGCGGTCCCTGCATCGCGACGTCGGCGCTCTGGGCGCCGGCCGCCTTGAGGGTGCCGGACGGCTGGACCGTGTCGGCGGGCAGGTCGATGATGTCCGGGTTCTTGGACGCGGCCTGCACGAACTTCCAGGTGACGTCGACCGTGTCGCCGACCTTGGCGGTGGCGGGCGCGGTGATCTCGACCTTCGTGGTCCCGTCGACCGGGTCGGCGACCCCGGCGGGCGGAACGCAGTGCGTCGCGTACGACACCTCGGCGGCCTGGGCGGTACCGGCGGCCGCGCCGAGCAGGACACCCGCCCCGCCGAGGACCAGAGCGGCCGCCGCCGCGCCCGCTCTGACCGGTGTCACTCTCCTTCGCATGCTCACGTGGGTCCTTTCGTGGTGGGAGTCGTGGGTGGCGTGGGAGTCGTGGGACTCGCCGGGCTGTCGTCGTGCGGTGCGGAGAGCCGACCGGCCGTCGCGCCCGGATCGTCGTCCGGGGTGAACCACGGCAGGGTCGAGGTCGTGGCGGGCCCGGGGTCGGGCGCGGGCGCGCGTCGCAGGCGGGGGACGCGGAAGGCAGGGCGTGGTGCCGCCCGGTGACCGCGGGGCGGTCGTACCCGGTCCACGACGGCCATGCCGATGCGGAAGACGGCGGTCGGTACGACCACGCAGAGCAGGAACCAGAACAGGGTCACCCCCCAGGGGCGGCCGACGCCCCAGGGCTGTTCGGCGAGGGTCCTGCCGTCGTACCTCAGGGAGACGGTGTAGTCGCCGTGAGCCCCCGCGGAGAGCTCGAAGGGCAGCTTGATCTCGGCCTTCCCGCCGGGCGCGAGGGTGCCGTGCCACTGCTGCTCGTCCCACTGGGGCGCGAACAGGCCGTGCGCGGTGCCCACCTGGAAGACGGGGTCCTTGAGCGGGGCCGGCCCGGCGTTGCCGATGGTGAAGACGAGGGTGCGGGAGGGCGGTGCGCCGAACCAGGTCAGCAGGCCCGAGGAGCCCTCCAGGCGGGTGTCGGTGAGCATCGAGAGGCGGCCGCCGGAGGTCGCGGCGGGCAGCGGCTTCACGGCGTGTCCGGCGACCTGGAAGGCGGCGTCCGCGTCGGCCGTGGCGCCGGTCACGGTGGCCACGTGGACGACGCAGGGGCAGGGCACCGGCGGCTCGGCGACCGGGAGTTGCTTGCTGAAGCGGCCGTCCGCGTCGGTGGTGACGGCCCGTCCGGCGGAGTTGGCGCAGGAGTTGGTGCCGCCGGTCACGCCCCGGGCGGGGGTGGCCTGGCCGCAGATCAGCATCATCAGCAGGGTGCCCGGACGCCAGCCGGTGCCGCTGACGGTGACGGAACCGCCGGTGCCCGCCTGCGCCGTGGACACCTTGACGGCCGGCCCGTCGGCGGCGGCAGCCGCCAGGGGGGGCATCAGCAGCGCGAACACCGCCGCCAGTACCGGGAACGCTCGCGCCCTCACCTCGCTGCTCCCGTCAACTCGACGTCCGGGGAAGGGGGTTCGGCCACCGGTTCGGCACGGCGCCCGCGCAGTCGTACGACGGTCGCGGCGGCCGCCGCCGTCAGCGCGGCCGTGGTGCCCGCCACCGCACCCCAGGGCACGAAGTGGGCCCGGGTGCTCGCCGTGGCGTGCGCGCCGTCGGCCGCCGTCGCCGTCAGCCGGACGTGGACGGCGTCCAGCGCGGGCCGGCCGGGCCACGGCTCGCTCAGTTCGGTGCGGGTGCCGGGGGCGAGGCGGACCGGGAGGGTGCGCGGGGCGCGGTCCACGAGGACCCGGCCGAAGATCCCGTCGGCGTGCACCGCGAGCTTCGGTACGAGGGTGGTCGTACCGCGGTTGACCAGCTCGTAGGTGATGCGGTCGCCGTGGACGGCCAGGTGTTCGACGGTCAGGGCCGTCAGGGCGGGGCCGCCGACGCGCAGCCGGATGCGGACGGCGGCGGTGCGGCCGTCGGCGTCCCGCGCGACGAGGGTGCCGGAGCGGTCGCCGGGGGCCGCGTCCGCCGGGACGGTCACCGTGAAGGGGACGTCGGCACGGGTGCGGGCCGGGACGCGGACGCTGCGCTCGGCGAGGGTGACCGGGACCCCGGTACCAGTCAGCCGTACCGTCACCGGGTGCCGGCCGGGGTTGGTCACCGACACGGTGTCCTGGAGAACCGCCCCCGGGACGCCCTCGGCGTAGAAGGAGGGCCGCCCACCGCCCCCGGGCCCGGCCGACCACCCCCCGGCCGCCGCCGCACGCGGAGCGACGAGGAGCAGCACCGTCCCGGCGAGCCCGAGAACCCAGAGGGCCATCCGGGCAGGACGGGCGGGGCCCGCGGTACTGATGAGGGAACCGGGGCGCCCGGTACGGATGGGAGGCCTGGGGCGTGCGGAGCGGGTGGGTGGCATGCGCGGCTCCAGCGGTCGGACCCGGTGGGTCAGCGGCGGGCGGTCTGGTTCCGCCGGGTCAGCCAGAGGGTGCCGGCCGCGCCCGCGAGCAGCACGGTCCCGCCGAGGGTGCCCAGCGCGACGAACGAGTCCTCGGGGCCGGTCTTGGGGAGGGTGCCGCCGGAGTCGGTGCCCGTGCCGCCGGACGAGGAGCCGGAGCTGCTCGAACCACCGCTCGAACCTCCGCTCGAACCGCTGCCCGACCCACCGCTCGAACCGCTGCCCGACGCCGTCACGTCGAGGGTCAGGGCGGGTCCGGGGTTGTTGGTGGGGTTGCACTTCGTCGTCGTGCCGAGCGCCTTGATGACGAGCGTGCCCGGGGTGAAGGTCACCTTGCCGGACTTCTTCGGGGTGTAGGTGCCGCTCAGGTCGCTGATCTTGATCGGGGTGTTGGCGGGGATCGCGGCCTGGTTGGCGGGGCCGGTGACGTTCAGGGTCCCGGTCTCGGCGCCGCCGAGCGTGATGGTGGCGCTCGGGCTCATCGCGCCCTTGCCGAGTTCCACGGGACTGGAGGAGACGCCCTTCTGCCAGGACATGGTGATCGAGTAGCCGCTGCCGCTGCGGACGCCCTTGATGTCGATCGGGGAGACCGCGCTCTTCTGGCCGATCGGCGTCTGGCACTGGTAGTCGACGTCGACGACGGTGGCGTGCGCGGCCGGGGCGGCCAGCAGTACCGCCGAGCCGGCCAGGGCGGCGGCGGACGCGAGCGCGGCGGTTCGTTGGGAGGACGGCACGGTCCACCTCGTTCCTGACGGCGTATCAGATGGGCCGTCAAGGTACGCCGGGGCTCAAGAGGAGGGAAGAGAAAGGGCGTGGCGGAAGTGTGGGGATGCCGACGGAACGGAACTCCCTACGCCGGCGCCCCGAGTTCCGCCCAGACGGTCTTCCCGGCCGCCCCCGGCGTCCGTATGACCCCCCAGTCGAGACACAGCCGCTGCACGATGAACATCCCGTGCCCCCCGGGCCGCCCCGCGCGGTGCGGGGTACGCGGCGCGGGCTGGCCGTTCCCCCGGTCCGACACCTCCACCCGGATCACCTTGTTGTCGCAGGACAGGAACAGCTCGTCGGGCCCCTCGGCATGCAGACAGGCGTTGGTGACCAGCTCGGAGACCACGAGCAGCACGTCCTCCGCGGCGGCTCTGCGGTCGGCGGTGGCGGCCGGCAGCCACCCCCACGCGTACAGCGCGTCGCGGGTGAAGTCGCGGGCGAGCGGCACCACCCCGCTCTCCCCTTCGAGGCGCACACTGCGGACCTGACGACCCCCCGGCGAGGCGGGCGGCACACCGGACGCCGCCGTCTCGGACACCCCGGAAGCGCCGCTGGGCTCCGGGCCGCGGTCGCCCGGCGGGTAAGGCCGGGTGGTGCTCATCAGCGCTTCACCTCACCGTTTCACCGGTTCACGATTCAGAATTCGCGTTCTTGCAGTTTCGTACGGTCCTGTCGGCCTGATTCACCCGGGCGTGCCCGGGCCGGGCGCCGACAGATCCAGAATCACTCCTGCCCGACCGATCGGCGGGAACACCCCCCGGTTCCGGACGGCAGGGTCAGGACTCAGCCCTCGCCGTCGGTCTCGCCGTCGGGCCCGTCGGCCAGAGCCGCCGCCACGGAGTCGTGGACGGTGAAGACCGCCTCGGCCCCGGTGATCTCGAAGACCCGGGCGACGACGGGTTGCATCGAGGCGAGGTGCACCCCGCCGCCCGCCGCCTCGGCCCGCAGCCTGGTGCCGAGCAGCACGTTCAGCCCGGTCGAGTCGCAGAACTCAAGGCGTGAGCAGTCCACGACGAGGCGTGAGAAACCCTTGTCGAGGAGATCGTCGAGTGGCTCGCGCAACAGATCCGCGGTGTGGTGATCGAGCTCACCAGCCGGAATCACCACGGCGCTCGAACCCTCTTCCCGCACCTCCACCAGAAGCCGGCCCGACTGTGCGCTGCCGACCGTCCCGTGGTCCATTGCCGTCTCTCTCCCGAGGTTGTGACCGCTTTGTCATCGCCTGACCGATGCCTGACGATGATCGCCGATGTCCGCCGAACGCCTTGCCGACGCCCTCGAACATTACGCCTTCTCCACGGACTCCGACACCCGAACAACCCCCTCGAACTGGACAAATCACAATAGAACGGACTTGCGATCGGCTCGACGGAGCGGGTAGGGCTAGTACCGACACCTGAACCGACACGGCCGGCTTTGGAGGCGCCGCACACCGCAGTGCACGGACGGCTTCGGCAGCCTTATGCCGAGAACGATGGAGGACACCATGTCACCCCGGCTCGACGCCTCGCATACCCGGACGGCGACGTCGACACCCCCACCGGAACAACTGGATGCCATCGAGGGACTGATCGCGGACCTGCCCGAGATCCCCCCTTACGACGAGGTCGACGCGGTCGACGCGCGCGCCTTGTCCAAGACCCTCTTCGAGCGGCTGGAGTCGCTGGAGGAAGGCACGTACGAGTACTCGTACGTGCGCAACACGCTCGTCGAGCTGAACCTCGCGCTGGTCAAGTTCGCCGCCTCCCGGTTCCGCTCCCGCAGTGAGCCGATGGAGGACATCATCCAGGTCGGCACCATCGGCCTGATCAAGGCGATCGACCGCTTCGAACTGTCCCGCGGCGTCGAGTTCCCCACCTTCGCGATGCCGACGATCATCGGCGAGATCAAGCGTTTCTTCCGCGACACGTCGTGGTCGGTACGGGTCCCGCGCCGCCTCCAGGAACTGCGGCTCGACCTGGCCAAGGCGGGCGACGAACTGGCCCAGAAGCTGGACCGCTCCCCCACCGTCGCGGAACTCGCGGAACGCCTCGGCATCTCGAAGGAAGAGGTGGTCGAGGGCATGGCGGCCGCCAACGCGTACACCGCCTCCTCCCTGGACGCCCAGCCCGACGAGGACGACTCCGAGGGCGCGCTGGCGGACCGGATCGGGTACGAGGACCACGGCCTGGAGGGCATCGAGTACATCGAGTCCCTCAGGCCGCTGATCGCCGAGCTCCCCTCCCGGGACCGCAGGATCCTCTCGCTGCGCTTCGTGGCGGGTCTGACCCAGTCGGAGATCGGCGAGGAACTCGGCATCTCCCAGATGCACGTGTCCCGGCTGCTGTCCCGGACCCTGGTCCGGCTGCGCAAGGCGCTGACGCTGGACGAGTAGGACCGACGGCCGCCCGCCCGAAGCCTGCCCGACGCCCGCCCGCCCGCCGGCCGACCACGGCCGCGGGCTGCGGGCTGTGGGCCGCGGGTGCTCTCCGCGCGCGTGGCAGTACAGCACGCAGCACGTGCAGCCCGTGCGGCACTTTCGGCAAAGGCGCCCCGCTGCCCCCGCGCACCCTCCAGACTGGCCGGTACGTCAGGAAGGGACGCGGCACCGAGGGGTGAGGCATGACACCAGGCGACCCTAATCCACCGGACACGCGCCTGACCGAACTCCTGCGCGCCCCCAGCGCCACCGCCTATCCGGCCCTCCAGGAACTCCGCTCCCGCCACCACCCCGCGGTCCTCGCGTACGCCCGGCACTCCACGACCGGCGACGCGGCGGCCCGCCGGCTCACCGCGGAGACCTTCACCGGCGCCGCCCGCGACATCGCCCGCGGCGCCGAGCCGGTCGTACCCCTGCGCCACCATCTGCTCCTGCTGACCGCACGGCTGGCCGCCGCCTGGGCGCACGACGAACGCGCCGCCGCCCTCGATCCGGCCCTGCTGCTGGTCCTGAACTCCACGGGCGCTTCCGGGCCGCCCGTCCCGCCCCTGCTCACGGCGTTCCAGACCCTCCCGTCGCGCGCCCAGGGCCTGCTCTGGTACGGCGTGCTGGACCAGGAGCCCACCGCCCGGACCGCCGCCCACCTCGGCCTGACCCCCGAGGACGTCCGGTACGGCGTCCCGCCCGCCCTCCAGTCGTTGGCGCAGGCATGCCTCCGCGTCCGGCTGGCCGCCTCCGACGACCCGCGCTGCGCCGACTTCCGCCGGCTCATCGCGGAGGCGGTCCGTCCGGAGAACCCCCGCCACAGCGCCGACCTGCACGCCCACATGACCCACTGCCCGCACTGCACGGCGGCGTTCGAGGACGTCGTCGCGCTCCGCGACACCCCGCGCGAGGCGCTGGCGGAGGGGCTGCTGCCGTGGGGCGGTGCGGCGTACGCACGCCGGCACCCCGCCCCGGCGCCGCCCGCCGAGCCCGGGCCGCGGGGCGGGCGGCGCCCTTCCCGCCGTCGGCTGCTGCTCGCCTCGGCGGCCCTGGGCGTGGCCCTCGTGCCGCTGCTGCTCCTGCTCCTCGACCGTCCGGCCGCGCCCCCCCGGGGTCCGGTGGCCGCGGCCCCGCCCGCCGCGACCCCACGGGTGACGGTGACGGCGACCGTCTCCCCCGCACCGTTTTCCCCCGCGCCCGCCCGTCCGTCCCCCAGACCGACCCCGACGCGATCCGCGTCCGCCCCGCCCGCGTCCCGGTCCCCCTCCCCCGCCCCGAAGCCGCCGGGCGGCGCCTACGCCCAGGTCGTGAACGCCGCCACCGGCCGCTGCCTGGACGTGCGCGACGCCGACTTCGACAACGGCACCGACGTGGTCACCGCCTCCTGCTCCGGCGCCGCCTCCCAGCGCTGGCGGGTGGACACCGGCCGAGGTGTCGTGCAGTCGGCCGCGGATCCCGACTTCTGCCTGGACAGCCGGGGCTCGGTCGACAAGGGCGTCGGCATCTGGCAGTGCTCCTCGGTGGACGGCGACCACGGCGCCAACCTCCGCTTCACCGTCGACCCGGACGGCACGATCCGCCCGGCCGTCGCCGTCGGCACGGCCCTCACCCCGAACGGAGACGACCGCCTCACCCTCGCCCCGACGGACGACAGCACGGCCCAGCGCTGGCAGGCGGGAGCCGCCTGAGATCGCACGGCCGAGACCGTGGACCGGCATCAGGAAGCCCGGCGCGACCTCCTCAGGAAGCGGGAGGCCGAGGTGCGCCGCGAGAACGGCCGGACCAGCGGTCCGGTCACGTCACCCGCACGCCCCGCCGCCACACCGCCCCGACCAGGGGGACGCCCGGGCGGTAGGCGAGGTGGACGTGGCTGGGGGCGTCGAGGAGGAGGAGGTCGGCGCGGGCGCCGGGGGCGAGGCGGCCGATGTCGTCGCGGCGCAGGGCCGCCGCGCCGCCCGCCGTGGCCGACCAGACCGCCTCGTCGGGGGTCATGCGCATGTCCCGGACGGCCAGGGCGATGCAGAAGGGGACGGAGGAGGTGTACGACGAGCCGGGGTTGCAGTCGGTGGAGAGGGCGACGGTCACGCCCGCGTCGAGGAGCCGGCGGGCGTCGGGCCACTCGGCCCGGGTGGAGAACTCGGCTCCGGGGAGCAGGGTGGCGACGGTCCGGCCCTGGGCGAGGGCGTCGACGTCCGCGTCCGTCAGGTGGGTGCAGTGGTCGGCGCTCGCCGCGTCCAGTTCCACGGCCAGCTGGACGCCGGGGCCGTAGGAGAGCTGGTTGGCGTGGATGCGGGGGGTCAGGCCCTTCGCCCGCCCGGCCGTGAGGATCGCGCGGGCCTGGTCGCCGTCGAAGGCGCCCTTCTCGCAGAAGACGTCGATCCAGCGGGCGTACGGGGCGCAGGCGTCCAGCATCTCGCCGGTGACGAGGGAGACGTAGGCGGCCGGGTCGTCCGCGTGGTCCGGGGGGACGATGTGCGCGCCGAGGTAGGTGACCTCGTCGGTGTGGGCGGCGGCGATGCGCAGGGCCCGCGCCTCGTCCTCGACCGTCAGGCCGTAGCCCGACTTGGTCTCGAAGGTGGTGGTGCCCTGGCGGAGCGCCTCGGCGAGGTGACGGGTGAGGTTCTGCTCCAGCGCCTCGTCCGTCGCCGCCCGGGTCGCCGCGACCGTGGTGCGGATGCCGCCCGCGGTGTACGGGCGGCCGGACATCCGGGCGTTGAACTCCTGGGTGCGGTCGCCCGCGAAGACCAGGTGGGAGTGGGAGTCCACGAAGCCCGGCAGCACCGCCCGGCCGCCCGCGTCGACCCGGTTGTCAGTGGCGGGTGCTTTGCTGGATTCACCGGTCCACACGACTCGGTCGCCCTCGATGACGACGGCCGCGTCCTGGACCAGACCGAGAGGGGAGTTGTCGCCGAGGGAGGGGTCGTTGGTGACCAGCGTGGCGATGTTGGTGATGGCGGTGCTGCTGCTCATGGTGTCCTCGTGGAGGGTCGTCAGGCGCGGAGGGCGTCGATCGCGTCCGCGAGTGCTGTCGGCACGTCCGGTACGAGCGTGTGCGCGCCGTCGCGTACGACGTGGCGGCCCGCGACGACCGTGTGCCGGACGTCCGCCGCGGTCGCGGCGAATACGGCGGTCTCGGCGCCCAGTCGGGGTACCGGCCCTGCCGTTCTGACCGAGTCGAGGGCGATCGTCGTCAGGTCGGCGAGCATGCCGGTCCCGATGGCGCCGGCGTCGTCCCAGCCGAGGGCGGCGTGGCCGTCGGCGGAGGCGGCGCGCAGCAGTGCGGCGGCCGTCCAGTGGCCCCTGGTGCGGGTGCGCAGCCGCTCGTTCAGTTCCATGGCGCGCGCCTCTTCGAGCAGGTCGATGACGGCGTGGCTGTCGGAGCCGAGGGAGAGCGGGGAGCCCGCGCGCTGGAGGGCGACGGCGGGTCCGATGCCGTCGGCCAGGTCCCGTTCGGTCGTCGGGCACATGCAGGTGCCGGTCCCGCTGCCGCCGAGCAGGGCGATGTCCTCGTCGGTGAGGTGGGTGTTGTGGACGCCGGTGGTGCGCGGGCCGAGGACGCCGTGGTCGGCGAGCAGCCGGGTGGGGGTGACGCCGTGGGCGGCCAGGCAGGCGTCGTTCTCCGCGGTCTGCTCGGACAGGTGCACGTGCAGCGGGGCCCGCCGTTCCTCGGCCCAGCCGGCCACGGTCGCCAACTGCTCGGCGGGCACCGCCCGTACGGAGTGGATCGCCGCTCCGATCCGTGCGTGATCCCGTTCCTTGAGAACTGAACAGCGTTCGGCCCACGCCTGTGCGCTGCCGTCGGAGAAGCGCAGCTGGTGGGTGTTGGGCGGCTCGCCGCCGCGCCGGTTCGAGATGCCCGAGGACAGGTAGGCGGTGTCGAGGAGGGTGATCCTGATGCCGGCGTCGGCGGCGGCCGCGATCAGTGCCTCGCCCATGGCGTTGGGGTCGGTGTAGCGGGTGCCGCCGGGGGCGTGGTGGACGTAGTGGAACTCGCCGACGCAGGCGACGCCCGCCAGCGCCATCTCGGCGTACACCGCGCGGGCGAGCGCGTGGTAGGTGTCCGGGGTCAGCCTGTCGGCGAAGGAGTACATGAGTTCGCGCCAGGTCCAGAAGGTCCCGGAGCCGACCTGGACCGTGCCGCGCAGGGCCCGGTGGAAGGCGTGCGAGTGGGCGTTGGCCAGGCCGGGGAGGGTGAGGCCGCGCAGCACCTCGGCGCCGGGCGGCGGGGCGGCCACCTGGGTCCGCACCGCCGTGATCCGTCCGTCGGCCACCTCCACGGTGACGCCGGGCTCGACGTTCGTGTCCAGCCAGGCGTACTCCAACCAGTACGTCGTCCGTGTCGTCACGCGCGGACCAGCCCTTCCAGTACGTCGGCGAGCGCGTTCACCCCGGCCACGCAGTCGTCCTCGGCCGCGAACTCGGCCGGGGAGTGCGAGACGCCGGTGGGGTTGCGTACGAACAGCATGGCGGTCGGGATGCTCCCGGAGAGGATCCCGGCGTCGTGTCCCGCGCCGGTGCCCAGGACGGGCACGGTGAGACCGGTGTCCTTGCCGAGGATGCGGCCGAGTTCGTCGCGCAGGGCGTGGTCGAACTCGACGACGGGGGTGAAGGACTCCCGGACGACGTCGAGGTCGATGCCGTGGGCCCGCGCGTACTCCCGGGCCGCCTGCTCGATGCCGCCGACGACGGTGTCGAGGGTGGCCTGGTCGGCGGCGCGGGAGTCGAGCCAGCCGCGCACCAGGGAGGGGATGGCGTTGACGCCGTTGGGCTCGACGGCGATCTTGCCGAAGGTGGCGACCGCACCGGCGAGTTCGGCCTCGCGGCGGGCGGCGAGCACGGTCTCGGCGTACGACAGCATGGGGTCGCGCCGGTCGGCCAGCCGGGTGGTGCCCGCGTGGTTGGCCTCGCCCCGGAAGTCGAACCGCCAGCGTCCGTGCGGCCAGATGGCGCTGGCGATGCCGACCCGGTCGCCGGACAGGTCCAGCGCCCGGCCCTGCTCCACGTGCAGTTCGACGAAGGCACCGATGCGGGCGAGCCGCTCGGGGTCGGCGCCGATGGCGTCGGGGTCGTGACCGGCGGCCTGCATGGCGCGCGGCAGCGTGACCCCGTCGGCGTCGGTCAGGCGGTGCGCCTGCTCGACGGTGAGCTGTCCGGCGGTGAGCCGTGAGCCGACGCAGGCGAGCCCGAACCGGGCGCCCTCCTCGTCGCCGAAGTTGACGATGGCGAGGGGCCTGGTGAACTCAACGCCGCGTGCGCGCAGTTCGTCGAGCGCGGCGAAGGAGGACACGACACCGAGGGGGCCGTCGAAGGCGCCGCCGTCCGGCACGGAGTCCAGGTGCGACCCGGTGACGACGGCGTCCCCGGCGGTGGGGTCCCCGAGCCAGGCCCACTGGTTCCCGTTCCGGTCGACCTCGTGGACGAGCCCGCGCGCCTCGGCCTGCTCCTGGAACCAGGCCCGGCACTCGGCGTCGGCCCCGGTCCAGGCGAACCGCCGGTAGCCACGGGACTCGGCGTGCCTGCCGACGGGGAGCAGCTCACGCCACATCTCGTGGAAGGAGGCGCCACTTCGCACCGCCCGCGCCCCTTCGTCCCGCGCCGCCGGACCCGCCCCCGGCGACGAGAGCCCGGCCCCGGCCGAGGGGTCCCCGCTCAGTGTCACGCCGACTCACCTTCGCGCATCGGCACCCGCACGCCCCGCTGGTCGGCGACCGACTCCGCGGTGTCGTACCCGGCGTCCACGTGCCGGATCACGCCCATGCCGGGGTCGTTGGTCAGGACCCGGCGGATCTTCTCGCCGGCGAGCTTCGTGCCGTCGGCGACCGTGACCTGGCCCGCGTGGATGGACCGGCCCATGCCGACCCCGCCGCCGTGGTGGATGGAGACCCAGGACGCGCCCGAGGCCACGTTCACCATCGCGTTCAGCAGCGGCCAGTCGGCGATCGCGTCGGAGCCGTCCAGCATGGCCTCGGTCTCCCGGTAGGGGGAGGCCACGGAGCCGCAGTCGAGGTGGTCGCGGCCGATCGCCAGCGGTGCCGCCAGCTCCCCGCTCGCCACCATGTCGTTGAAGCGCTCGCCGGCCTTGTCCCGCTCGCCGTAGCCGAGCCAGCAGATTCGCGCGGGCAGGCCCTGGAAGTGGACCCGCTCACCGGCCAGCTTGATCCAGCGGGCGAGGGACTCGTTCTCCGGGAAGAGGTCGAGGATCGCCTTGTCCGTCTTGGCGATGTCGGCGGGGTCGCCGGACAGGGCGGCCCAGCGGAAGGGGCCCTTGCCCTCGCAGAAGAGCGGCCGGATGTAGGCGGGGACGAAGCCGGGGAAGGCGAACGCCCGCTCGTAGCCCGCGAGCTGCGCCTCGCCGCGGATGGAGTTGCCGTAGTCGAAGACCTCGGCGCCGGCGTCCAGGAAGCCGACCATGGCCTCGACGTGCTTCGCCATGGACTCGCGGGCGCGGGTGGTGAAGCCGGCCGGGTCCTTGGCCGCGGCGTCGGCCATGTCCTCGAAGGCCACGCCGACCGGCAGGTAGGACAGCGGGTCGTGCGCGGAGGTCTGGTCGGTGACGATGTCGATGGGGGCGCCCTCGGCGAGCATCCGCGGCAGCAGCTCGGCGGCGTTGCCCAGCAGGCCGATGGAGAGCGGGCGGCGGGCGTCCCGGGCCTCGGTGGCCAGCTGGAGGGCGTGCTCCAGGCTGTCGGCCTTCACGTCGAGGTAACGGTGCTCGATGCGGCGTTCGATGGCACGCGGGTCGCAGTCGATGCAGATCGCGACGCCGTCGTTCATGGTGACCGCGAGGGGCTGGGCGCCGCCCATGCCGCCGAGGCCGGCGGTGAGGGTGATCGTGCCGGCGAGGGTGCCGTTGAACTTCTTCGCGGCGACGGCGGCGAAGGTCTCGTAGGTGCCCTGGAGGATGCCCTGGGTGCCGATGTAGATCCAGGAGCCGGCGGTCATCTGGCCGTACATGGTCAGGCCGAGGGCCTCCAGGCGGCGGAACTCCTCCCAGTTGGCCCAGTCGCCGACGAGGTTGGAGTTGGCGATGAGCACGCGCGGGGCCCACTCGTGGGTCTGCATGACACCGACCGGGCGGCCGGACTGGACCAGCATGGTCTCGTCCTGCTTGAGGGTGCGCAGGGTCCGCACCATGGCGTCGAAGGAGCGCCAGTCGCGGGCCGCCTTGCCGGTGCCGCCGTAGACGACGAGCTTGTCGGGGTGCTCGGCGACCTCGGGGTCGAGGTTGTTCTGCAGCATCCGCAGGGCGGCTTCCTGCTGCCATCCCAGGGCGCTCAGTTCCGTACCGCGCGGCGCTCGTACGGGGCGGGGTCCTGACATGGTCTGCCTCCCAGCGGATCAGGGCTCGTAGTACTGCTGTTATTCACATCCTGACTTCCTGAATAGAACTAGTCAATACATCGGTCCGCCGACACCGGCCGCACCCGGATGTTTGGCTGGACGTATGGGCCTTAAGGGTGTGGACGACGACATGTCGGGGGACGTCGTGGACGGACGCGAGGACGACGGCGGGCGGGTGGCGCGGCGGGACGACGCCGTGCGGGCCGCGGTGGCGCAGGGGCTGCTGGGGCCACGGGCGCCGATCGTGGGGCTGCTGGACGTGACGGGCATCCGCGCGTCGGCGGCGGCGCTGCGCCGGGCGTTCGCGGCGGTGGCGGCGCCGGGGACGGAGATCCTGCACGCCTTCGCGGTGAAGGCGAACCCGCTGGTGCCGGTGGTGCGGCTGCTGGCCGAGGAGGGCCTCGGCGCGGAGGTGGCCAGCGCGGGCGAACTGGCGCTGGCGCGGGCGGCCGGGGTGCCGGTGGCGCGGACGGTGTTCGACGCACCCGCGAAGACCGGGGCGGAGTTGCGCGAGGCGCTGGCGCTGGGCGTCGCCGTGAACGCGGACAACCCGCAGGAACTGGCCAGGATCGACGCCCTGCGGGACGACGGCGGCACCCGCTCGCCGCTCGGCATCCGGGTCAACCCGCAGATCGGGGCGGGGACCATCGAGGCCACGTCGACGGCCACCGCGACCTCGAAGTTCGGGGTGGGGCTGCGGGACGAGGGAGCCCGGGAGTGGGTGGTACGGGCGTTCGCGGAGCGGCCGTGGCTGACGCGCCTGCACGCGCACACCGGGTCGCAGGGGATCCCGCTGTCGCTGCTGGCGCGCGGGGTGGCGGAGACGTACGCGCTGGCCGAGGAGGTCAACGCGCGTGTCGGACGGCGGCAGATCGACACCCTGGACATCGGGGGCGGGCTGTCGGTCACCTTCGCGTCGGAGACGGCCGAGCCGACGTTCGGGCAGTACGCGCGGCTGCTCGCGGAGGTGGTGCCGGGGCTGTTCGACGGGCGGTACGGGCTGGTGACCGAGTTCGGGCGGTCGCTGCTGGCCCGGCACGGGACGGTGCTGGCCCGGGTGGAGTACGTCAAGAGCTCCGGCGGCCGGCGGATCGCGGTGACGCACGCCGGGGTGCAGGTGGCGCCGCGGACGGTGTACGTGCCGGAGGCCTGGCCGCTCAGGATCGCCGCCTACGACGGCGCGGGGCGGCCGAAGGAGGGGGCGCCGGTGGTGCAGGACGTGGCGGGGCCGGCCTGCTTCTCGGGCGACCTGCTCGCCGAGGGGCGCGCGCTGCCGCTGCTGGAGCAGGGTGACCTCGCGGCGGCGCTGGACACCGGGGCGTACTACTTCGGCAGCCACTACTCCTACAACTCCCTTGCCAGGCCGGGGGTTTACGGCTTCGTGCCGGACGGCGGCGGGGGCGTGACGTTCGCCGTCGTACGCGAGCCGCAGTCCGTCACGGAGATCGTGGCCGAATCCGGAGGGGCGCACGCCGACGCGCTCACCACCCTGCGTGCAACCGGGAGCCGTTGAGACGGCTGGGACACAGGGATCAACTGGTGCGAAAAGCAGCTCAGTTGACCAACACTAGCCTGCCGGACGCATGTTCCACTGGAAAATGCCAAACGACTCACCCCTCGCGCACACGATGCGTAGTGTCGGCGTCACTCAACCGGAGTCCCAGGCGGCGGGAGGGGAGCCACGGTGCCCGGAATCGACGAGTGCTTGCTGGAAGCGATGCGACTGCCCGGTGCGCGGGGTGCGGCGTTGGTCGACTGGACCAGCGGACTGGCCCTGGGCACGGTCGGGGAGGCGCCCGGCGGTGACCACGAGACCACCGCGGCGGAGGCGGCCGAGCTGGCACGGCTGGCCGCCGAGCACGGGGCGTTCAGCACGGACGACGACACCGAGATCAGCCCCCCGGTGGAGGACCTGATCGTCAGCAACCGGGACAGCTACCACCTGCTGCGGTTCGTGGTGACGTCCTTCGACGCCACCGTCTTCCTGCATCTGTGGCTGGCCCGTGAGGACGGCAACCTGGCCCTCGCCCGGATCCGGCTCGGCGAGATGGCCGAGCGGCTGGTGCTGGGATGACCGTGGTCAGGACACCTCCGCCGCTTCCGGTCCGGGACCGGGCGACCGCACCCGAACGGGCGCCCGGCGCGCTGTCCCCGATGCTGATACGGCTCGCCGAGGAGCGGGCCACCGGTGTCCTGGTCCGCGAGCACGGCAGCCTGCACCTGGTCGAGGGCCGCGTGGTGCACGCCGAGAGCCCCCTCGCCCCCGGCCTCGACGTGCTCCTCACGGCCCACGGCACGCTCGACGCGGCGGCCTGGCCCTGGACCGAGGACATGGCCGCCGCCACCCACCGGCTGTTCACCGCCGGCCTGCTGCCCCGAGGCGCCCTGGAGGTGTGCCGGCTCGGCGCCCTGTACGACGCGGGGTACTTCGCGCTCGCCCCCAGCAGCACCCCGGGCCGCTTCCGCTACGGCACCCCGGCCGTCGCGAGCCCCCTGCGGGCCGTGCCGGTCGCCGCCCTCGAACGCGAGACCCGGCGCCGCCGCGAACTGCTGCACCGCGTCTGGCCCGACCCCGCCACCGACGAAGCGCCGCTGATCCGGGCCGACCCGGTCGCGCCCCCGCCGGTCACGCCGCGTCAGCGGGCCGTCCTGCGCCGGGTGGACGGCGTCCGCACGGCCCCGGAGATCGCGCGGGACCTGGGCCGGCCGGCCTTCCACACGCTGGTGGACGTACGCCGGCTGGCGGCGGCCGGGCTCCTCGTCCCGGGGCGCACCAGGACCCCCGCGCCACCGCGGCTGCCCCCGGTCACCGACCCCGACATCGCGCTGCTGAAGAGGCTCAGGGATGCGCTGGAGGCCCTTTGAACGGCACCGCCCCGCCGAGAGGAGACAGCTGATGGCGGCAGAATCCGGCAGCTCCGACAGAGCGGCCGTCCTCGACGAACTGCACCGGCTGCGCACCCGGATGCCCCAGCTCACCGGCGCCCTCGCGGCCGGCGTGGACGGCCTGGTCGTCGCCCACGACTGTCCCGGCGTCGACCCGGAGGGCCTGTCCGCCCTGACCGCGGCCGAGCTCGGCGTCGCCGTGCGGGTCGCCGACGCCACCGGGAAGGGCGAGCTCAGGGAGCTGCTGGTGCGCGGCGCGGACGGCTACGTCGCCACCTACGCGGCCGGCCGCAGCGCCGTGCTCACCCTGCTCGCCGAGGACCGGGTGAACGTCGGCCGGCTGCACCTGGAGGGCCGCCGCGCCGCCGCCCGGATCGGAGAGCTGGTGGACGCCGCCGAGGCCGCCGCCAAGGCCCTGCGACCGGCCCGCGCCACCACCACACGGACCAGAACCACGCGCACGCCACGCACCAGCACCACCACCGACGCGCGCACCGCAACCGACAGTTGAAAGGAACCAGAACGTCATGGCCAACACCGAGACCGCGCTGAAAGAGTGCCTCACCTCCATCGAGGGCGCCACCGGCGTCGCACTCGTCGACTACACCAGCGGGATGGCGCTGGGCACGATGGGCGGCAGCAAGACCTTCGACCTGAACGTGGCCGCCGCGGGCAACACCGACGTGATCCGCGCCAAGATGCGCACCATGGAGCACCTCGGCCTCAAGGGTGAGATCGAGGACATCCTGATCACGCTGACCAACGCGTACCACCTGATCCGCCTGCTCAAGGGCCGCGGCGGCAACGGCCTCTTCCTCTACCTGGTGCTGGACGCCTCCCGCGCCAACCTGGCGATGGCCCGGCACCAGCTGAAGAAGATCGAGGAGGACCTGGAGGTCTGAGCGGCCTCACACCAGCGCCGCGGTGCGGCGACGGGTCCCGCCCGGGGACGCGTCGCCCGCCGCGATGCCGGTACCGCGGTACGCCTTGACGGCCTTGCCCGCCGGACGGCCGCCGCGCCCGTCGAGCCAGTCGACACGCACCCACATCAGCTGGTCCGCGGCCTTCTCCCGACGGCCCAGCCAGGCCGCCTTCAGGCGCAGCCCGGTGGCGGTGCCGGCGAGCAGCAGGCCGCCCGCCGCGGGCACCGCGAAGGAGCTGCCGAGGGCGGCGGCGAAGGCGAGCAGCAGCCACCAGCGGTGGCCGCGGCGCCAGTTGCGCACGGTCACGGCCCGGTCCTGGAGCACGTCGTGCTTGCCGGCCCGGGCGGCGCCGCGCAGCAGCTCGGTGTACCGCCCGCGGCGGACGAGGGCCACGACGGCGGCGCCGACGACGTACAGCGCGGCGCCGGCCAGCACGCCGATCCGGCGCCCGGTGATCCCCGGGGGCAGCACGCCCACGCCCGCCGCGAACACCCCGGCCCACCACAGGGGCGCGGCCCCGGCCCGTACGACCACGGCCACCCGGGCCAGTCCCTGTCCGCCGCGCCCTTCCCGTCCCCCACGCGCCATGTCCGCAGCCTCCTCGCCGGTGTCGGTCCGTCCGTAGGGCGGGACGGTAACGACCGAACGTGAGACGAGTCTTAAAGTCCCCTACCCGAAGTACCCGGGGTCCCCTGCCCGAAGTCCCCTACTCGACGAACAGACCCCGGGCCGCCGCCCGCGCGTCGAACTCCTCCAGGCGGACCTGTGCGTCCGGCAGGTCGTCGCACATCGCCTCCAGGAGCACCCGGCCGAGCAGCATCGGCGCGCACGCCGTGTCGAAGGCGAGCCCGGTGCCGACGGCGGCCGGCAGCAGCAGGTCGGAGACCTTGGCCACGGGCGCGAAGGCGGAGTCGGCGACGGTGACGACGGTCAGCCCGGCCTCCTTGGCGTAGCCGAGGGTGTCCACGACCTCGCGGGGGTGGCGGGGCAGCGCGAAGCAGAGCAGGGCGGAGGCGCCGGCGAGGACGGCCGCGTCGATGCGGTCGTGGATCATCGTGCCGCCCTCGTTGAGCAGCCGGACGTCCGGGTGGACCTTGGCGGCGAAGTAGGCGAAGCCGTACGCCTGGGAGGCGGCGGCGCGCAGGCCGAGGACCGGCAGCGGCCGGGAGGCGGCCAGCAGCCGGCCCGCCTGCTGCACGGGGCGGGGGTCGGCGAGCACCTCGGCGAGGTGCCGGAGGTTCTCGATCTCGGCCTCGACGGCCTGCTGGTACTCGTTGTAGGCGCCGTTGCCCGGCGTCTGCTCGGCGGGCACCACCTCGCGCAGGTGCTTGCGCAGCGCCGGGTAGCCGTCGAAGCCGAGGGCGACCGCGAACCGGGTCACGGAGGGCTGGCTGACGCCGGCCAGTTCGGCCAGCTCCACGCTGGACAGGAAGGGCACGTCGGCGGCGCGCCGCACCATGCTGTGCGCGATGCGCCGCTGGGTCGGCGTGAGCCGGTGCCCCTCGAAGAGCGCCTGCAACCGTGTCGCAGGGCTGTCGGTCACGCTCATGACGTGCTCCCCCTCCAGATGTCCGTGAACCGGTCGAGCAGGCCGGCCGCCGCGGTGACGTCGTCGGTGAGCGGCCGGTCGGCCGGGTCCGCCGCCAGCGCCGCCTCGGCGAGCTCCAGCGCCAGGCCCGCCCCGAGCCCGGGTTCGGGCCTCAGGTCGCGCTGGCGCAGCGCCCGCACGGCGGCGACGAGTTCGCAGCCGACCACCAGACGGTACGCACGGCAGGCGCGCAGCGTTTGACGGGCGGCGAGCGAGGCGAAACTGGCCTGCTCCTCGACGCCTCGGGAGAGTACAGCGTGCCCGAGGGAGGCGGGCGCGGAGAAGGCGCGCAGGTCGCCGAGGGCGGCGGCCGCGGCGTACTCCAGGATCATCACGCCGGAGGAGGCGGGCTCGTGGTCGGCGAGGAAGGGGCGCAGGCGGGTGTAGGCGGGCTCGTTGAGGGTGGACAGACGGGACGTGGACAGGCGCGCGACCTGGGTGACGGCGAGCCGGAAGTGGTCGAGGGCGAGGGCGAGTTGGGCCTCGTAGAAGCCGCCGTGGTGGTAGGCGGCGAGGTCCTCGACGGAGATGAGGGGGTTCTCGGCGGCGGCGTTGATCTCGATCCCCAGCACCTGTTCGAGGGCGTCGGCGGCGTCATGGGCGGGGCCGTGGATCTGGGGCAGGCAGCGGAAGCCGTACGGGTCCTGGATCCGGCCGAGCGGCGGGGTGGGCCGGTCGGCGGCGCCGATCAGCTCCCGCATCCGGCGGGCGACCTCGGTGCTGCCCCGGTGCGGGCGGGCCGCGTGCACGGGGGCCGCGTACGCCTCGTGGGAGCCGTCGACGGCGAGCAGGGACAGGGCCGCCACCACCTGGGTGGCCTCGATCAGGCCGCGCAGTTCGTGCAGGGCGAGCGCGGACTGACCGAGGGTGAGGGCGTTGCTGCTGATCAGGGCGAGGGCGTCGTTGTTGTCGAGGGGCTGCGGCTCGGGTGGCGCCTCGCCCCGCCAGGGGTGCTCGCCCGCCAGGGCCAGCCCCATCTGCGCCAGCGCCGCGATGTCCCCGGTGCCGACCGAACCGAACTCGTTGACGACCGGGTACGCGCCGGACTCCAGCGCCTCGCACAGGGCGGTGACGACGCTCGGCCTGAGGCCGGCGCCGCCCGCCAGCAGCTGGTTGGCGCGCACGGCGAGCATCGCGCGCACCTGCCGGGCGGGCAGTTCGTCGCCGATGGCGCCGGCGTGGCTGCGCAGCAGCCGCAGGCCGTGCCCGGCGGCGGCCTCGGTGGGCACGTCCTCGCTGCGGTTGGCGCCGACGCCGGTGGAACGGCCGTAGACGCGGCCGGTCGCGGCGATCCGGCGGGCGGCGTCCCAGGACTCCTCCGTGCGGCGCATCGCGTCCGTGCCGGGGACCGGCCGGGCGGTGCCGTCGGCGAGGCGTACGACGTCGTCGACCCCCATGCCGATGCCGTCGAGGACCACCAGACCGGAATGAGCTATTCCGACCTCGTCCGCGATGCGAGACGACATCACACCCAAACTCCCCTCGGCCCCGACCACCGGCTCCTGCCGCGCTATTCACACATCAAGAACTCTGCATGACGTTATACAGCCGGGCAAGGGACGTCTCGTGATCCGGTTGGAGGCATGGGCCAGGTCCGGGCGGCTCCGGCTCAGACAGCCCCCGCTTCCTGGACCGCCGTCGTGCGTGCCGCGGTCCTCAGGGGTGCGTCCGGGTCGGTGACGCGGTCGGGGTCGACCGGGGTTCCGGCGGTGATCAGGCGTCTGGCCTGGGCGAGGTCGCGGGGGCGGTCCACGGCGAGCACCGCGGTCAGGCGGTCGCCGCGCAGCCAGCACACGCTCCAGCCGTCCCGGCCGCCCGGCGTACCGCGCCGCACCACCGTGTCGCCGGCGCCGGCATGGCCCGCGAACTGCAGGACCCGCCCGAACTGCTCGGACCAGAAGTACGGCACCGGGTCGTACGGTGCCGCCGCGGACCCGTCGACGAGGTGGGCCGCGACCGCCCGCGCCCCGAGCAGCGCGTTGTCCCAGTGGTGCACCAGCAGCCGCTCCCCGTACCGGGCGGACGGGAAGGACGCGCAGTCCCCGACCGCGTAGACGTGCGGCGCCGACGTGCGCAGGTGCGCGTCGGCGGCCACCTCGCCGCGGGCCCCGAGGGCGATCCCGGAACCGGCGAGCCAGCCGGTCGCGGGCCGCGCGCCGATCCCGGCCACCACCGCGTCCGCCCGCAGCCGGGTGCCGTCCGTCAGCCGCACCCCGTCCGCGGCCACCTCGGCCACCCGGGTCCCGAGCCGCAACTCGGCACCCGCCTCGGCGTACCACGCCGCCATCGGCGCGGTCACCTCGGCGGGCAGCGCACCGCCGAGCGGCGCCCCGGCCGCCTCGACCACGGTGACCCGGCAGCCCGCCTCCAGGGCCGCGGTGGTGAACTCGGCGCCGATCCACCCGGCCCCGACGACCACCACCTCGGCGCGGGCGTCCAGCACACCGCGCAGCCGCTCGGCGTCGTCGAGGGTGCGCAGGGCGTACGCCGGCGCGCCCGGCGGTCGTACCGGGTCCGCGCCGGTCGCGATCACCAGCGTCTCGTACGTCAGGTCGCCGCCGGAGGTCACCAGCCGTCGCTCGGCCGGGAGTACCCGCCGGACGGTGCGGCCCGGCGCCACGGTGACGCCGAGCCCGGCGAGGTCGACGTCGAAGAACACCTCCGCGGGCCGGCCCCGCCCGCGCAGCACCGCCTTGGACAGCGGCGGCCGGTCGTACGGGCGGTGGGGTTCGCTTCCGACCAGGGTCACGGGACCGGCGTACCCGCGCTCCCGCAACGCGACCGCGGTCCGCACCCCGGCCGCTCCCGCGCCCACGACGACGACTCCCACTGACATCGACCTCCCTGTCCCGCCTTGTGTGTCCGGGCCTCATCGTGGCGGACCGGCCGGTCCCGGGTCCCGTCCGCGCGCAGGAGTCAAGGGGGCTGTAGGGGATGGTCCGGTCTCCGCGCCTCCCTAGCATCCGAGAGGTCCGGCCGCGGTGGCGGACGTCTGCGGACGGGCGTGGACACCGACACACAGGAGCGGGAGGAACCATGGCACGTGATTCCGAGTCCGGGCTGCCGGGCCGGTTCCCGTCCACGCGTGGTGTGTATGCGTCGATGTACACGGGGCGGGTGTGGACGATGCGGCAGTATGCGGGGTTCGGTTCGGTGGTGGAGTCGAATGCGCGGTATCGGGGGTTGATCGGGCAGGGGTCGACGGGGTTGTCGGTGGCGTTCGATCTGCCGACGCAGATGGGGTACGACTCGGATGCGGTGGTGGCGCGGGGTGAGGTGGGGAGGGTGGGGGTGGCGGTGGACTCGCTGGACGACATGCGGGTGTTGTTCGCGGGGATTCCG
>NZ_JBFACN010000036.1:0-75730 GCF_040640875.1 Streptomyces sp. NPDC021562
CAACAATAATCCCCAGGGGGATCGTTTGTCTCTTTTTGGTCGCGGCCCTGGCGGGCCGCGGGGGGGCGGGCGCCCCGCGGCCACGCGCCCCGGCCCCACCGGTCGGGTCCGGTGGGGCCTGTCGGCGCGGGGGCGGTCAGCGGGTCCGGTCCGGGCGGAAGCGTCGGTGCAGAGCGGTTCCGGTGAGCAGCAGTGCCGCGGCCGCCGCCGCGGCGGGGCCGGCCAGGTCCGTACCGGTGTGGGCGAGGGCGGCGTCCGTGACGGGCGGCGCCGCCGGGTGGTGCGGCGCCTTGGGGACCGGGTGCTTCCTGGGCGGCTCGGGGGCGGGCGGCTGCGGCTTCGGGGTCGTCCTCGGCGGGCTCGGGTGGTCCCCGGAGTCGTTCACCGAGGTGTTGCCGAGGGCCGGGTTGAGGACGCCGACCACGTCGACGCTGTTGCCGCTGACGTTCACCGGGAGGTCGACCGGCAACTGGACGCCGTTGCCCGAGACCACCCCGGGCGAGTCCTGCTCCGTGCCCCGCGCGGACGCACCGCCGGCGCCGCCGCCCTCGTTCGCGCAGGTGTTGCCGGCCGCCGGGTTCAGCAGACCCACCACGTTCACGGTGTCCCCGCACACGCTCACCGGAACGTGCACCGGCACCTGGATGCCGTTGCCGGAGACCACGCCGGGCGAACCGGCCGCGACTCCGTCCGCGCCCGCGTCGGCCCAGGCCGGGACCGCCACGGCCATCGCCCCTGAGGCGGCGGCGACCGCGATCACACCGTTTCGGGTGACCCGTTTCATAGGTTCCCTGCCTTCCAGACATGATTGCGGGCGCTCGCCCGCACCGTTTAAACCGCGGACGGACCAGGTGAGTTATGGGTTGGCCACCTTCCACCCCATCGAGTGACACCGCTGTCGAACCAGCGGCACACGTGTGCAAAGGGGTGCGAGACGCACGCACCGGTGCCGAGCACGGCCCCCGCCCCGGCCCGCCCGCCCGGAGGCGGCCCCCGCACAGCCCGCTTATGGTGGGCGAAAGCCCTGTACCCGGTCCGTCACGGAGCGTCCCTGGAGGCCCCCGATGCCTGCCGTGCCCCGTACCCGGTCCGTCCTTCGGCACTGCGTCGGGGCCGGAGCCGTCGCACTGGCCCTGCTCGGCGCGGGGCTGCCCGCGGCCCCGGTCCCGCCGGCGGACGGCGACCAGCCGGACCTCACCCGGTTCTACCGGCAGAGGGCACGGTGGACGGCGTGCCAGGACAAGGACCTGCCCAAGGACATGCAGTGCGCCAAGGTGACCGTCCCTATCGACTACGCGCAGCCGGGGAAGGGCACCCTCGACCTGGCACTGTCCCGCTACCGGGCGACGGGCAGATCGCGGGGCTCCGTGCTGCTGAACTTCGGCGGCCCGGGTGGCTCGGGCGTCAGCCAGCTGGGGCTGTCGGGCAAGAAGTTCATGGGTCTCACCAACGGGTACGACGTGGTCGGCTTCGACCCGCGCGGCGTCGGCCGCTCCTCCCCCGTCAGCTGCGACGACGGCACCGCCGAGGCCCCGGACGGGCAGGGCACGGCCGAACCCCCGGACGCCACCCGCCCGCGGGCCCTGATGAAGCAGCTGGAGCAGCTGACGGCCCGGTGCATCAGGAACTCCGGGCCGGTGCTCGCCCACATAGGCACCGTGGACGCCGCCCGCGACCTGGACGTCATCCGCCAGGCGCTCGGCGACAGCAAGCTGAACTACCTGGGTTTCTCCTACGGCACCAAGCTGGGCGCGGTGTACGCGGCGCAGTTCCCGCACAACGTGGGCCGGATGGCTCTGGACGGCGTGGACACGCTGACCGAGTCACTGGCCCAGCAGGGCGTGGCCGGCGCCCAGGGGCAGCAGACCGCGCTGGACGACTTCCTCGACTGGTGTGTCACCGACCTCGGATGCCCGTTCGGGCAGGACCGGCGCAAGGCCGGGGAGGCGGTCGTCCGGCTGGTGCGTTCGCTCGACAGGGACCCGGTGCCGTCCGACTTCGGCGCCCCCTTCACCGGCCAGGACCTGGTGGGGGCCATCGCGGAGGGGCTGTACGGCAAGGAGCTGTGGCCGTTGCTCGCGCGGGCCCTGGCCTCGCTGATGGAGGACGGGGACACCCGGGGGGTGCAGAACTTCGCGTCCGGCGGCTACGCGGTGCCGCTCGTGCGCAAGACGAAGGCGGGGGGCCGCGGCGGCGGTGGGCTGGTGGCCGGCTCGGACATCCCCGTGGACAACCTGTCGGCGGCGCTGATGGCGATCAACTGCGCCGACGACCCGGACCGGCCGGGCGCCGAGCAGCTCACCAAGGACGTCGCCCGGCTGGACCGGGAGTACCAGCAGGCGTCCCCGGTCTTCGGCAGGTTCCGGCTGACGCAGTTGATGCTGTGCTACGGCCGGCCGCGCGGCACGTCCTTCATCCGGGACCAGGTGAAGGACGTGCCCACGGCGCGGATGCTCCTGGTGGGAACGCGCGGCGACCCGGCCACGCCGTACCGCTGGACGATCGAGACGGCGAGGCGGCTCGGGCCGTCGGCCGTGGTGCTGGACAACAGGGGCGACGGCCACACCGGGTACACGTCCTCCAGGTGCGTGCACGGCAAGGTCGACGACTTCCTGCTGTACGGCACGCTGCCGGCCGACGGCAGTTCCTGCCCGGCGGACGGTGACACGAGCGGCGTCGGCTCGTCGGGCTGAGCACGGGGTCGCGTGCCGGGAGGTCCCGGGTGCCTCAGGAGAGGACGAGCTCCGGGTCGTACAGGTCGAGCCAGGCGGCCAGGTCCAGGGTGCGTTCCAGGCCGCGCCGGGCGGCCTGGTCGGCCAGTTCGGGCCGGCGGGCGGCCCGGTCCGCCTTGTCGCGGTCGACGAGGTCGAAGACCCGGTGGCCGGGCCGGGCGAGCAGGTCCTTGACCTGGGCCTGGAGGGCGCGGCCGTACTCCGGGTCCTGGGTGGAGGGGTAGGGGCTCTTCACCCGGTCGTAGACAGTTTGCGGGAGGACGTCCCGGGTGGCCTCGCGGAGCAGGGTCTTCTCGCGGCCGTCGAAGGACTTGAGGGCCCAGGGCGCGTTGTAGACGTACTCGACCAGCCGGTGGTCGCAGAACGGCACCCGGACCTCCAGGCCGACGGCCATGCTCATCCGGTCCTTGCGGTCCAGCAGGATGCGTACGAAGCGGGTGAGGTGGAGGTGGCTCATCCGGCGCATGCGGTACTCGAAGTCGCTCTCGCCGTCGAGGCGCCGGACGGCGGAGGCGGCGGAGTGGTAGGAATCGGCGATGTAGGACTCCAGGTCGAGGGACTTGGCGAGGTCCGCGCGCAGGACGTCGGAGTCGTCGCCGAAGTGCCGGGCGAACCGGAACAGCCAGGGGAAGGTGTCGGCGTTGCGGGCGCCCTCGTCGAAGAACTGCAGGTAGCCGCCGAACACCTCGTCGGCGGACTCCCCGGACAACGCGACGGTGGAGTGGTCGCGGACGGCCTTGAACAGCAGCAGGAGCGAGGCGTCCATGTCGCCGAAGCCGGCCGGCAGGTCGCGGGCCCGGATCACCCGCTCGCGCACGGCCGGGTCGGCGAGGCTGCCCGCGTCCAGGACGATGTCCTGGTGGTCGGTGCGGGCCAGGCGCGCCACGTCGTGCACGAAGGGCGTGTCGGGGGTGCCGCGCAGTTCGTCGGCGACGAAGTGCTCGGTCTGGCCGACGAAGTCGACGGCGAAGCTGCGGACCTTCTCGCCCTGGGAGGCGAGCTGCCGGGCGGCGAGCGCGGTCATGGCGGAGGAGTCGAGGCCGCCGGAGAGCAGGGTGCAGCGGGGCACGTCGGCGACCAGCTGGCGGCGCACGATGTCGTCGAGGAGTTCGCGGACGGTGGCGACGGTGGTGTCCCGGTCGTCGGGGTGCGGGCGGGTCTCCAGGCGCCAGTAGGTCCGGGTGCGCAGGCCGCGGCGGTCGACGGTGACGACGGTGCCGGGTTCGACCTCGCGCATGCCCTCCCAGACGGCCTGGCCGGGGGTCTTGACCATGGTGAACAGTTCACGCAGCCCGGTGAGGGCGACCCGGGGGCGGACCAGCGGGTGGGCGAGGATCGCCTTGGGCTCGGAGCCGAACAGGACGCCGTCCGGGGTGGGGTACAGGTAGAAGGGCTTGATGCCCATCCGGTCGCGGATCATGACGAGTGTGTCGTGGCGGCCGTCCCAGACGGCGAAGGCGTACATGCCGTTCAGCCGTTCGGCGATGGTGTCGCCCCACTCCAGATAGCCGCGCAGGACCACCTCGGTGTCGGAGTCGGTGGTGAACTCGTGGCCCTTCGCGAGGAGTTCGCGGCGCAGTTCGGTGAAGTTGTAGGCCTCGCCCGAGTACACCATCGCGACCGTCCCGGCCGGGGTGCGGACGGTCATCGGCTGGCGGCCGCCGGGCAGGTCGATGATCGCGAGCCGGCGGTGGCCGAGGGCGGCGGGGCCCTCGCTCCAGGTGCCCCGGTCGTCCGGGCCGCGGCAGGCCATGGTCTCCGTCATCGCATCCAATGCGTGCGTCTCGGTGGTGAGGTCACGGTCGAAGGAGACCCAGCCGGTGATGCCACACATGCGTTACCTCCTGCTGCCGGTCCGCCGGACCACCCGCGCCACCTGCGGTTTCATGGCACAGGAGATTGCCTGAGCGAACCATTTGTATTCAGCACCTATATGACGAGCGTGCGCCCGGTCGCCCGGCCGGTCAACCCGGCCGTAACACGCGGCGTCGCTCCCGACCCTCTCTTTCGGCCGCGCTTTGCCCGCACGATGACCGCGGACCCGCCTGCACCGGGCCCCGCCCGCCGGGAACCGGCCAAGCGCAAAAAGTTCTCCAAGCGGAACCGGCGCCACGGCTCGCGCCGGGCGCCGGTCATCTCGCGCCGGGCGCCGGTCGTGCGGTGCGCGGCGCCGTCGGGGCGGCGCGCTACGCGGCCGGTGTCAGGAACCGGTCCAGCGCCGCCGTCAGCTCGGCGGGCCGCTCCACCGGGAGTTCGTGGCCCGCGTCGATGATCCGGACCTCGGCGTCCGGGTAGGCCTTGGCCATCCGCAGCATCTGCCCGACCGGAAGCTGGATGTCGTGGTAGCCGTGCACCATCAGGGTGGGCGCGGCGATCTCACCGGCCCGGTCGAGGACGTCGAAGGCCCGCATGGCGCCGTACAGGGTCATCACGACCTCGCGCGGGGTGCCGGCGGACGACCGGACGTACTCGCGCACCCGCTCCCGCGGGAACCCCGGGGCGAAGGCACGCTGGATGTTGGCGGCGACGAACAGCCTGAACGGAACCAGTGTCGAGGCGGCCATCAGCAGACCGCGGCCCCGGCTGTACGCCATCCGCCCGATGGAGTTGACCAGCACCATCCGCTCGACCCGCGCGGGGTGCGTGAGCGCGAGGGTCTGGCTGATCATGCCGCCCATGGAGTGCCCGACGGGCACGAACCGGTCCACCTCCAGGTGGTCGAGGAGGGCCGTGACGTCCTGCGCCAGCTCGGCGATGGTCCGCACCCCGGCGCCGGTGCTCTCGCCGTGGCCGCGCAGGTCGAGCCGGACCACCCGGCGGCGCTCGGCGAAGTGCTCCGTCTGGTGGTCCCAGCGGTGCCGGTCGGCGGTCCAGCCGTGGATGAACACCAGGGGCGCGGCGGCACCGTCCCGGGGACCCTCGTCGTCGTACGCCAGCACCGCTCCGTCGACTTCGAGCTGCGGCATGGGGGCCTCCTGGGGCGCGATCCGGTTACTGCCCGGTACGGTAATGGGCCGCGTGACCCGCCGTCACCGGTGGGCAGGCCTCGACACGGTCACGGAATTACCCCGAATGCCGCACCGGCGATTCCGCCCTATGGTGCTGGTATGGAGCACGCACTCAGTCCTTCGACCCTCGCCGAGCTGCGCCGCCCGCGCCCCTATCCCGCCGTCTCCGTGCTGACGCCGACGCACCGCCGCGAGCCCGACAACGCCCAGGACTCCGTCCGGCTGCGCAATGTCGTGGCCGAGGCGAAGAAGCAGTTGGAGGCCGATCCGGCGGTCACCCGGGAGCGGCGCTCCGAGGTGATCAGGGAACTCGACCGCGCCCTCGCCGAGATCGACCTGACCTACACCGAGGACGGTCTGGTGATCTTCGCCGCGCCGGGTGAGCACCAGGTCTGGTCCCTGGCCCGCAGCGTGCCCGAGCGCGTGGTGCTCGCGGACACCTTCCTCACCCGCAACCTGGTCTCGGCGCACGCCGCCGAACGGCCGTTCTGGGTGCTCTCGATCTCCGCCGACCGCGTCACGCTCTGGGACGGCGGGACCGACCGCGTGACCGAGAGCCGCCGCGGCGGCTTCCCGCTGGTACGCCGCCAGGTGAACTTCGACGCCGAACGCCTGCAGCGGGTCGGCGACATGCCCAGCACCTTCCGCGACGAGGACACCAAGCACTTCCTGCGGGACGCCGACAGCGCGATGGCCGCGCTGTTGCGCGACGAGCCGCGGCAGCTCTACGTCACCGGCGAGCAGGCCGCCCTCTCGCTGTGGGAGGAAGCCGGCAGCGCGGCCAGGCACAGTGTCCCGGTGCGGCACGGCGGTCTCGCGCACGCCGGTGCGGACGCGGTGTGGCAGGTGATCCGGCCGCTGCTGGAGGCCGAGTCCCGACGGAGCACCGCGTCGGTGGCCAGGGAGCTGGAGTCCGCGCGCAATCACAAGACGTTCGCGGCCGGTGTCGACGAGGTCTGGCACAGCGCCCGCGAGGGCCGCGTGCGACTGCTGGCCGTCGAGGAGAACTACCGCACCACGGTCCGCGACGACGGCGACCACCTGGTCCCGGCGGTGAGCGGCGACCTCGACTCCCGCGAGGACATCGTGGACGAGATCGTCGAACAGTGCCTGGAGACCGGCGCCGAGGTCCGCTTCGTCCCGGACGGCGCCCTCGGCGACGAGGACGGCATCGCCGGAGTGCTGCGCTACTGACGGACGCCCACGCTCGGCCGGCGTCCAGTAGCGCTTGGTTAGGCTCTGGGAGCGTGATCGTCGGCCGAAGAGGGAGTGGGACGTGGCTGAGCTGCTGGGCGTCGCGGTGCTGGGTGCCGGACACATGGGTGCCGATCACATACGGCGGCTCGACCACGTGGTGAGCGGCGCGCGGGTGGCGGCCGTCGCCGATCCCGACCTCGACCGTGCCAAGGACGCGGTGGCCGGCCGGGACGGCGTCACCGTCCACGCGGACCCGCTGGCCGCCCTCGACGCGCCCGGCGTGCAGGCCGTGCTGATCGCCTCCCCGGGCCCGGCCCACGAGGAGCCGCTGCTGGCGGCCTTCGAGCGCGGGCTGCCGGTGCTCTGCGAGAAGCCCATGGTGCCGGACTCCGCGGGCGCGCTCCGGGTGGTGGAGGCCGAGGCCCGGCTGGGCCGCAGGCTGGCGCAGATCGGGTTCATGCGCCGCTACGACGCCGAGTACCGGCGGCTGAAGTCGCTGCTGGACGGCGGCAATCTGGGCCCCCCGCTGATGCTGCACTGCGTCCACCGCAACGTCTCCTCGCCGCCCGGCTTCACCAGCGCCATGCTGATCGACAGCTCGGTGTCGCACGAGATCGACGCGGCCCGCTGGCTGCTCGGCCAGGAGCCGACCGCGGTGACCGTGCTGCGCCCGCGGCCCTCGTCGGGCGCCCCGGAGGGGCTGCTCGACCCTCAGCTGGTGCTGTTCGAGACCGACGGCGGCGCCCTCGTGGACGTCGAGGTCTTCGTCAACTGCGGCTTCGGCTACCAGGTGCGCTGCGAGGCGGTCTGCGAGCGGGGCAGCGCCCGGATCGGCGAGGACCACACCATGCTGGTCACCTCGGCCGGCGGTGCCCGTGAGGAGGTCGCCCAGGACTATCTGGTGCGGTTCGCCGCCGCCTACGACCGCGAGGTGCAGTCCTGGGTGGACGCCACCCGGCAGGGCCGGGTCACCGGACCGGGCGCCTGGGACGGCTACGCGTCCTCCGCCGTCGCCGAGGCGGGGGTCAGGGCGCTGGAGACCGGCCGCCGCACGACCGTCGAACTCGCCCCGCGCCCGGACCTGTACGAACGCGACGCCGGCCGCTGACGCGAGCGGCGCGGCCGCGGTCCCCCGCCCTCGTCACCGCGATCCCCCTCACACGCCCCCGAACAGCGCGCTCAGGCCATCCTCCACGACCGCCGCGACGTCCTCCTCCCCCGGGGCCACCACCTCGTGGGTGCGCTCCAGGAACCGGAACAGCGCCTGGGTGTCGAACTGGAGCAGCGCGAGACCGTGCGGCGAGTGGAACTCGACGGCCGTACGGCCCGGGCCGCAGGGCCAGATGTGCACGTCCCCGTGCCCGGCGGGCGCCCCGAGGCCCTGGTCGAGGAGCGAGCGGGCGAAGGTCCATGTCACCTCCTGTCCGCCGAGCGTGACCTCGGCCGGGAAGTCCACGAACACGGCCAGCGGGTCACCGGAGGTGTACCGGAGCGTGGCGGGCACCGGGATCTCCTGGTCCTCGGCGGTGATCAGCCGGGCGCGGGCGGGTTGCTCGAAAGAGATGTCCATGCCTGTAGGACTCCACGGAGGCCCTTCGCAGGACGTCAATTCCGGCCAACGTTGCCGCGGTTGGCCGAGACCCCGACACTGTGAACACAGGCACGTCGAACAACCGCCCGAGCGCGACATGAACGCCCCTGAAAATAGGTCAAGTCACGTAGTCGGCCTACGACGTTCCTCATCCCGCGCGTACGTCTTCCAGGGGGTCCGACCTGCCCGTGAAGACTCTGGCATATGTCAGAAGCACCACCGTATCGTGTGTTGCCGAATCCCTTACAGGGCGTCGCAGGCTGTGCAACAGTCGTAACCGGTCCCCCGCCCGTCCTGGCCCCGCCGTCCCCGCATCGGAGTGCGTCATGCCGTCCCATGTCTCCGCGGACCGCCCCGCCGCCCAGCCGCCCGGGCGCGGCTCGGTCGAGGCGTTGATAGCGCAGACACGGCGGCTCAAGGGTGACGTGGACGCCGTACGACGGGACACCCGCAGCGACGGGGCGGACCCCGAGGAGCGGTGGCAACGGGCGCTGTACGACCTGGCGCTGCATCAGCTCAACGACCTCGACGAGCACCTGGCCCAGCTGCGGGACGGACCGGCGCCGCTGCCGGCCGAACCGGACCCGGACGCCGTGCCGTACTCCCCGTCCGGCTCCGGCTCGCTGCTCAGCCGGGTCGGCAGCGCGGAGTGGAACCTCCTGACGGACGAAGCGAGTTGGTCCGCCGAGCTCTACCGGATCCTCGGCCGCGACCCCGCCGCGGCCGCCCTCACGCTCGACGAACTGCCCTCGCTGGTGCTGGACGAGGACCGGCCACGGCTGACCACGATGGTCACCGGCTGCCTGGTCGACGCCAAGCCGATCGACGGGGAGTTCCGTGTCGTACGCCCCGACGGAGGGGTGCGGACCGTCCACATGATGGGCGAGCCCGTGCTAGGCGGCGACGGCAGCACCGCCTCGATGTGGGCCGTCGTGCGCGACGTCAGCGAAGTGCGGCGCAGCCGGCGGGCGGTGCTCGAGACCCGGGACTCGCTCCAGCGCCACCAGCAGCGCGTCCGGACCGAGCAGCAGCTCGCCGTGGAGCTCCAGGAAGCCGTGCTGCCCCCGGGACGCGGCGCTCTGCGGCTCCCGCGCCGCGGCCCGGGCGCCCTGGAGATCGCGGCCCGCTGCCTCCCGTCCGGGAACAGCGCCCTGCTGGGCGGAAACTGGTACGACGCGCTGGAGCTGCCCGACGGCGACACCCTGCTCAGCGTCGGCGACCTCACCGGGCACGGGGTCGCCGTCACCTCGGGGATGGCGATGCTGCTGGGCGCCGTACGCGGGATGGCGATGGCCGGCGCTCCGCCCGCGCACCTGATGTCCCTGCTCAACCAGTTACTCGACGCCACCGTGCAACCCGCGCTCGGCAGCGCCGTCTGCTGCCGCTACCGACCCGAGACCCGTGTCCTGACCTGGGCACAGGCAGGACACCCCACCCCACTGCTGTACAGCGGCGGGACGGGGTGCGTGCTCAGCGCGCCGGACGGCGTACTGCTCGGCGCCACCTCGGGCGCCGGTTACGGGCAGGCCGAAGTGACCCTGGAACCGGGCGACCTGCTGCTGCTGTACACCGACGGACTGGTGCCCGGGCACAGCGGCTCGCTGGACGCCCTCCTCGGTCTGGCCCCCCGGTTCAGGGCGGCGCGCACCGCCCAGGACTGTGTCACGGCCGTGGTCGAGGAGTTCGGCGAGTGCGAGCGCACGGACGAGGCCTGCGTGCTGATCGCCAAGGTGGGTGAGTAGGGGCTCGGGCAGGGCGGAAAGGGTGGGCGAGGCGCCTATGCCGGTGCGCTGTTGCCCGTGCCGGTGCCCTTGCTCCTGGTCCGGGGCAGGGCGAGCTTGATCTCCTCCCGCAGTTCCTGGATCTTCGGATAACCGGCGTACTCGGCGGTGAGCCGGTACATCTGGCGCAGCCGGTCCCAGGTGCGGTGGGAGGAGTTCGATCCCATCGACACCAGGGCCAACCGCGCGTAGTGGCCCGCCTGTTCGGGGTCGTCCGCGATGAAGCAGGCGGAGGCCATGGACAGGAAGTCGAAGATCTTCGACCGCTCCTGCTTGCTGCCGGCCCTCAGTGCCAGGGCCTTCTCCGCGTAGTGCCGGGCGTGCACGGCGGCGCCCGGGTCGTGGTCGGCGAGCGTGCGGTAGGCCAGGGCCTGCATGCCGTACAGGTCCGCTTCGTTGAACATCTGCATCCAGCTGGGCGGCGGCACGTCGCCGCGGTCCGAGACGAAGAGGCTCTCCGCCTGGCCGAGGGTGCGGCGCATGGCCTGCCCCCTGCCCATCGACGCCTGCGCCCAGGCCTCGATGGTGTGGAACATCGCCTGGGTGCGCGGCAGCACCTCCTGGCCCGAACCGGAGTGGGCTAGCTTCATCAGGTCGAGCGCTTCGTCGGGCCGGCCAATGTGCACCATCTGGCGAGCCGCTCTGGAGAGCGCCTCCCCGGCACGCGGCCGGTCGCCGCCCTCACGGGCCGCGTGTGCGGCGATGACGAAGTACTTCTGGGCCGTGGGTTCCAGGCCGACGTCGTGCGACATCCAGCCCGCGAGGACGGCGAGGTTGGCGGCGACGCCCCACAGGCGCCGCTGGAGATGGTCGGGGTGACGGTAGGCGAGCATGCCGCCCACCTCGTTGAGCTGCCCCACCACGGCCTTGCGTTGCAGTCCGCCGCCGCGGGCCGCGTCCCAGGCACGGAACACCTCGACGGAGCGCTCCAGTTCCTCGATCTCCTCGGACCCGATGGGGGCGGCCTCGTAGCGGTCGAACCCGGCGGGGTCGGCGTGCAGGGGGTCGTCGAGGACGGGGGCGTCGGCCCGGAGCGTGGGGTCGGTGTGCAGCCAGTCGTACATGGCGGTGGTGAGTACGGATCCCGCGGTGAGCGCGGCACCCGCGCCCACCAAGCCGCGTCGGTTGAGCATGAGGTCCATTCCCGTGAATTCGGTGAGGACCGCGGCGGTTCGTTCGGGCGCCCACGGCATGCCGTCGGGATGTTCCGCTTTCCCGTCGTCCTGCCGTTTTCCCGTACGCCCGTGCCGTACCAGACCGAGGTCCTCGATGGTCACGACACGGCCGAGACGCTCGGTGAACAGGGCCGCCAGCACCCGCGGCACCGGATCGCGCGGGATCTCTCCCGTGTCGATCCACCGCCGCACCCGGGAGGTGTCGGTCGACAGCTGGGGGTGGCCCATGGCCGCCGCCTGCCGGTTGACCAGCCTCGCGAGTTCGCCCTTGGACCAGCCGGCCAGGCCGAACAGATCCGAGAGACGGGTGTTGGGTTGTCCGCTCACGTCAAGCCCCCAGGTTCTCGGCTGAGTTGACAGTAGCCCCGTGCAAGTTGCCGGGCGACTATTCGCCACGGTTCGCCAGGGTGCGCCAGATGGTGTGCCACTGGGCGACGGGTGTCAGGTAGGAACGCGCCACCCCGACCCGGTCGCCACTCGACGGGCCCACTCCCCAGGGTGGGCCCGGGCGGCCGGGACGGGTGGGGCGTGAGAACTTCTCACAGGACTTCTCAGGCAGGCACCGCAGGTACACGAAGGGATCTGTATCACCCATGTACGCAGCATCGTCCTCCGTGTCCGCTCCGCCCCGGCCGCTGCGCCCCCGACCGGCGGGCGGCGGACCCTACCTCGACCCCGCCCGCACGGGGGCCGCCGTCCCGGTCGTGGGCCGGCCACGGCGCCCGGCGGGTCCCGGCACCCAGCCGCTCAGCGGGAGACTCGACCTGTCCGGCCCGCAGGGCGCGCAGCTGCGCACCGCGATCGCGTCGGTGCACCGGATCTGCCCGGAGTTCGCGCCGGTCCAGGTACTGCGGCGCACCGGGCGGTCCGTGATCCTCGTCGGTACGACGGGACGCAGCACGGCCGTGGCGAAGTGCCTCCTGGACCACTCCCCCGCCTGGGCGGAGCGGACCCGTCATGAAATAGCCGCATACCGCTCGTTCGTCCGGCACCGGCCGCCGATCCGGGTGCCGAGGCTGATCGCGGCGGACCCGGACAACTGCACCCTGGTGATCGAGCGGATGCCCGGCCGGGTGGCGGCGATGCAGCGCCACCCCGCGGAGGCCCCGCCCCGGGCGGACATCCGGGCCGCGCTGGGCGCGATCTGCCGGCTGAACGCGTGGCGGCCGCCGTCGGGCACCTTCGACGCCCCGGTGGACTACGCCGCCCGCATCTCCCGGTACCACGAGCTGGGGCTGCTCACCGACCGGGACATGGGTGACCTGCAGAAACTGCTGCACGGCATCGCGGTCGCGGCGGGCCGCCAGGGAATGGGCCAGTTCTGTCACGGCGACGCCCTGCTCTCGAACATCCTGCTGTCCCCGGCCGGTCCGGTGCTGGTGGACTGGGAGCACGCGGGCTGGTATCTGCCGGGGTACGACCTGGCGACGCTCTGGTCCGTCCTCGGCGACGCCCCGGTGGCGCGCCGTCAGATCAGTCAGATCGCCCAGTCGGCGGGGCCGGCGTCCCGGGACGCCTTCCTGGTGAACCTGATGCTGGTGCTCACCCGGGAGATCCGGACGTACGAGACCGCCGTGCAGCGTTCGATGCACGACGCGACCCCGGCGGCGCCGGGCACGGCCCACCCGGGCGCCGCGTCGACCGGCGAGGAACAGCGACTGCTTCTCCGGCGGCTGCACGACGACTGCCAGCTGGCCCGTCGGGCTGTACGCGCGGCGGTCGGCACTCGCTGACGGGACGAGGATCCGTGGTGCGCCCAGGGCAGCTGCGCACCGCGGATCCCTTGTGTGTGCTCCTGCACTGGGTACGAAACTCCCACGATCATCGCATGACCTATGAATTGTCCTTCTTATGGGCATGATTGACGGGCCGTCGGCAAGCCGGTACCACGCCCCAGGAGGCCGCATTGCGAGGATCCGTCAGCGAGCCATGTCCCGCCCACCGCACCAGACGCACGCGCAGGACGGCCGGCTCCGTCGCCGCCGCGGCGCTGCTGCTGCCGTTGCTGGGCGCGGCTCCGCCCCCGAGCACCACCGCATCGCCCGCCGAAGCGCTGCAGCGCGCGTTCGCGTCCGCCGCCACCGAGTACCGCGTGCCGCAGAGCGTCCTGCTGGCCGTCTCCTACCTCCAGTCCCGCTGGGACGGCCACGGCGGCGCACCGAGCGTGTCCGGCGGCTACGGGCCGATGCACCTGACCGATGCGCGCACCGCGCTGGCCACCGTGACCGAGCACTTCGCCGACGGCACCGAGGACGCCCGCGGCGACAGCGCGCGTCCCGCCCTGTACCCCCGGGTCAGGGTGCCCGCGGACGCCGCGCTGCCGGCCCGCCTCAGGACACTGCCGAAGGCCGCCGGACTGACCGGCATCCCCGCCGAGCGGCTGCGCACCGACCCGGCGGCGAACGTGGCCGGCGGCGCCGCCCTGCTCGCCGCGGCCCAGCGGGAGATGGGCGAACCGCTCAGCGCCGACCCGGCACACTGGTACGGCGCGGTCGCCCGCTTCTCCGGCGCCGACGACACGGCCACCGCGGCGGCGTACGCCAACGACGTCTTCGACGTCCTGCGCACGGGCCAGGCGCGCACCACCGACGCCGGTCAGCTCGTCGCCCTGGCCGCACAGCCGGGCGTCCGGGCCGACACCGGGCAGCTGAGGCTGACCGGGCTGCGCACGACCGTGGCGGACGACACGGAGTGCCCGACAACGGTGTCATGCGAGTCGATCCCGGCCCCGTACGCGCAGTTCGGGACCGACGACTACGGCAACCACGACCTCGGGGACCGGCCGGCGTCGCAGGGCATCAGGTACATCGTCATCCATGACACCGAAGGCACCTGGGACGAGACCGTGAAGCTCGTCCAGGACCCCGCCTACGTGTCCTGGAACTACACGATCCGCTCGACCGACGGTCTGATCGCCCAGCACGTCAAGGCCAAGGACGTGGCCTGGCACGCCGGCAACTGGTACATCAACTCCAAGTCGATCGGCATCGAGCACGAGGGCTTCCTCGCCGCGCCGGACGCCTGGTACACGGAGGCGATGTACCGGTCCTCGGCCCGGCTGGTCAGGTACCTCACCGACAAGTACGGCATCCCGCTGGACCGCCAGCACATCCTCGGCCACGAGAACGTACCGGGCCCGACCACGTCCTCGATCCCCGGGATGCACACCGACCCGGGCCCGTACTGGGACTGGCGCCACTACTTCGAGCTGCTCGAACACCCCTTCAAGCGCACGGCCGGCAAGACGGGCGGTCTGGTGACGGTCCTCCCGGACTACGCCACGAACCAGCCCGCGTACACCGGCTGCGTCGGCAAGGGCCAGCCGTGCGCCGCACACGGTTCCGGCGAGGTACGGCTGTACTCCGACCACGACGAGAGCTCGGCGCTGATCAAGGACGTCGGTCTGGGCACCACGCCCACGACCGACGTGAACGACCTCTCCTCCCGGGTCTCCACCGGTCAGCAGTACGCCGTGGCGGACACCTGGGGCGACTGGACGGCGATCTGGTACCTGGGGCAGAAGGCGTGGTTCAGGAACTCCGCCACGGATCCGACGGCGGTGAGCGCGGCGGGTCTGGTGGTCACTCCCAAGGCCGGTCTGAAGAGCGTCCCCGTGTACGGCCGTGCCTATCCGGAGGCGTCGGCCTACCCGTCGGGGGTGCCCGCCCAGTCGATCTCCCCCTTGCCGTACACGATCCCGGCGGGCCAGGCGTACGTGGTCGGGGACGCGGTGCCGGGTGAGTACCTCTACGCGACCACCTTCGCCACCGGCTCGCACCGGGTCGTGGTGGGCAAGGACCTGTACTACGAGATCCAGTACGGCCACCGGGTCGAGTTCGTGCGGGCGGCCGACGTGGACGTGGTGCCGTCCCCGCGGACCGGACGGCACCCGCGCGGCTGACCGGTCTCAGCCCTGCTGGAAAAGCTCCGCCGGGAGCGGCTTCAGCAGGGCGTACAGGTCGTCCGTGATGGGACGGTCCCAGGCGGCGATGGTCACGAGGACCCCGTCGCTGCGGTCGAACTGGACGCAGGAGATCCGGCTCTCGGAGAGCTTCAGCCGCCGCACGATCAGCAGGTTGTCGCCCTGGAGCACCGGCATGTCCTCGGTGCCCACGACGGTCACGTCCTCGTCGTTCTCCAGGGCGAGGAGGAGCTGGCCGACCTCGAACGGGATCTCGCCCTCCGCCACCTCGCGGGCCGGGGAGCCCTCGGGGAGGTTGCCGATGATCATCGCGGGGCCGCGGCCGCCGAAGAGGTCGTAGCGCAGGAAGACGCCCTGGCAGGTGCCGTCGGGGGCGGGCAGCAGCCCGGCGCCGAGGTTGCCGGGCCAGTCGCCCGGGTCCATGGCCAGTACGTCGAAGTCGGGGCCGGCGGGAGTGGCGCTGCGGCGACGGAGGAACGACATGCGCTCCATGGTACGGGCCCGCGCAGGCGGAGGAGGCCGGAGCCGGGGGCCGGTCGCGGGTCGGGGCCGCGAGCGGCGCCGTCGGTGCCCGCTACAGGGGCGCCGGCTCCTTTCCCGCCAGCTCGGCGCGCGCCCTGGTCGCCAAGCCGTCCGCCCCGCACTGCTCGGCGGCCGCCAGGCCCCTGCGGAGGTGGTCGGCGCTGTGCAGTTCCGTGCCCAGGGACACGAGCGCGCAGGCCAGTTCGTAGGCGGCCGGAGACCCGTCCAGGTGGGCCACCGCCTCCTCCAGGTACCGCACGCGCGCCTGGCCCGTCGAGACCTCCGCCGCCGTGCGCAGGGCCTGGCCGACGGCCGACGGCGCGCCGAACTGGCGCGCCCGGCGCACCGCCTCCCGCGCCGTGGCGAGGGCGCGTTCCGGTGCCTCGCGGGCTTCGGCCCGGGCCAGGTGGAGCAGCCAGGGGCACCACGCGGGGTTGCGGATGCCGCGGGGTTCGAGGCGGCGGCCGGCCGCGCTGAGCTCGGCCGCCGCGGCCTTGGTGAGTCCGCGGGCGAGCAGCAGTTCGCCGTGGACCGTCTGGGCGTCGGGGAAGACCACGGCGGCCGGGAAAGGCTCCCGGAAGGAGTGGTCCTCGGCCAGCCGGGTGGCCTCCTCGGTGCGGCCCCGCGCGATGAGGGTCTGGATGAGGGTGCCGAGGGCGTACCAGTGGGCGGGCGTGCCGGGTCCGACGCGTTCGGCGAGGCGCAGTCCGGAGCGGGCCAGGTCCTCCGCCTCGGTGAGGCGGCCGCGCCGGTAGCGGAGGTAGCCGAGGAGCGTGTAGGCGAAGGAGAGGTGCCCGCCGCGCCAGCCCTGGCGTTCGTAGTCGGCGATCCCGGCGGCGAAGAGTTCCTCGGTGCGGTCGGGCCGGTCGGCGTACATGAAGGCGAGCGCGACCAGCACCGGCACCTCGAAACCGCGGTCCGCCTCGGCCCAGCCGAGGCCCCCGGCGAGGGCGCGTTCGGCGTGGTGCAGGGCGGTGGCCGCGGGTTCGCCGCGCTGGATGGCGTCCCAGGTGCGCAGGCCGATGATGTACCGCTCGGTGAGGTCGCGGCCCTGGAGGCGGTCGGCGAGCCTGGCCAGGCGGCGGGAGCGGGAGGGGTGGTCGGGTTCGTCGGCGCGGAAGGCGTCCCACATGAACTGTTCGGAGAGCATCCGCAGCCGCACCCGGGCGTCACCGGTCAGCCGGATCTCGTGGGCGAGGGTCTCGGACGCCTCGGCGAGGCGGTCGCTGTGGGCGAGGACCTGGGAGAGGCGGTAGACGATGCGGTGCCGCAGGGCGGGCTCGGCGATGGGTTCCTGGAGGGCGGCGCGCAGGTGGTTGACGGTGGTGGCCGGTTCGGTGAGCAGGGAGGCGCTGCCCAGTTCGTGCAGGACGGCGGCGCGCTCCGAGGCCGGCGGGGGTTCGCGCAGGGCGCGGGCGAGGTAGCGGCGGGCCGCGTCGGGGGCGCCCGCCCGGAGGGTCTCGCCGGCGGCGGCGCGCAGTTGCCGCACGACCCAGGCGTCGCCCTCGGGGTGGGTCTCCAGGAGGTGCCGGGCGGCGGCGGCGGCGCCCTGGCCGTCGTCGGTCACGCACCAGGCGGCCTGACCGTGCAGGGCGACGCGGGTGGCGGGTGGGATGGCCCGGTAGACGGCGGTGGCGATCAGCGGGTGGACGAACTCCAGGGTCTCGGCGCCGGTGAGGACGCGGGCGCCGCGCAGGGCGTCGGCGGCGTCGGCGGCCTCCTCGTGGCCGAGCCCGGCGACGGCGGCGGCCAGCGCGGGGTGGATCTCGGTGCCGAGGACGGCGCAGGCCCAGGCGAACCGGACGGCCGAGGGGCCGAGGCGCTCGATGCGGGCGATCAGGCCGCTGCCCTTCACGGCGGCGGCGAGGTCGCGCAGCAGGGGTGCGCCGGCTTCGGTGGGGTCCAGGCCCCGGTCGTGGACCTTGGCGGTCAGTTCGACGGTCTCGAAGGGGTTGCCGGAGGTGACGGCCCAGCACTCGTGGCAGAAGGCGTCGTCGGCGTGGTCGCCGAGGCTCTCGCGCACCAGACCGGCCACCGCGTCGGCGCTGAGCGGCTCCAGGCCGTGCGGTCGGCCGCCTGCCCGGCCGGGCAGGCCCCGGAACGCGTCGGCGTGGTCCGGGAGTTCGTCGGGCCGGTAGGCGACGACGACGAGCAGCGGGAGCTGTTCGGCGCGGGGCGCGAACGCGGCGAGCCAGCCCAGGGACTCGGGGTCGGCCCAGTGCGCGTCGTCGAGGACGAGGACCATCGGGGCCTGGCGCACGGCCAGGTGGGTGAGCACCCAGTCCAGCCCGTCGCGCAGGCCCTGCTGGTCGGGCGGGGCGCCCTCGGTGGGGGCGCACAGGCCGAGGGCGGGGCCGACGATGTCGTACCAGCTGCCGAGGGAGGCACGCAGTTCCGCCTCGGGCGCACCGGCGAGGCGGGGTTGCAGGAGCTGGCGGGCGACGTGGAAGGCGACGCGCTGTTCCTGGTCGCCGCCGCGGGCGGAGAGCACGGTGCAGCCCTGGGCGGCGGCCCGCCGGCGGACCTCGGCGAGCAGGGTGGTCTTGCCGATGCCGGCGCGGCCCGCGAAGGCGAGGAGCGCCCCGCGCGGACGGTCGGCCGGTGGCCCCCCTCCGGGGCTCGGCCCGGTGGGCCCGGGCTGTCCACCGAGCCCGGTCAGTTCGGCCAACGCCTCGTCGACGGCGGCGAGTTCGCCCTCACGCTCGTAGAGCGTCCGTCGGTTCCGCAGGACCCGCTGTCCCATGACCACCCCCCGCCACGGTGGGACGCGGGCGCGGGGAGCCGGCGCGCACCGTGGCTTGCAGGCAGCTCAGCGTACGCCCGAAGGCGGTGATCCGCCCCCTACTGACGGTAACTGGCTCAGGGGCCTTGACATCACGGCTCGGGTGGCGACGGGGGGACCACGGCGACCGGGCAGGCGGCGTGCAGCAGCACGGCGTGGGTGACCGAGCCCAGCATGCGGGCCGGAGCGAGCGGGCGCCGCCGGTGGCGGCCGACGACGACCAGCTCGGCGTCCTTCGAGGCGGCGACCAGCAGACCGGCCGCGTCGCCGGGCAGCGCCAGGATCTGGGTTCCCACGTTCGGGTGGTTCTTGAGGAGCGGGGCGAGGAAGCCCTCGGCGAGGGTGCGGGTCTCCCGTTCGATCTCGCCCTGGTCGACGGCCGGCGGGACCAGGCCGCCGACCGCGATCCAGGACTGCACCGGCCACGGATAGCCGGCGATCACCTGCAGCCGGGCGCCGCGCCAGGCGGCCTCTGCGAAGGCCAGGGCGAGGGTCGCCCGGTCGGGGCTGTCCACGTCGAGGCCGACCACGACCCGGGGTCCGGGCTCGGTCCGCAGCTCCTCGTGCACCTGCCGGCCGGGCCGCGGTACGACGACCACCGGGCACCCGGCGTCGCGGGCGGCGGCCATGCCGTTGGAGCCCAGCAGCAGGCCGGTGAAGCCGCCGCGGCCCCGGGAGCCGAGCACCAGCAGCCGGGCGTCGGCGCCCAGTTCGGGCAACAGCGCGGCGGGGGCGCCCTCCAGGGCGACGTATTCGACGGTGAGTGGCCCGGCGACGGCCCGCAGCCGCTCGCGGACCTCGTCCAGCACCGGGTCGCCGGCCGCGTCGGGCTCTGCGGCGACCAGGACGTCGGGCTGGCCCCAGGCGGCGTACTGACGGACGTGCACCACGCGCAGCGGCGCGTCCCGCTGCCGGGCCGCGGTCACCGCCCAGTCCAGGGCGCGCAGGCTGTCGTCCGAACCGTCCACCGCGGCGATGACCGGCGCAGTGCTCATCGTCCCTCACCTCCGGAATGCGACCTTCCCGTCCGGGGCCAGCCTGTCGCAGGCGGCGGCCCCGGGACGGCCCTGCCGGTCACGTGTCCGGAAATCCTCGGCTCAGGTGAGGTCGAACTCGCCCTCCCGGGCGCCCGACACGAAGGCCCCCCATTCGGCGGGGGTGAAGATCAGGGAGGGGCTCTCCGGGCGGCCGCTGTTGCGCATCGCGATGAATCCCTCGACAAAGGCGATCTGGACATCCCCCCGGCCACGGCTGCTGGACTGCCAATCGGCCCCGCTGAGGTCCAGCTCCGGCTTGTCCCAGCCCCGTGCCGGCTGCTGCTGGATGGTGCTCTCGGCCACGTCCGTGCTCCTCCCGAATTCGTCGTCCGCGGGCCAGCCTAGCTTTCGGTTCCGGCGCTCAACAGGCCACGTCGACGGCTCCTTTCAGGAGTCCGGGGCCTCCGCGCCCACCAGCCACATCGCGAAGAACTGCGAACCGCCGCCGTAGGCGTGCCCGAGCACCTTCCGCGCGCCGTCCACCTGGTGTTCTCCGGCCTGGCCGCGAACCTGGAGGGCCGCCTCGGCGAACCGGATCATGCCGGAGGCGCCGATCGGATTGGTGGAGAGCACCCCGCCCGACATGTTGACGGGGAGGTCACCGTCGAGTTCGGTGACCCCCGATTCGGTGAGTTTCCAGCCTTCCCCCTCGTCGGCGAAGCCCAGGTTCTCCAGCCACATGGGTTCGTACCAGGAGAACGGCACGTACATCTCGACGGCGTCGATGTCCCGGCGCGGGTCGGCGATCTGGGCCTGCCGGTAGACGTCCGCCGCGCAGTCCTTCCCGGCCTGCGGTGACACCGCGTCCTTGCCGGCGAACAGGGTGGGCTCGCTGCGCATGGCACCGCCCAGCATCCAGGCCGGCGGTTTCGGGGAGCGCGCGGCACCGGCGCGGTCGGTGAGGACCATGGCGCAGGCGCCGTCGGAGGACGGGCAGGTCTCCGAGTAGCGGATGGGGTCCCAGAGCATGGGGGACGCCTGGACCTTCTCCAGGGTGATGTCGTGCTCGTGGAGGTGGGCGTAGGGGTTCTTGAGCGCGTTGCGGCGGTCCTTGTAGGCGACCAGCGAGCCGACGGTGTCGGGGGCGCCGCTGCGCCGCATGTAGGCCCGGACGTGCGGCGCGAAGAAGCCGCCCGCTCCGGCCAGCAGCGGCTGCTGGAAGGGGATGGGCAGGGAGAGCCCCCACATGGCGTTGGACTCGGACTGCTTCTCGAAGGCGAGGGTCAGCACGGTGGCGTGGACGCGGGCGGCGACGAGGTTGGCCGCGACCAGCGCGGTGGAACCGCCCACCGACCCCGCCGTGTGGACCCGCAGCATGGGTTTGCCCACCGCTCCCAGCGCGTCCGCCAGGTACAGCTCCGGCATCATCACGCCCTCGAAGAAGTCGGGGGCCTTGCCGATGACGACGGCGTCGATGTCGGCCCACGTCAGCTCGGCGTCCGCCAGGGCGCGCAGCGCGGCCTCGCGGACGAGTCCCGCGATCGAGACGTCCCGGCGCGCCGCGACGTGCTTGGTCTGGCCGATCCCGACGACGGCCACGGGTTCCTTGCTCATCGCGGATCCCCTTCCGAGGCGGGGTTCCCGACCGGGTCCCCTTCGAGTACGGCGACCAGGTTCTGCTGCAGGCAGGGCCCGGAGGTGGCGTGGGCGAGGGCGCGGTCGGACTCGCCCCGGTGGATGCGGGCGGCGGCCTCGCCGATGCGGATCAGCCCGGCCGCCATGATCGGGTTGGCGGCCAGCGCCCCGCCGGACGGGTTGACCGACACGTCGTCGCCGAGCCGCAGTGCCTTGCGCAGCACGACCTCCTGGGAGCTGAACGGCGCGTGCAACTCGGCGGTGTCCACGGGTCGTTCGAAGGCGCCGGCCTTCTCGGCGGCGAGCCGCGCGGACGGCGAGTCGGTCAGGTCGCGCACGCCGAGGCCGTGCGCCTCGATGCGGTGGTCGATGCCCCGGATCCAGGCGGGCCGGGCGCACAGCTCCCGGGCCCGGTCCCCCGCCGCCAGGATCACGGCGGCGGCACCGTCCCCGATGGGCGGGCAGTCACCGGTGCGCAGGGGACGTACGAGGTAGTCCCCCTGGGGCACCGGCCCCCGCAGCTGCGCATGGGGGTTGGCGGCGGCGTCCGCTCTGCTGCGGGCGCCGACGGCGGCCAGCGCGGGCTCGTCGGTCTCTCCCGTGTCGATGAGCGCCTGTGCCTGGAGCGCGGCGAGGGCGACGGAGTCCGGCCACAGGGGCGCCACGTAGTAGGGGTCGAGCTGCCGGGTGAGCACGTCCCGGACCGAGCCGGGCGAGGACTTGCCGTAGGAGTAGACGAGGGCGGTGTCCGCGTCTCCGGTGAGCAGCTTGGTCCAGGCCTCGTACAGGGCCCAGGCGCCGTCCATCTCGACGTGCGACTCGGAGATCGGCGGCCAGGCCCCCACCCCGTCCAGGGCCAGGGTGAAGGAGAAGGCGCGGCCGGCCAGGTAGTCGCTGGAGCCGGAGCAGGTGAAGCCGATGTCGGCGGTCCGCAGGCCGGTCTGGGCGAGGACGTCGTGCAGCACCGGCATGAGCATCTCCACCTCGGAGAGCTCCTCACTGGTGCGCCGGTGATCGGTCTGCGCGAAGGCGACCAGCGCTATGTCACGCGTCACAGCAGCTCCTTGTACGTGTCGTAGTCCGCGTCGGGTTCGCCGGTGGGCCGGTAGTGGTCGGGGTAGCGGGCGCCCTCGGTCCACACCGGCTCGACCCTCAGGCCCATCCGCACCTGGCCGTAGGGGATGCCGCCGATCCGGCCGTGCAGGGCGAGGCCGGCACCGTCCAGGGCGATGTGCGCGTAGACGTACGGCACCTCGATGTCGAGGTTCTTCGCCTTGATGTTGACGATGCAGAAGGTGGTGACCGTGCCCCGGGGGCCCACCTCGACCTGTTCCGACGTGGCGAGGCCGCAGGTGGGACACGCACCCCTCGGCGGGACGTACACCTTCCGGCAGGAGGGGCAGCGCTCCCCCACGGTCCGCTGCGACGAGAGGGCGTTGATGTAGGCGGTCTGGGCGCGGCCGGGCGAGTAGGTGTAGTCGAGGCGGGCGTGCGCGACGATGCCGGTGACCGGTTCCTCGAACTCCCCCGCGTGCACGGTGACGGTGCGGTCCTCGCTGTCGTACGGCTCGAAGCAGGCGATGTCGGTGATGGCGCCGGTGCGCTCCTCGGCCCAGCGGATCCGGACCCGCATGCCCGTGTGCACGGCGTCGGGTCCCGGCACGTCGAGGGCGTGCAGCAGGGCGGTGTCGGCCCCGTCGAGCCGGACCAGCACCCAGGCGAAGGGCGTGCCGAGCGGCTGCCCGCGACGGGGCTCGTGGTTCCAGGCCCACGTGGTGACGGTGCCGGTGGCGCCCACGGGGACGAGGTCGCGGATCTCCTCGGCGGTGACGGGGTCGTACTCGACCGGGGGGACGAGTGTGCGTCCGTCGCCGGTCCTCACCCCGAGGACGACGCGCTCGCGCAGCCCGGTGAGGAAGGCGCTCTGCACGGGACCGAGGGAACGGGTGAACGGGAACTCGACGACGAGGGGGGCTTTGAGCACTTCGGGCATGGGGGGGCTCCTTTTGGCCGGGTCTACGTACAGCGCCCCGAAGGGGGCGTGGGGAACTGCGCGACCAGCCACGCACGGCCCGCAGGTTCGGAACCGGCCTGGCCCGGCGCAGCGCTACGCACGCTTGTAGTCGGGCGCCCGTTTCTCCGCGAAGGCACGCGCCCCTTCCTTCGCGTCGGCGGTGTCGAAGATCGGCCACCCGCGTTCGAGTTCCGCCGCCAGCCCGTCGGCCTCCGTCATCTCCGCCGTCTCGTACACGGACGCCTTGACCGCCTCCACCGCCAGCGGCCCGCACGCGTTGACCTGTTCGGCGATCTCCAGCGCCTTGTCGAGCGCACCGCCGTCGGGAACGACATGGCCGACGAGCCCGATGTCGGCGGCCTCCCGCGCCGTGTACCGCCGCCCGGTCAGCAGCATCTCCAGCGCGTGGGTACGCGGGATCTGGCGCTGCAGCCGGACGGTGGAGCCGCCGATCGGGAAGAGCCCCCGCCGGACCTCGAACAGTCCGAAGGTCGCGGACTCGCCCGCGACCCGGATGTCGGTGCCCTGGAGGATCTCGGTGCCGCCCGCGACGCAGTACCCCTCGACCGCGGCGATCACCGGTTTGCGCGGGCGATGATGGCGCAGCATCGCCTTCCAGTGCAGATCCGGGTCGGCCTTCAGCCGGTCGCGGAGGTGCTCCCCCGCCATGCCCTGCCCGGCCAGCGCCTTGAGGTCCATCCCGGCGCAGAAGGCGCCCCCGGCCCCGGTGAGCACGACGGAGCGGACCTCGTCGTCCTCGTCCGCCTCGATCCAGCCGTCGTACAGGCCGACGAGCATGGAGATCGACAGGGCGTTCTTCGCCTCGGGCCTGTTGAGCGTGAGCACCAGCGTGGCGCCCTCGCGCCGCACGGTGAGGTGTTCCGTACCACCCATGGACCTCTCCCCTCTGCCAGAACGAGAACAGGTTGCAGTAGCGAGGGGGGCAGTTCAAGGGTTTTCTGACAGTCAGTCAGATTTCTTCGCGCGAACCCTTCCCACTTGCCGCGCCCTTTGCTCTGATGACCGGCGAACCGACAGGTGCGCCTTTCTTCGTCACGGTTGCCGGGGTCAGGAGGAGCGGTGGAGTACAACCTTGCCGATCTGTTCGAGTCGGTCGTCGACGTGGCCGCGGACCGCGAGGCACTCGTGTACATCGACCATCCGGGCACGGGCGCCGAACGCCGGCTCACCTACGCGGAGCTGGACGCCGCCGCCAACCGCATCGGCCACCATCTGATCGACAGCGGGATCCGCCCGGGCGAGCACCTCGGGCTGCACCTCTACAACGGGGTGGAGTACCTCCAGACCGTGCTCGGCTGCCTCAAGGCACGGGTCGTACCCGTCAACGTGAACTACCGCTACGTCGAGGAGGAGTTGGTCTACCTCTACCGGGACGCCGACCTGGTGGCGCTGGTCTTCGACGCGGAGTTCGAGGACCGGGTGGCTGCGGCGCTGCCCCGGGCGCCGAGGCTGCGGCACCTGGTGCGGGTGGGCGAGGCGGCGTCGGAGCTCAAGGCGGTCGCGTTCACCGAGGCCGAGGCCGCGGGGTCGCCCGGACGCGGGTTCCCGGCGCGTTCGGCGGACGACCAGTTCATCATCTACACCGGCGGCACCACCGGCATGCCCAAGGGCGTGATGTGGCGTCAGGAGGACCTGTTCTTCGCCGGACTCGGCGGTGGCGCGCCGACCGGTGAGCCGGTGCGGCGACCGGAGGAGCTGGCCGAGCGGGTCGCGGCGGGCGGCACCGGGATCACCTTCTTCCCCACACCGCCGCTGATGCACGGCACGTCCACCCTGACCTCGTTCATCGGCTTCAACTTCGGGCAGCGCGTGGTGATCCACCGCAAGTTCGTGGCCGAGGAGGTGCTGAGGACGATCGAGAAGGAGAAGGTGACCAGCGTGTCCCTGGTCGGCGACGCGATGCTGCGGCCGCTGATCGACGCCCTCGCCGGGCCGATGAAGGGCACGGACTGCTCCGCGCTGTTCAGCGTCTCCTCCTCGGGCGCGATCCTCTCCGAGACCGTGCGCCGCCAGTTCAGCGAACTCGTGCCGAACGCCATGCTGTTGAACAACTTCGGGTCCTCCGAGTCCGGGTTCAACGGCACGGCGACCGACGACTCGGGGGCAGGCAGCCGGTTCCGGGTCCGCGTCAACTCCCGTACGCAGGTCGTCGACCCGGCGACCCATGAGCCGGTCGCGGTCGGTGAGATCGGCCGGGTCGCCCAGAGTGGCCATGTGCCGCTCGGTTACTACAACGACCCGCGGAAGACCGCCGAGACCTTCTTCGAGAAGGACGGCCTCCGCTGGGTGCTGCTGGGCGACATGGGGACCGTCGACGAGGACGGGGTGGTCACCGTCCTCGGCCGGGGCTCGCAGTGCATCAACACCGGGGGCGAGAAGGTGTACCCGGAGGAGGTCGAGCAGGCGCTGAAGTCACATCCCGACGTGTACGACGTGCTGGTGGCCGGCGTGCCGGACGCGAAGTGGGGCAGTCATGTGGCGGCGGTGGTGCAGTTGCGCGAGGGGGCGCCGCGTCCGTCGCTGGAGGAGATCCAGTCGCACTGCCGCACCCATCTCGCCGGGTACAAGATCCCGCGCCAGCTGGTGATCACGGAGTCGGTGCAGCGCTCGCCGAGCGGGAAGGCCGACTACCGGTGGGCGAGGGAGGTGGCGATCGCGGCGGACCGGTAGCGGCACCCGCGGGGCGACGCGGCGGGAGCCGGGCGTACTCTTTGCGCGCGGTTGACCCGGTTGGTTGAACGCGGGGTTACGTGCGGCCGTACGCGAGATTGGCGGTCGTGACCTGCGGGTCCGGGCCGTCGCGCCAGCACCGGGCTTCACACGGAAGGACCTACGGGTGTCGCACCTCACGCCCCCTCGCCACCAACTGGACACGGACGCGGACGCGCCGGTCCCGGACCGGGCGGAGGCGGCACCACCGGCGCCGACGGACGACCCCGCGCCGAACGCCGTCCCGGACGGACACCCCACGGGCACCCCGGAAGGGGCCGAGCCCGAGACAGAGCGGAACACAGAGGCCCACCCCGAGACACCGGAACGGAAACGAGCCGAGGCCGAGGCTGGGCCTGGGGTTGGGGCTGGGGCTGGCGCCGAGGCGGGGACCGGGACCGGGGCCGGAGCTGGGGCCGGAGCTGGGGCCGAGGTTGAGACCGGGGCCGAGGTTGAGACCGGGGCCAAGGCCGAGGTGGGGACCGGGGCCAGGTCCGAGACCGAGCCCGGCGCCGGAGCCAGGGCCGCGGCCGAGGCTGGGGCTGGGGCTGGGGTTGGCGCCGGGGCGGGGACTGGGACCGGGGCCGGAGCTGGGGCCGAGGCGGGGACCGGGGCCGGGGCCGAGGTGGGGACCGAGGCCAGGGCCGAGACCGAGCCCGGCGCCGGAGCCAGGGCCGCGGCCGAGGCCGGGGTCGACGCCCAGACCGGGGCCAGGGCCGAGGCTGGGGTTGGCGCCGGGGCGGGGACCGGGACCGGGGCCGGAGCTGGGGCCGAGGCGGGGACCGGGGCCGAGGTTGAGACCGGGGCCAAGGCCGAGGTGGGGACCGGGGCCAGGGCCGAGATCGGGGCCGGGCTGCAGGCAGGGATCGAGCCGGAAGCCGTACGGGCGGAGGCCGCGGCGGAAGCAGCTGAGGCTCCGTCAGCGTTCGTAGCGGCGATCGAGGCGTCCGGTGAGGCGGAGCGCAGCGGGTCGACGGCCGACAGCCAGGGTACCGGCCAGGACGAACACCGCCGGCCGGTCGCCGAGGGCCAGGCGTCCGGCGCGCGCGAGCATGCCGAGGCGGACGAGGCGCCCACCGGCTCCCGCCCCGTCCCGGCCGACGACAGCCCCTCCTCCGGCTCCGCCGGTTCGCCCGGCTCCCCCGCTGCGCCCGCGACCACCGACGCCGACGAGCCGCACGCCGCCCCTTCCTCCACGTCGGCATCCGCCTCGGCCTCTCCGATGCCCTCGCCCTCGGCCGAAGCCGAAGCCGAACCCGCCGTCGCCACCACCGTCTCCTCCCGCCCCGGCCGGTTCCGGCGGCGTCCGCTTCCGCCGCGTGCCGCGGCCTGGGTGCGGGTCGGTACGCACGTGCTGGCCGGGGTGTTCGTGCTCGTGGCGATCCTCGTGCCCGACCGGCTCGACCGGTTGACGCTCCAGGGCTTCTTCCGCCTTCCCGTCGAGGTCCTCTTCCTCGCGATCCTCCTGCTCGCCCTGCCGGCCAGGGCCCGGCGTGTCGCGGCCGTCGCCGCCGGGTCGCTCGTCGGCCTGTCGACCGTGCTGAAGTGCCTGGACATGGGCTTCTACCAGACCCTGGCCCGCCCCTTCGACCTGGTCTTCGACTGGGTCCTGCTGACCGACGCGGCGGACTGGGTGAAGGACTCGTTCGGTCACGCGGGTGAGGTACTCGCGGTGATCGGCGCGATCGTCCTGCTCATCGCCGTGCTGGTGCTGAGCGCGCTGACGATGGTGCGGCTGTCGAACATGATGGCCCGGCACCGGGCGGTGGCGGTACGCACCACACTGGTCCTCGGCGTCGTATGGATCACCTGCTTCACGCTGGGCGTGCAGTTCGCCGGCGTCCCCTTCGCCACCAGGGGCTACAGCCAGTTCCTCGCCAACCGCGTGCAGTACGTCCGCGAAGGGCTGGGGGACGCCGACGTGTTCAGGAAGCAGCTCGCCGTCGACGCCTACGCCAAGACCCCGTCCGACCAGCTGCTGACCGGACTGCGCGGCAAGGACGTGCTGTTCACCTTCATCGAGAGCTACGGCCGGGTGGCGATCGACGACCCGGCGATGGCACCGCAGATCGACGCGACCCTCACGGAGGGGAACGCCCGGCTCAGGTCGGCCGGGTTCGCGGCGCAGAGCGGCTGGCTGAGGTCGCCCGTCACGGGCGCCGGCAGCTGGCTCGCCCACTCGACCTTCCTGTCCGGCCTGTGGATCAAGAACCAGCAGCGGTACCGGACCCTGACCACCGGTGACCACGCGACCCTCACCAAGTACTTCCAGAAGACCGGTGCCTGGCGCACGGTCGGTATCGTGCCGGGCGTGCGCAAGGCCTGGCCCGAGGGCAAGTACTTCGGCCTCGACCACATCTACGACTCCACGCACCTCGGTTACGAGGGCCCGTACTTCAGCTGGACCCCGGTACCGGACCAGTTCAGCCTGGAGGCCTTCCAGAAGCTGGAGCACGGGAAGAAGAACCGCGACCCGATCATGGCGGAGATCATCCTGGCGTCCAGCCACAATCCCTGGTCGCCCATCGCGCACATCATCGACTGGAAGGACCTCGGCGACGGCAGGATCTTCTACAAGATCAAGAAGGAGGGCACCAACCCCACGGAGGTCTGGAAGAGCGCGCAGCGGGTGCGGACCGAGTACCGCAAGGCGATCCAGTACTCCCTGGACAGCCTGACCCAGTGGATGCAGCGCTACGGCGACGACAACACCGTCCTGGTGTTCCTCGGCGACCACCAGCCGGTTCCCACGGTCACCGGCGGCACCGCCAACAAGGACGTGCCCGTCACCATCGTCGCCCGCGACCCGAAGGTCCTCAAGCGCGTGTCCGGCTGGGGCTGGACGGACGGGCTGAAGCCCGCGGACAACGCCCCGGAGTGGGCGATGGACCAGTTCCGGGACCGCTTCCTGAAGGCGTTCGGCCCGCAGCCCTGAGCGCGCCGGGACGGTGGGCCCGGGGCCTCAGGCGCCGGGCCCGAACCGCTCCCGCAGCTCCCGTTTGAGGATCTTCCCGCTGGCGTTGCGGGGCAGCGAGGCCACGAACAGGACCCGCTTCGGTGCCTTGAAGGCGGGCAGCCTCTCCTTCACGTGGGCGATCAGAGCGGCCTCGTCGACGTCGCCGCGCGGCACGACCACCGCCGTGACCGCCTCGACCCACCGTTCGTCGGGCAGGCCGATCACGGCGGCCTCGGCGACCGCCTCATGGGTGTAGAGGGCGTCCTCCACCTGTCGTGAAGCGACCAGGACGCCCCCGGAGTTGATGACGTCCTTGACCCGGTCGACGATCGTGAGGTAGCCGTCGGAATCGCGCACCGCGAGGTCGCCGGAGTGGAACCAGCCGTCCCGGAACGCCGCTTCGGTCTCCTCGGGCTTCTCCCAGTAACCGTCGCACAACTGGGGTGAACGGTAGACGATTTCACCGGGCGTCCCGTCGGGTACGTCCTGGCCGTCCTCGTCGACGACACGTGCCTCCACGAACAGCACGGTCCGGCCACAGGAGTCCAGCCGTCCCTTGTGCTCCTCGGGGGCGAGCACGGTGGCCAGCGGTCCGATCTCGCTCTGTCCGAAGCAGTTGAACAGGGCGAGTTCCGGCAGCCGTTCCCGCAGCCGTTCGAGCACCGGCACCGGCATGATCGACGCCCCGTAGTAGGCCTTGCGCAGTCCGCTCAGGTCGCGGGTGGCGAAGTCGGGCCGGTTGGACAGGCCGATCCACACGGTGGGCGGCGCGAACAGGCTGTCCACCCGTCCGGCTTCGACCAGGTCGAACAGCGTGTCGCCGTCCGGGGCGGACAGGATGATGTTCGTGGCGCCGACCGCCAGGTAGGGCAGCAGGAAGACGTGCATCTGGGCGGAGTGGTAGAGCGGCAGCGCGTGCGCGGGCCGGTCCCCGGCGCTCAGGTCGAGGGCGGCGATCGCGCTCAGGTACTCGTGCACCAGCGCCCGGTGGCTCATCATCGCGCCCTTGGGCAGCGCCGTGGTCCCCGAGGTGTACAGCAACTGCACGAGGTCCTCGGTGCGCGGCTCGGGCCCGTCGTACGGTGCCGTCTCACCGAGCCGGGTGAGCAGCGAGTCGTCGGCGTCCCGGAGCGGCAACACGCGCACGCCTCCCGGGAGTCGTGCGGTCAGGTCGGGGTCGGCCAGCACCAGCGAGCTGCCCGACTGCCGGACGACGTACGCGAGGTCGTCGCCGGTCAGGTTCTGGTTCACCGGGACGTGCACCAGGCCCGCGCGGGCGCAGGCGAGGAAGGCGACCAGGTAGGCGTCGGAGTTGTGCCCGTAGGTCGCGACCCGGTCACCGCGGCCGAGGCCCTGGCCGAGCAGCACGCTCGCGGCGCGCGAGACGGCGTCGTCGAGTTCCGCGTACGTCCAGCGGCGCTCGCCGAACTCCACCGCGACCCGTGCGGGGGTGCGTCGGGCGCTGCGTCGCAGCACCCCGTCAACCGTGCTGCCCTGTCCCTGTGTCATGACCCTTGATCCTCTGTCCACCGCCCGGGCAGGTCAAGCAAGGGAACCAGCAGCGAACGTCGCCGTCCGGGCAGGTCCGGCCGGCGACCGTCAGCGTCCCTACCGTTGCTCGGGACGGTTGACGTGGCAGGCGGCTTCGTAACGGGTGTGGACGCCGAGTTTGGCCAGTACCGCGCCTACGTGATGTCCGGCGGTCTTGGGCGTGATGCAGAGCCGCGCGGCGATGTCCGCGTCCGACAGGCCGTCCCCCAGGAGTTTGAAGACGTCCATTTCCCGGTTGGTCAGTCCGTACGGGTTGGCCCGGGTGGCCGCTCGTGGGCCGGAGCGTACGGGGCGCACACCGCGGTCGCGCATCACGGCGCGGGCACGGGCCACGGCGGGCCGGGCGCCGAGTCTCTCGAAGTCGGCCAAGGCCTGACGCAGTTCGGTCGCGCCTGCCCAGAGCCGGGCCATGGCGGCGTCGTAGGGGCAGCCGAGTCCCTCCCACCGCCCTGCGGCAGCGGTTGCGTCTCCGGCCAGTTCAAGCGCGAAAGGTTCAGCCGCCGGGACGGGTGGGGGTGTGCCTCCGGCGCGTCGGATCCAGCAGGCCAGGGCCCCGGACAGCCAGGGACAGGTGTGCTCCGTCAGGGCGTCCAGACCGTGTTGTGCCTCGGTCCGCACGCGCTCGTCGTCTCCGGCCAGCCAGGCCGCCTCGACCCGGGCTTCCCATCCGATTCCTGTATCGCGCAGGCAGGCGGCGTCGACCAGGCTCGCCGCCCGCTCCAGCGGCGGCCATACCTGGGGGTCGCCGCGACGGGCCCTGACCAGACCGAGCACGGAATAGGCGATGGCCCGGTCGATCGGCGGCGAGAGGGAATGGGAGAGCACCTCGTCTGTGGCATCGGTGGCCTGGTTCCATGAGCCCTCGTTCAGCAGCCTCCAACTGTTGAAGGACTTGGTGCAGTGGAGGAAGGTCAACAGCTCATGTTCGAGGCAGTAGGCCTCCGACCGCTGTAGGGCGGCCGCGGCTCGGGCGTTGTCGCGCTGCAGTAGGAGGTACCAGCACATGACCATCGCCAGGAGGCCTGCGTCCAGCTGCAGATCTTGCGCCATCGCGTCGGCCACCGCTCGTTCGCACTCCTCCCGGCCCCTGCCTTCGCAGAGCATCCGGGCCGCCGCGGGGTGGAAGCGTGCCTGGATGGCCAACCCCGGATCACTGAGTTCCCCGCCCATGTCCATCGCCTTGCCGGCGTAGGCGGCGGTCGTGGCCGCCCCTTTGTGGTCGTAGACGGACAGCATGGACAGGTTCAGATATGCCCGGGCCAACTCTGCGCTCGGGCCCAGCTCCTGAAGGATGCGGACGGCCTCCAGCCCGGTGTCCACGGCCTCGCTGCAGTGCCCGTCCGGCCACAGCATGGTGGACAGCCAGCGAAGGTCCTCACCCTCGTGCTGTCGGTCACCCAGCGCGCGACGCATCTCGACCGCCGTCCGGCGGGAAGCGATCGCCTCTTCGAGCCGGCGGGCGAGGAAGCAGGCCAGTGCGTGGCCTTCCCACAGGGCGGCCTGCCGGCCGGGCGGCAAGCCGTCGGCGTACCGCAGCGCCCGGGAGAACTGAGCGGCTGCCTCCCGGTGCGCGCCCAGTGCGACGGCACGGGCCGCCGCTGCCGGTGCGTACTCCAGTACGGAGGTCTCATCGCCGGCTGCCTCCGCGTGATCCGCCAGCAGTGCCAGATCGGTGGAGGCAACGGAACCGGAGCGCATCGCCGCGAGCACCTGCCGGTGCACTTGCAGGCGACGAGCGGCCGGGAGGGCCTCCAGCACCGCCAGCCGGGTCAGCTCGTGACGGAACTCGATCGTCAGTCCGTCGGTGCGCAGGATGCCGCCGGCCACGGCTTCCTCCAGAGCACCGCCCTCGGCGTCCGGCAGCATGCCGGCCACGAGCGGCAGTGAGGCCCGGTGTCCCAGGACGGCCAGTACATCGGTGAGGCCGCGCGCTGGGCCCGAGAGGCGGGCCAGTCGGCCGGCGACGGCCTCGTGCACGGTGACGGGGATTTGCCCGGCGGGCGTAGCCAGGATCTCGGTGACCAGGAACGGGTTGCCGACGGAAATCTGGTACAGCTCCTCGGCATCGACGGCGTGTCCAGCGGCCAGGAGGGTCACAGCTTGGCGGCTGAGCGGCTTCAGCGTGTGGCGGGACACCCACCGGTATCCGGCCAGGCTGCCCAGCAAGGCTGTCAGGGGATGGGTGCGGCCGATCTCGTCGTCGCGGTACGTGGCCACCACCAGCGCGGGCACGGTCGGCAGGCGCCGGGCCAGGTAGCGCAGCAGGTCCGTGGTGGCCTCATCCGCCCAGTGAACGTCCTCGAAGACCAACAGGCTGGGGCAGCCGCCCAGATCGGCCAGCAGGCACTCGAAAACCTCACCGGGGCGACCGACGCCGGCCACCGCCTCTCTCAACGCGGTGCCCACCGTCTCACCGAGACCGGGGGCCAGGTCCATGAGCGGACCCAGAAGGCGTGGGGTCGCCAGCGGGTCACAGGCACCGACCAGGACCCGGACCTGGGGACCGGCCAGCTTGACCAGATGCTCGACGACGGTGGTCTTTCCGATGCCCGCCTCGCCGCGCACGAGGGCCATCCCTCCAGGACCGCTCGTTGCTGCCGTCAGGTGGCCGGCGAGGTCCTGGAGCACGGTCTCTCGCTCCAGCAGGGCCATCACCCTCCATGGTCCCATCGGTGCCTGATCAGCGCAAAAGATCAGAGCCGCCCTACGGAACGTGGGGGCAGCGTGCCGAACTTGGGGTGTGCACCCGATGTGTTCCCCGTGGCCACCGGCGCACGCTGATCGGGTCGAGGGCTTCCAGACCCCCGGGAACTCCCGGAAAGAGCCGCTGAACAACCGAGTCGATCACGCCCCGAGCCACCCCGGACAACACCAGGGATCCAGCATGAAACAGCTCAATCGACGACTTTCTCCAAGGGCTCGCCGACGACGGCTGCCCCTACGCCGTGGAAGCCAGCGATCCGGAATTCTGCATTCAGCACGGCTGGCATCCCGCGGAGCGCCGCTGCCCGGCCTGCTACCGACGTTTTCTGACCCACCTTCACCAAGCGACCAAAGCTCGCGGTGATCGGCCATGAGCGCTTCCCCGTCACTCACCGAAGGAGAATTCCCATGACCATCAGCTCAAAGACATGGCGACTCGCGGTATTTGCCGCCTCAACCACCCTGGCCGTGGGAGGCGCACTGCTGCCCACGGAGGCAATCGCCGCCCCGGCAGCGGCCCACGTCCACGCCACGACCAAGGTCGCGACCGTACCCGCCGACCAGAAGTGGTGCCACTGGCACTGCCCCTGGAACGGCCACACCCACGTCAACCGCGGCGGTACCGGCAGCGGTGGCGGTGGCGGCGGTGGCAACACCATCAACATCACCAACAACAGCACCAACAACGTCACAGGTGACAACAACAGTCTCGGCAACGTCAAAATCGGCAGCATCCAGCCCGCCGGCGTCCTGCCCGGTGAACCCAACCCCGGCAGCATCCAGCCCGGTCAAACCCGCCCCGGCGGCATCCAGCCCGGCACCGTCACCAACAACAGCAACAACACCGTTAACGGCAACGGCAACACCACCGGCAACATCACCATCGGCAACGGAGGCGGCTAGGTGTTGCGGCACATGACTGCCGCCGACACCGCCGACTGAACACGCGACCTGACTGGGCGACGAAACGAGCACGGCACCCAGCCAGGCCGCGGAATACCCGTTGTCAAGCGACACTCACCGCAGCGCGAGCCGCAGGAGGGTCCCGGGGCACCCTCGCCGATGCGACGACGGACAGACCCGAGATACCGGGGCCGCGGCGCATTCAAGGCGTCGTTGCAACACACACCGCAGTGAGCCGATCAAGTTGTCCGGCTGCGGTGGGACAGGTCCTGCCTTTGCGGAGCTACTGCCGTAGCAGGCCGTTGGCGTAGCGCGTCGGGCGAGGTGGGAGGGTTATTCTCCTGTCGCGCTGCGTACGGGCGTGATGATCTGGTCGGCGAGCCAGCGCGCGGCCTGTGGAGGATAAGGGCTCCGCAGGCTCAGCACGATGTGCGTCACGCCCGCGGCGATGAGCTCCCCGATGGTCTTGCGGTCGGTGGCCGGGTCGTCGTAGGAGACGATGTACTGAACGGAGCGGGTGATCGTCCGCGGGTCACGGCCGATGGTGGCGCAGTGATCGTCCAGAACGGCACTGCGCTCGGTGATGTAGTCCAGCGTGTTGTGCGGCGGTCCGGGGATGTTCCAGATGTCGGCGTGCTCGGCGACCAGGCGGAGCGTCCTGTTTCCCCAGCCGCCGATGAGCAGGGGCGGGCCTGGCTGCTGGACAGGTTTCGGCTCGTTGCGGTTGCTGGTCAGGGTGTAGTAGCGGCCGTGGAAGTCGAAGACGTCCCGCGTCCACATGCCGTGGAGGATGGTGATGATCTCCTCCAGGCGGGCGATGCCTTCGGCGGGCGGGACGAGTGTGAGGCCGTAGGCCGCGTACTCCGCGACGGCCGGGTTCTCGCCGGCGATGCCGCCCGCGTCGGGAGCCTGGACGGTGCCGCCCACGCCGAGGCCCATGATCAGGCGGCCTCCGGAGATCACGTCGACTGTGGTGGCCATTTTGCCGAGGACGGCGGGCGGCCGGATCCGATTGCTCGTCACGAGCAGGCCCAGGCGCAGCCGGCGGGTCCTGGCGGCACGCCCTGCAGTCCGTAGTCGGCGCCCCCGACGAGCGCCGGCCAGGCCTCTGACCCGACATGACAGACCGTCGCGGTCGGCTGCGTGAGCCGTGGGCCGTTCGGCGAATTGGCCCCGTTCGAAGCGGGCTCCGCCCCGGACCCGGCTGTTCTCGGCCGGGAAGCGGGTCCTGTGCCTGCTGGGGCTGGACCACACGCGCGGTGCTCAGGGGGTCCCAAAGGGCCGAGCAGTGCATCAATGCGCGTTCGCGAAAGGCGATTCTGCTTCCGTGTGCTTCCGTGCGCCCCTTTGAAGAAAGGATTCGGGAAACCCGGACACGGCTCAATTGGGCAGGACTCGCCTTACCGAGCTGCGCAGGAGGTCTCCGTGAACCGCGCCGTGCCTGCACAAAAACGAATATGGACGACAGGTACTGCTCCCGGCATATTCCCTCTCTTCGGCCACGGTATCGCCTTCTACCGACGGCCGCTGGCGTTTCTGAATTCTTTGCCCGCGTACGGGGATCTGGTCGAGATACGGCTGGGTCCCCAGCGCGCCTGGATGGTGTGCAGTCCCGAGCTGACCCACGAGGTGCTCATGGACCCGCACACCTTCGACAAGGGGGGCCCGTTGTACGACAGGCTCGGCAAGCTCATGGGCGACGGCCTCGTCACCTGCCGCCAGCCGACGCACCGGGAGAAGCGCAGACTGCTGCAGCCCGGCTTCCGGCCCTCGCACGTGGCCGCGTACACCGACCTGATCACCGCGGAGGCCGAGGCGGTGTCCCGCTCCTGGCGCACCGGGCAGCCGGTCGCCGTGACCGAGGCGATGATGTCCCTGACGACCCGCGTGATCAGCCGGGTCCTGCTCTCCGACTCCCTGGACGAGACGACCGCCGCCGAGGTCCGGGACTGTCTGACGGACGTCGTGCGCGGCCTGTTCGTCCGCACGGTCGTCCCCGTCGACGCCTTGTTCCGCCTCCCGACGCCCGCCAACCGCCGCTACCGGCGCGCGCTCTCCCGTCTGCACGCCGTCATCGACACGGCGATCGCGAAGCGGCGGCGGGGCGCCGTCCGCGACGACGTGCTGGGCACGCTGCTGGCGGCGGCACACGGGGACGGCGGGACACCGGCCCTCACCGACCAGGACGTCCACGACCACCTGATCACCCTGCTGCTCACGGGCGCCGAGACCGAAGCCCTCACCCTGGCCGGCGCCTTCGGTCTGCTGGCCGGCCACCCCGAGGTGGAGCGGCGCCTGCACGCCGAGCTCGACGCCGTCCTCCCCGGCGGCCGGCTTCCCCGTGCCGACGACCTGCCGCGCCTCGTCCACACCCGGTGCGTCGTCACCGAGACGCTGCGCCACTCGTCCCCCGGCTGGCTCTTCACCCGGGTCACCACCGGGGAGACGGAACTCGCGGGGTGCCGGCTGCCCGCGGGAGCCACCGTGCTGTACAGCCCCTACCTCCTCCACCACGATCCGTCGTCGTTCCCCGACCCGGAGCGCTTCGACGCCGACCGCTGGCTGCCGGGACGGCCCACCGCGGAGCAGCGCCGCGCGATGATGCCGTTCGCGGCGGGCAGCCGCAAGTGCCTCGGTGACGAGTTCGCCATGGTCGAGGCCACCTTGGCACTCGCCACCATCGCCGGACGGTGGCGGCTGCGGCGGCTGCCGGGACACGCCGAGCAGCGGCCGCGCCCGGGGATCACGATGGGGCCGCGCTCCCTGGTCATGACCTGCGAATCCCGCACAGCGGCCGCCCACGGCGCGCCGGAATCACGAACGGCAGGTGACGACGTTGTCGACCACGCATGAGGAAATTCCGCTCGCCGCCGCGGAGGAGGGGGAACCGGTCCCGAACCTCAGGGACCTGATCGACGACCACCTCCACATGCCGTTCCCGTTCCGCCGCAACCCGCACGAGGCCGAGGCCGTGGCGGGGGTGGAGGCGTGGCTGAGCGAGTGGGGGCTGGACGCCGAACCGGGGGTCGCGGAGATGATCCACCGCACCCGGCCGGCCGCACTGGCGTCCCGCACGAGCCCTGCCGTGGACGCTGGTCTCCTGGAGATCGTCGCCAACCAGATCGCGTACCAGTTCGTGTTCGACGACCACGCGGAGGCCGTCGGCCGACGCTCCCCCGGCCGCCTGCTGCCGGTGCTGTGCGAGAGCACGGAGATCCTGCGGGACGGCCGGGCGCCCAGCACGCCCTTGGGAGCGGCGCTCACGGATCTCCACCGGCAGGTCAGGGAGCGGTGCACACCCGCGCAGGCCGCGCGATGGGCCTGGAAGAGCCGCGAGTACGTGCACGGCCTGCTGTACGAAGCCGTGGCCCAGACCCATCCCTTCCTGCTCGGGACCGGTGACTGCGTCTCGATACGGTCCCTGACCGCAGGGGTCGAGCCCTTCTACCCGTTGTACGAAGCCGCCCAGTCACGCGAGCTGCCCGTCGCGGAACTCCACCATCCCGTCATGGAGCGGCTGAGCCGGCTGTCGTCCGACGTGGCGGTATGGACGGCGGACCTCTTCTCGGTGGTGAAGGAACAACGCGCGGGCGAGATGATCAACGTGGCCCTGGCCCACCAACGCCGGCGCCGGTGCTCTCTCCAGGACGCGGTGCTGTCGGCCGTCCGGGAGATCAACGACGCGATCGAGGAGTTCCAGGAACTCCACGCCCGGATCGAACCGACGCTGAGCCCGGCCGGCACCGGCTACCTGGAGGGCATGACCGGCTGGATGCGCGGGTGCTATGACTGGTGCCGCGACGTACCGCGCTACGCGGAGGTGACGTCGGTGCCCGCCGCACCGTAGGCGGCACGGGGAAGTGGCCGTTGCTGTCCCATACCCCCTGGGGGCGGGCATTATACCACCATCATGTCATGATTCACCCTATGGTGCTTAATCCGTCCTGACGTGACCTGGTGAGGCGTACGCTCGGCTCCTCCGGGCCGAACGACAGAAAGCGGTACGGCACATGGCGATGGAGCCGCGGCAACCGATCACCGAGCGGAGCACGTTGATCGAACGCCGCAAGGAACTTGAGGCTCTCGGTGCCGCATTCCAGGAACTGCGCCGCGCTGCGGACGGTGTGCCCCGGGCGCGGCGCAGGGGGCTGCTCGCTTTCCGGGGCGCGGCCGGACTGGGAAAGACCGCACTGATCACGGAGGCACGGGACCGGGCCGCGGCCGGCGGATTCACCGTGTTGTCGGGCCGGGGCGGGGAGAACGAGCAGGGGTCGGCGTTCCGCGTGGTGCGCCAGTTGATGCAGCCGCCACTGGCCACTATGGACGGGGCGGAACTCCGCGCCTTCCTGGGAAGTTGGTACGACGTCATGGCCGCCGTCCTCGGCCTGGAAGCGAAGGGGACCGCCCCCGCGCCCGACCCGACCGGGGTCCGCGAGGGCCTCGACTGGGTCATGACGCGGCTCGCGGTGAGGAAGGCGCCCGTCGTCCTGCTCGTGGACGACCTGCACTGGGCGGACGCCGAATCCCTGAGCTGGCTCACTTCCTTCGCGTCCCGGATCGACGACCTCCCCTTGCTGGTCGTCATCGCCTACCGGCCCGACGAGGTGCCGTCCGAGGAGTGCGCCCTGCGCGCCCTCGTCGCGGACCATGGGGACCGGCCCCACGACCTGGCGCTGCTCACCGCCGACGGCGTGGCACAGGTCGTCAGGAGCGAGGTGGGCCCGGCGGCCGAGGACGTCTTCTGCAAGGAATGCTGGTCGGCGACCGGCGGGAGCCCTTTCGAGACGGTGGAGCTCGCCATCGGGCTCGCCGAGCGGAAGGTCCGCGGCACCCAGGACGATCTGCCCGCGATGCGGGAGCTCGCCGCGGCCATCAAGGGGCCGGGGCTGATCGATCGTCTGAAGCGCCTCGACACGGCCACCGTCCGTTTCGCGGACGTCGCGGCCGTACTGGGTTCGCCCTTCTCGCCGCAGCTCGCCGCGGCCATCGCGGTGCTCGGGGACGACGCCGCGGCCGAGGCCACCCAGCAGCTGCGTGCGGCCCGGATCCTGGCCGACGGCCACGGCCTGGAAGGAGAGCTGGAGTTCGTCCATCCGCTGATCGCCACGACGATCTACCGGTCCATCCGCGCCGGCTTTCGGGCCGGTCTGCACAACGCCGCCGCGGAGGCTCTGCTGACCGCGGGGTTCGGACCCACAGCCGCCGCCCGGCATCTGATGGAGGTGCCCTGTGAGGGCAGCCCCGAGACGGTCGCATGTCTGCGCGAGGCCGCCCGCGACTACCTCCGCGCCGGGGCGACCGATGCCGCCCGGCGGCTGCTCACCCGGGCGCTGCAGGAACCGCCACCGCCCGAGGACCGTGCCGCGGTCCTGCACGAACTCGCATGCGCCACGTTCCTGATCGAGCCCACGGCCACGGTGCGCTACCTCCGCGAGGCGCTGGCGGAGCCGGACATCGACCCCGATCTGCGCGCCTCCGTCGTCTACCGGCTGACGACCGCGCTGGCCCACACCGATCAGATGGCCGAGGCAGTAGCGGTGGCCGCCGAGGAGGCACGCCAGGCCACGCATCCGCGCGTCAAACTGCGCATGCAGGCGGATCAGTTCGTCTGGAGCACGATGCACGCCGGCGCCCCCGACTCGCCCGCCCGCTCCAGGACACTGACACGTCTCGCCGAACAGCTGCCGGGTCGGAGCCTGGAGGAACGCTACATCCTGGGGTTGCGGGCCTGGGATGCCGTCCTGCGCGGAGAGCCGCGCGACACCGCGCTCACGTACGCCGAGAAGTCCCTGCGCGGCGGAATGAGCTGGACCGACGAGAACCGGGGCTTCGAGGTCCCCCTTTCGGTCGCGCTGGTGTTCATGTACGGCGACCAGCCGCGGCGGGCCGAGGAGTTGTTCGAGAACGGGATCGCCGAGTGCACGGCCAAGGGCTGGCACGGCTCCCACCTGGCGTTCGGCCAGACCATCGCCGGCTACGTCCGCTACCACCGCGGCAGTCTGGTTGAGGCCGAGGACCTCGTCCGGGCGGGCCTGCGCAGCGCGGACAAGGTGGAAGGCGTGGTGGCCGCCCGGTGGTACGGCGTCAGCGTCCTGATCCAGACCCTCCTCGCCCGCGGGCGCCAGGCCGAAGCGCGGGCGCTCGCCGACGAGCACCAGTTCGGCGAGAGTGCTCCCAACGCCGTGATCTATCCCGACCCCCGCACCGTGTACGCCGAACTGCTCCTCGCGGAGGGACGGCACGCCGAAGCGGCGCGGCTGCTGGCCTCGGTCGGGGCGTGGCTGGACGGCCGGGGCTGGCGCAATCCCGCGTGGTGCCCCTGGCAGTTGCGGCTCGCGTCCGCGCTCGCCCCGAGCTCCCCGGACGAGGCGATCGGCCATGCCCGGGAGGCCGTGCGGCGGGCCCGGGAGTTCGGTGCCCCCTCCGCCGTCGGGCAGGCCCTGCACACCCTCGCCGAGGTGACCGGCGGCCCGGCGGCCCTGGAGTTGTACGCGGCGGCCGTCGACCACCTGGAACAGTCGCCGGCCGCCTACGAACTGGCCCGCGCCCAGATCGGCCACGGCGCCGCGCTGTCGCGGACCGGACGGCTCCAGGAGGCCGCCGACCGGCTCTACCAGGGTCTGGAGGGAGCCGTGCACTGCGGCGCGGAGGCACTCGCCGGCCGGGCCCGGGAGGAACTGTCGGCCGCCGGAATGCGCCCCTTGCCCCTGCGCTACGTCAAGGCGGACACCCTGGACACGCAGGAGCTGCATGCGGCCGAACTGACCGTCCAGGGGCAACCGGCCGCCGTGGTCGCCAAGGAACTGCACCTCACCGAGCAGGGCGTACGGCAGTTGTTGTCCCGCATCTACCGCAAGATCGGTACCGACGCGGCCGGTCTCGGGAAGTTCCTGGAGAGTCGGTCCAGCCCGCGCCCCTGCGACGCCGGGTGCGGTCACACCGGCCGGGTCCGCCCTTCCCAGTAGGGGTCCCGCAGCCGCCGCTTGTACAGCTTTCCGTTGGGGTCGCGGGGCATTTCGGCGATGAAGTCCACGGTCTTCGGGCACTTGTAGCCGGCGAGCCGCTCGGCGCAGTGGGCGAGCAGGGCGGCGGCGAGGGCGGGGCCCGGTTCGTGGCCTGGGGCCGGTTCGACGACGGCCTTGACCTCCTCCCCCCAGTCGTCGTGCGGGATGCCGAAGGCGGCGGCGTCGGCGACGGCGGGGTGGGAGAGGAGCGCGGCCTCGATCTCGGCGGGGTAGATGTTGACCCCGCCGGAGATGATCATGTCGATCTTGCGGTCGCGGAGGAAAAGGTAGCCGTCCTCGTCGAGGTAGCCGAGGTCGCCGACGGTGAAGAAGTCGCCGATGCGGTTCTTCCTCGTCTTGGCGTCGTCCTTGTGGTAGGCGAAGCCGCCGGTGTTCATCTTCATGTAGACGGTGCCGAGTTCACCGGGCGGCAGCCGGTTGCCGTCGTCGTCGAAGACCGCGAGTTCGCTGATCGGCCAGGCCTTGCCGACGGTGCCGGGCTTCTTCAGCCAGTCCTCGGCGGTGGCGAAGGCGCCGCCGCCCTCGCTGGCCGCGTAGTACTCCTCCACGCTGGGGCCCCACCAGTCGAGCATGGCCCGTTTGACGTGGTCGGGGCAGGGGGCGGCGCCGTGGATGGCGTGCCGCATGGCGGAGACGTCGTAGCGCGCCCGCACGTCCTCGGGGAGGGCGAGCAGGCGGTGGAACTGGGTCGGGACCATGTGGGTGTGCGTGCACCTGTGGGTGTCGATCAGGCGGAGCATCTCCTCGGGGGTCCACTTGTCCATCATCACCAGGCGGTGCCCGATGTGCAGCGAGGCGCCCGCGAACTGCAGCACGGCCGTGTGGTAGAGCGGCGAGCAGACCAGGTGGACGTTGTCGTCGAAGGGCCGGATGCCGAAGATGCCGAGGAAGCCGCCGAGGTACGCCTCCTCGGGGAGCCTGCCGGGCAGCGGGCGGCGGATGCCGCGGGGGCGTCCCGTCGTACCCGAGGTGTAGTTCATGACCCAGCCGAGTTCACGGTCGGCGGGCGCCGACCCGGGCTGTCCTTCGAGGAGTTCGGCGTACGGGCGGAAGCCCTCGACGTCACCGACGGCGTACCGGTGGGTGGCGGGGAGGCCGGCCTCGTCGGCGGCCTGCCGGGCGGGGCCGGCAAAGCGTTCGTGGGCCAGCAGGACCTTCGCGCCGGAGTCGGCGACGATCCAGGCGATCTCCGGGCCGACGAAGTGGTGGTTGACGGGGACGAGGTAGAGGCCCGCCTGGGTGGCGGCCAGGTACGCGGTGAGGAACTCGGGCCCGTTGGGCAGGACGACGGCGAAGGCGTCACCGCGGCGCAGGCCCGCGGCGCGCAGTCCGTGGACGAGGCGGTTGGTGGCCGTGTGCAGGCGGCCGGCGGTCCATTCCTCGCCGTCGGGTGCGACGAGCACCGTGCGGTCGGGGTCGTGGGCGGCCTGGGCCCAGAATCCGGCGGGGGGCGTGCTGGTCACGAGCCGCTCCTTCCGGCGATGCGGTTGATGCGGTCGACGGCCTGCTCGAAGCCCCGGGTGAGGTCGTCGAAGACGGCCTGGACGCTGCGTTCGGCGGTCATCCGGCCGACGATCTGACCGACGGGGGTGCCGAGCAGGGGCTCTACCTCGTACTTCTGGATGCGGGTGAGGGCCTCGGCGACGAGCAGGCCCTGCAGGGGCATGGGCAGGGTGCCGGGGCCGGCCGGGTCGTCCCAGGCGTCGGTCCACTCGGTCCGCAGCTGACGGGCGGGTTTCCCGGTGAGGGCGCGGGAGCGCACGGTGTCGCCGGAGCCGGCGGCGAGCAGTTTGCGGGTGACGGCGGGCGAGGAGAGGTCGGCCTCGGTGGCGGTGAGCCACAGGGAGCCCAGCCACACCCCCTGGGCGCCGAGGGCGAGCGCGGCCGCCGCCTGCTGCCCGCTGCCGATGCCGCCGGCCGCGAGGACGGGCAGCGGGGCCACGGCCTCGACGACCTCGGGCGTGAGGACCATGGTGGCGATCTCGCCGGTGTGACCGCCGGCCTCGTACCCCTGGGCCACGACGATGTCGATGCCGGCGTCCTTGTGTTTCACCGCGTGCCGGGCGCTGCCCGCGAGCGCGGCGACCAACACGTCCCGGTCGTGGGCGCGGTCGACGACGTCGGCGGGCGGCGAGCCGAGGGCGTTGGCGAGCAGCCGGATCGGGTAGTCGAAGGCGACGTCGAGCTGGGTGCGGGCGACCTGCTCCATCCACCCGGTGATGCGCCAACCGGACGCCTCCCCCTCGGCGAGTTCGGGCACCCCGTACTTGGCGAGGGTGTCCCTGACGAACTGCCGGTGCCCTTCGGGGATCATCGCCTCGACGTCGGCCTCGCTCACGCCCTCGACCTTCTTGGCGGGCATGACGACGTCGAGCCCGTACGGTTTCCCGTCGACGTGCGCCTCGATCCAGTCGAGGTCGCGTTTGAGGTCGTCGGGAGCGGTGTAGCGGACCGCGCCGAGCACTCCGAAACCGCCGGCGCGGCTGATGGCCGCGGCCACGGCGGGAAACGGCGTGAAGCCGAAGACGGCGTGCTCGACTCCCAGGGTCTTGCTCAGCTCCGTCTGCATGGGCGCAGGATGCCGCAGCCGGGCGGCCGACGGAAGAGGTTTTCTGATGCTCCGTCAGATTTTCAGTCCCGGCCGCGCTCCAGCAGTGCCATCGCCGCGTTGTGGCCCGGCACCCCGCTCACCCCTCCCCCGCGGACCGCCCCCGCCCCGCACAGCAGGACGTTGGGGTGCCGCGTCTCGACGCCCCAGCGGCCGGTTCCTTCCTCGGCGTAAGGCCAGGAGAGGTCGCGGTGGAAGATGTTGCCGCCGGGCAGACGCAGGTCGCGTTCCAGGTCGAGGGGGGTCTTGGCCTCGATGCAGGGACGGCCGTCCGCGTCGAGGGCGAGGCAGTCGGTGAGCGGTTCGGCGAGGTGGGCGTCGAGCTGGGCGACGGTGGCCCGGAGGAGTTCGGCGCGCACGGCGTCGTGGTCGGCCGCGAAGAGCCGGGCGGGGGTGTGCAGGCCGAAGAGGGTGAGCGTCTGGTAGCCGCGCTGGACGAGGTCGCGGCCGAGGATCGTGGGATCGGTCAGGGAGTGGCAGTAGATCTCCGAGGGCGGGGCGGTGGGGAGCCGGCCGGCCGCCGCCTCGGCGTGCGCGGCGGCCAGTTGCTCGTAGCCCTCGGCGATGTGGAAGGTGCCGGCGAACGCCTCGCGCGGGTCGACGGCGGTGTCGCGCAGCCTGGGCAGCCGCTTGAGCAGCATGTTGACCTTGAGCTGGGCTCCCTCGGCAGGCTCCGGCGCCGGGTCTCCGGTGAGGGCCGCGAGCTCCTGCGGGGACGCGTTGACCAGCACGTCGCGGGCGCCGACGACTCCCTCGCCGTCGGCGGTGCGGTAGGCGACCTCGGCGGTCCGGCCGTCGGTCTCGATCCGTACCGCCTCGTGCCCGGTGGCGAGCACCGCGCCCGCCGAGCGCGCGGCGGCGGCCAGCGCGTCGGTGAGGGCGCCCATGCCCCCGACCGGTACGTCCCAGGCTCCCGTGCCGCCGCCGATGACGTGATAGAGGAAGCAGCGGTTCTGCCGCAGCGAGGCGTCGTGGGCGTCGGCGAAGGTACCGATCAGCGCGTCGGTGAGGACGATCCCGCGCACCAGGTCGTCGGTGAAGTTCTCCTCGATCGCGACGCCGATGGGCTCCTCGAACAGCGTCCGCCAGGCCGTCTCGTCGTCGATCCGGCGGCGCAGCTCGTCCCGGGTGGGCAGCGGTTCGGTGAGGGTGGGGAAGACCCGCTCGGCGACCTGGCCCGTCATGCCGTAGAACCGCCGCCAGGCCCGGTACTCGTCCTTGCCGCCGGTCAGCCGTTCGAAGGCCTCGCGGATCCGCCGCTCACCGCCGCCGACCAGCAGTCCGGTCGGCCGGCCGGCCCGCTCCACGGGCGTGTACGACGAGATGGTGCGGCCCCGGACGCGGAAGTCCAGGCCGAGGTCGCGGACGATCTTCCTGGGCAGCAGGCTGACCAGGTAGGAGTAGCGCGACAGTTTGGCGTCGACCCCTGCGAAGGGGCGGGTGGAGACGGCTGCGCCGCCGGTGTGGCCGAGTCGCTCCAGTACGAGTACGGAGCGGCCGGCCCTGGCCAGGTAGGCCGCTGCGACCAGGCCGTTGTGGCCGCCGCCGACGATGACTGTGTCGTAGGTCCGGGACGCTTCGGTGGCAGGGGGCATGGTTCTTCGTAACACGTGATGATCTAGCTGGGTAAGAGGCGTGCCGGTCCGTTCCACGGGCGGGTTCGGTTTCGCGGGTACGGGCGGGGTGCGTCACCGGGCTCGGCCGGAGGCCCGCTGCTGACGCAGTACCGCCACCCTCCGGTACAGCTCGACCGCCTCGCCGCCCCGGCCCAGTTGCTCCAGGCAGTGCGCCTCGTCGTTGCGGCTGGCCAGGGTGTCGGGGTGGTCGGGGCCCAGCACCCGTTCCCGGGCCGCGGCCACCCGGCGGTACTCGGTCAGCGCGTCCGTCCAGCGGCCCAGCCAGCCGAGGCTCACGGCCACCTCGCGGCGGCTGACCAGGGTGTCGGGGTGGTCCGGGCCGAGGACGCGCTCGCGGATCGCGCAGACGTCACGGGACTCGGCGAGGGCTTCCTCCCAGCGGCCCTGGCGGCCGAGGTTGACGCCGAGTCCGTGGCGGGCGCGCAGCGTCTCGGGGTGGGCCGGGCCCTGGACGCGGGTGCGGTCGTCGATCAGGGCGCGGTACAGCGTGAGCGCGTCCGCGCTGCGGCCCAGGCGCCCCAGGCTGATGCCGACCTCGTAGCGGGCGGCGAGGGTGTCGGGGTGGTCGGGGCCGAGGGCCCGGGCACGGGCGTCGGCGACCTCGCCGTAGGTCCCGAGGGCCTCCTCCCAGCGGCCCAGCTGTCCCAGCGCGTAAGCGACTTCGTAGCGGGTGACCAGGGTGTCCGGGTGCTCGGGGCCCAGCACCCGGGCGCGGGCCTCGGCCACGTCCTGGGCCATCCGGTACGAGTCCTCCAGCCGGCCCAGTCTGCTGAGGTTGAAGGCGAGGTTGTGGCGGCAGCGCAGGGTGTCGGGATGGTCCGGGCCCATCAGGCGCTGCCGGGCCGCGAGGACCGCCGCGTACACCTGGTGGGCGTCGAAGTGGCGGCCCAGCCGGCCGAGCACGTAGGCCGTTTCCTGCCGGGCGGCGAGGGTGTCCGGGTGGTCGGGGCCGAGCACCCGCTCCCGGGCCCGGGCGACCTCGGTGTACTCGCGCAGGGCGTCGGCGTGGCGGCCGGTGCGGCTGAGGGTGAAGGCGGTCTCGTAGCGGCTGGCGAGGGTGTCGGGGTGGTCGGGGCCGAGGAGGTGGGCGCGTTCGGCGGCGACCGCGCGGTGGATCCGGCCGGCCTCCGCCCAGCGCCCGAGCCGGCCGAGGCCGAGCCCGGCGTTGTGGCGGCCGACGAGGGCGGCGAGGACCCCTGGGGGCGGCACGGGGGCGGACCCCGGGGGCGGCACAGGGACGGACCCCGGCAGAGGCACGGAGACGGACCCCGAAGGCTGCACGGAGGCGGGCCCTGGCGGAGGCACGCGGACGGACCCCAGGGGCGGCACGGGGGCGGACCCTGGAGGCGGGGCGAGGGTGCCGGGCGGCGGCGGTGCGGAGGTGCCGGTGGGCGGGCGGGCGATCCAGTCCCCGGTGAGTCCGGCGCCCGGGTCGGGCGGGGTGGTGCTCAGGGTGGTGCCGGCCGCCTTGTGGCCGGTGGTCATGCCACGCGTCCAGGGGGGCAGCCGGGTCTCCCTCGGCCCCGGTTGGGGAGTCCGGAGCCCGGGCCGCGCGGTGACGACGGTGGGGACGTACGTGGGGGTGGTGCGCCCGGAGGTGATCCGGCGGCCCAGTTCCCGGGCGTCGTACGGGCGTTGCTCCGGGCGTTTGGCGAGCAGGTCGAGGATCACCTGCTCGAACCAGCCGGGCAGTTCCGGGCGGTGGGCGCGCGGCGGGACGGGCGGGGTGTCGCGGTGGCCGACGAGGACGGCCCAGGCGTCGTCGAGGTCGAACGGCGGTGCGCCGGTGGCGATCTCGTACAGCACGCAGCCCAGCGAGTACAGGTCGCTGCGCGGGTCGACCTCGGTGCCGCCGATCTGTTCCGGTGACATGTAGTGCGGGGTGCCCATGGCGATGCCGGTGCCGGTCAGCCGGGAGGTGAAGCCGATGTCGTGGCCGAGGCGGGCGATGCCGAAGTCGCAGAGTTTCACCGTGCCGTCGGTCAGCCGCATGATGTTGGCGGGTTTGAGGTCCCGGTGCACGATGCCCTGCTGGTGGGTGTAGGCGAGGGCGGCGGCGACCTGCTCGGCGATGTCGACGACGTCCCCGACGGGCAGCGGATGGTGCTTGTTGTCCTCCAGGAGCCGGCTGAGGTCAAGGCCGTCGAGCAGCTCCATCACCAGGTAGAGGACGCCGTCGGACTCGCCGAAGTCGTGGACGACGGTGACCCCGCGGTGCGACAGCCCGGCGGCCACCCTGGCCTCGCGGCGGAACCGCTCGCGCAGCACGCGGGTGAACGCCTGGTCGTGGTGCGGGCCGAGCGGTTTCAGGCACTTCACGGCGACCTGCCGGCCGAGGGACTCGTCGCGGGCCCGCCACACCTCGCCCATCCCGCCCCGCCCGATCAGGTCGAGCAGCCGGTACCTCCCCTGGACCAGCATGCAGTCAGCCATCGCGCGCCGTCGCCCCCCCGTCGCCTCCAGCTCCGCCCGTTCCCGGCCGTAACGGTGCGACCGCGCCGAACCGGCCGAATCCGGGCCCCCTGGTCGACCAGTATGGCGGTCTAGGAGCCGACTTTGTACGGTGCCGGGCGCGCGGCCGGGCCGAGCCTCGCCATGGCCCGCAGGATGTGTTTGGGCGGGAGTTGCCAGCGCAGACGTGCGGGAACACAGCGCAAGGCGGTGCCGGTGGCACGCAGTCGCCGGGTGACGACGGCGGGTTCCGGGGCCGGGGCGCCGTACAACGCGTGGGCGTACGGCGGCAGAGCGGCGTACGCCAGACCGGCCACGCGCCGCCACAGCACCTCGCGCGCCGGTATCAGCAGCGGGTGCGTCGGCGGCCGGCGCAGGAAGTCGTACACGTCGCGCGCGTCGGCCCCGGCGGCGAGCAGCGGCCGGGTCCGCTCGAAGTAGGCGGCCAGCTCCTCCCGGTCGGCGGGTACGGTCGCGGGATCGAGGCCGACCAGGCGGGCGCTGACCCGGTGTTCGGCGAGGTAGCGGTCGGCCTGGGCGTCGGTGAGCGGGAAGCCGGAGCGGCGGACCACGTGCAGGTACGAGTCGATCTCCGCGCAGTGCACCCACAGGAGCAGTTCGGGGTCGTCCACGCCGTAGCGCTCGCCGGTGTCGGGGTCGGTCGCCCCGAGCATGCTGTGGACCTTCCGGATCCGGGCCCCGGCCCGCTCGGCGGCCTCCGTGGTGCCGTAGGTCGTGGTGCCGACGAAGTTCGCGGTCCGCATCAGCCGGCCCCAGGCGTCCCGCCGGAAGTCGGAGTTCTCCATCACCCCGCGGACCGCCCGAGGGTGCAGGGCCTGGAGGTAGAGCGCGCGGATCCCGGCGACCCACATCATGGGGTCGCCGTGCAGCTGCCAGGTCACGGAGGCCGGGGTGAACAGCCCGGGGTCGGCACCCATGCGGGCAGTGTGACCGAGATCGACAGGTGACGCCAGGCCACGTTCGCGACCAGTGGTCCGGCAGGCCGTCACCGCGGTGGCAGGACGGTCGTGCCATGCGTCATGCGAGCCAAGCGGACTCCTTGTGGCGTATGCGTGGGGAGGCGTCCGAGCGGCCCGCGACAGCCGACGTGCCGGTGGTGCCGGGTACGGCCGAGTGCCCCAGGTGCCGGTGCACGAAGTGGATGGCCATCGCGCCCTCACCGGCCGCGGAGGCCACCCGCTTCACCGAGCCGCTGCGGACGTCCCCCACCGCGAACACCCCGGGCAGGCTGGTCTCCAGGGTCAGGCACGAGCGCCCGCGGCCGTGCCACACCTCGGGGGACGTGCAGGCTTCCTGGGCCTCCGGCCCGGTCAGGACGAAGCCGCGGGAGTCGAGGGCGAGGGTGCCTGCGAGCCAGTCGGTGTGGGGTTCGGCGCCGGTGAAGACGAACAGGCTCCGTACCGCCAGCCGGCGGTGCCCGCCCGTGCGGTTGTCGACCACGTCGAGCTCCTCCAGCGCCTCCTGGCCGATGACCTCGGTGACCTCGGTGTGCAGCATGACCTCCACTCGCGGATGGCGCTCGACCTGGTCGATCAGGTAGCGGGACATGTTGGCCTCCAGGCTGGGTCCTCGGACCAGCAGGTACACCTTCGGCGCGTACCCGGCGAGGAACAGCACCGCCTGACCCGCCGAGTTGCCTCCGCCGACGACGGCCACCGGGTCGGTGCGGCACTGCTGGGCCTCGTAGACGGTCGCCGAGTAGTGCACGCTCGTTCCCTCCAGGCGTTCGATGCCGGGCACCCGGAGCCGGCGGTAGCGGGCCCCCATGGCCAGGACGACGGCGCGGGCGGCGATCTCGCTGCCGTCGGCGAACGCCACGACGTAGTGGTCGTCGTCCTTGGCGTGGAGACCGGTCGCCTCCTGCGGAAGGCTGATCCCGGCGCCGAACTTGTCGGCCTGGAGCACGGCGCGTTCGGTGAGTTCGGCGCCGGAGATGCCGGAGGGGAAGCCGAGCAGGTTCTCGATGCGGGACGACGTGCCGGCCTGGCCGCCGGTGGCCATCGCCTCCACCACCGTGGTGCTCAGGCCCTCGGAGGCGGCGTACACCGCGGCGGCGAGGCCGGCGGGTCCGGAACCCACGATGAGGACGTCGCCGTGACGGTTTCCGGCGGGCAGTGACGGCAGGCCGATGAGCCGGGCCAGTTCCGCGTTGCTGGGGTTGCGCAACAGGGTGGTGTCCCGCCAGATGACGAGTGGTGTCTCCGCCGGGCCGACGCCGAAGCGGCGCAGCAGTTTCTCGGCCTCCTCGTCGGTCTCCAGGTCGATCCAGCGGTGCGGCAGCCGGTTGCGGACGGCGAACTCGCGCAGCCGTCTGGTGTCGGGCGAGTAGCGCGAGCCGATGATGCGGAAGCCGGCGCCCTGTCCGACGAGCAGCGCCCGACGGCACAGGCAGGCGCGCAGCACGAGGTCCCCGATGGTGGGGTCCTGGGACACCAGGTGGCGCAACTGGTCCAGGGAGATGACGAGGACCTCGCCGGGCTCCCTGGCGACCGCGGTGTAGAAGGCCACTTGTCCGTGCAGCAGGCCGAGTTCGCCGATGAAGCGACCGGGGCCGTGCACGCGCAGCACGTGCTCCTCGGGAGTGCCGTGGTCCTCGACGACGGCGACGGAACCGCTGAGGACGACGAAGAACGTCTCGCAGCGCTCCCCTTCCCGGATCAGCACGTCGTTCGGAGCCACGCTCCGGCGTTGCCCGTGCTCCGCCAGACGTGCGGTCTGGTCCTCCGTGAGGCGCGGATAGGCACCGTAGATGTCCGGGGTCTCCCGGAAGGCGGCCTCGTCCGCGTTCTCCGGCACCGGTTCTGCGCCCGGCGGGGACTGGTCGCCGGACATCAGACGAACGCCTCGTGGACGAAGCACCAGCGCCAGTCCTCGCCGGGCTGGAAGGACTGCACGATCGGGTGGGCGACGGCAGCCGCGTGCTTGCGGGCGTGCTTGTTCGGCGAGGAGTCGCAGCAGCCGACGTGCCCGCAGGTCAGGCAGAGCCTCAGGTGGACCCACGGGGAGCCAAGCATCAGACACTCCTGACACCCTTCCGGGGTCAGCGGCTGGACCGGCCGGACGAGCGCGAGGTGGGGGTCTGCGTGCAGGGTCATCCGGATCACCCTTTACGGGCGGTGAGCGACTGTTCCACCCACTGGCGCAGGGCGGGGGCGGGCGCCGCCCCCGCCTGCCGGGCGATCGTCTCGCCCCGGTCGAGGATCAGCAGGGTCGGTACGGCCTGCACCTCGAAGCGCTGCGCCAGTCGTGGGTTCTTGTCGATGTCGACCTTGACGAGTTTGATGCGGCCGGCGAGATCGGTGGCGACCTTCTCCAGTGCGGGGCTGACCATGCGGCAGGGGCCGCACCAGGTGGCCCACAGGTCGACCACGACGGGGATGCCGGCCCGCTCGGCGACCTCGGTGAAGTCGTCGTCACCCGCGTCCACCAGCCACGGCAGGGGCTGCTTGCAGTGGCCGCACCTGGGGCGGCCGTCCGCGGCCGCGGGCACCCGGTTGGTGCGCCCGCAGTGCGGACACCTGACGGTCGTCGCGTGCATCGTGTTCATGCCGCCCGCGCTCCCTTCACGTCCTCGGGCTGGTCGTAGGTGACGACCAGTTCGCCGTGTTCGGCGTCGACGCGGACCGTCGCGCCGTCCTGGACGTCACCGCGCAGCAGGGCACGGCCGATCATCGTCTCGACCTCGTGGGAGATGTAGCGGCGCAGCGGCCGGGCCCCGTAGACCGGGTCATAGCCCTGGTGGGCGATCACCTCCCGGGCTGCCGCGGTGAGTTCCACGGTGATGCGGCGTTCGGCGAGCCGGCGGCGCAGCTCGTCGAACTGCAGCTCCACGATCCGCTCGATCTGCCGCTCACCGAGCGGCTTGAACAGCACGATGTCGTCGACGCGGTTGAGGAACTCCGGGCGGAAGTGCCCGCGCAGCTCGCCCATCACGAGGGCGCGGGCGTCCGGCTTGATCTCGCCCTCGGCGGTGGCGCCGTCGAGGAGGTGCTCGGAGCCGATGTTGGACGTCATGATGATCACGGTGTTGCGGAAGTCGACCGTGCGGCCCTGGGAGTCGGTGATGCGGCCGTCGTCGAGGACCTGCAGCAGGGTGTTGAAGACGTCGGTGTGCGCCTTCTCGATCTCGTCGAACAGCACGACCGAGTACGGCTTGCGGCGTACGGCCTCGGTGAGCTGGCCGCCTTCCTCGTAACCGATGTATCCGGGGGGTGCGCCCATGAGCCGGCTGACGGTGTGCCGCTCCTGGTACTCGCTCATGTCGAGGCGGACCATGTTCTCCTCGGAGTCGAACAGGGCCGCCGCGAGGGTCTTGGCCAGCTCGGTCTTCCCGACGCCGGTGGGGCCGAGGAAGATGAACGAGCCGATGGGGCGGCGCGGGTCGCGGATGCCGGAGCGGGCGCGGATGATGGCGTCGGCGACGAGTCTGACGGCCTCGTCCTGGCCGATGACGCGCTCGCGCAGGATCTCGTCGAGGCGCAGCAGCTTCTCGCGTTCGCCCTCCTGGAGGCGGGCGACGGGGATGCCGGTCCAGGCGGCGACGATCTCGGCGATCTCCTCCTCGGTGACGACCTCGCGCAGCAGCCGGTTCTGCCCTTGTTTGGCGGCGAGTTGCTCCTCCTCGGCCTTCAGCCGGCGCTCCAGGTCCTGGAGGCGGCCGTAGCGGAGTTCGGCGGCGCGGTTGAGGTCGTAGGCGCGTTCGGCCTCCTCCGCCTCGTGGCGGACCTGCTCCAGTTCCTGGCGCAGCTCCTGCACGCGGCGGATGGCCTGCCGTTCGGCCTCCCACTGGGCGCGTTTGGCGTCGGCCTCGCCGCGCAGGTCGGCCAGTTCCCTGCGCAGTTCCTCGAGGCGCGCCTTGCTGGCGGCGTCGGTCTCCTTGGACAGGGCCGCCTCCTCGATCTCCAGGCGGGTGACGCGGCGGGTGATCTCGTCGAGTTCGGCGGGCATCGAGTCGATCTCGGTACGGAGCCGGGCGCACGCCTCGTCGACGAGGTCGATGGCCTTGTCGGGCAGGAACCGGTCGGTGATGTAGCGGTGGCTGAGGGTGGCCGCGGAGACCAGCGCGGTGTCCTGGATCTTCACGCCGTGGAAGACCTCCAGGCGTTCGCGCAGTCCGCGCAGGATGGAGATGGTGTCCTCCACGCTCGGCTCGTCGACCAGCACCTGCTGGAAGCGGCGTTCGAGGGCGGCGTCCTTCTCGATGTGCTTGCGGTACTCGTCGAGGGTGGTGGCACCGATCATGTGGAGTTCGCCGCGGGCGAGCATCGGCTTGAGCATGTTGCCCGCGTCCATGGCCCCTTCGGCGGCGCCCGCGCCGACGACGGTGTGGAGTTCGTCGACGAAGAGCAGGATGCGTCCCTGGGCGGCCTTCACCTCGGCCAGTACGGCCTTGAGGCGTTCCTCGAACTCGCCGCGGTACTTGGCGCCGGCGACCAGGGAGCCCATGTCGAGGGCGAACACCGTCTTGTCGCGCAGGCCCTCGGGTACGTCGCCGCGCACGATGCGCTGGGCCAGGCCCTCGACGATGGCGGTCTTGCCGACGCCGGGATCGCCGATGAGGACGGGGTTGTTCTTGGTCTTGCGGCTGAGGATCTGGGTGACGCGGCGGATCTCCGCATCGCGGCCGATGACCGGGTCCAGCCGCCCGGACCGGGCTTCGAGGACGAGGTCGCGGCCGTACTTCTCCAGTGCCTCGTAGGCCACTTCGGGGTTGGCGGAGGTGACCCGCTGGTTGCCGCGGACCTGGGTGAGCGCGTTCAGGAACGAGTCCCGGGTCACGCCGTGCTCCTTGAGCAGGCGTCCGGCGGCGGTCGCCGAGCCCTCCTCGGCCAGCGCGAGCAGGAGGTGCTCCACGGACACGTACTCGTCCTTGAGACGTCTGGCCTCCCGCTCGGCGGCATCGAGCAGGCGGGACAGGCGCTGGGTGACGAAGACCTGGCCGGGTGCCGCGCCGGGACCGGTGACCTTCGGGCGTCGGGACAGTTCCTCGCGCACGGCCGCGCGCAGTTCCTTCGGCTCGGTGCCGGCCTGTTGCAGCAACCGTGGGATCAGACCGTCCTCCTGGTCGAGAAGCGCGAGCAGCAGGTGTTCCCCGTCGACCTCGGTGTGCCCCATGCCGACGGCCGCGCTCTGGGCCTCCTGGAGGGCTTCCTGGGACTTCTGGGTGAGACGGTTCATGTCCATGGGGGTGTTTCACTCCTCGTACCGGTGCGGCGCAGGGCGGCTTCGAGCAAGCTGATGCGGTCCAGCAGGTCGAGCACCAGGCCGATGGATGCGTAGTTGAGGCAGAGTCCGGTGCGCAGCCGCTGGATACGGGCGACGACGGCCGGTGCCGTGGGTGCGAACGCCAGCCCTCCGGAGGCGTCGCGCTCGGCCTCGACCAGGCCCAGAGCGACGAACCGGCGGATGAGGTCGGGATGGACCCCGGAGCGGCGGGCCACGGTCCCCAGAGAGAGCCTGGGCACCGGCACCATCGCGTACCGGACGCGTGCCGGGGCGGCAGCTGTCAGCCGGGACGCCTGGCGCGCCCCGACGCGTGGGTCACTCATCGTGTCCTCCTGGGGTCGAACGAGGAGACGGCGGCGAGTTCCTCGAACAGTGCGCGCTCCCGGTCGCTGAGCCTGGGCGGCACCGTGATCCGGAGTTCGGCGTAGAGGCTGCCGTTCGCGCCCCGCGGGTTCGGCATGCCCTCACCGCGCAGCCGCAGCCGCCGGCCGCTGGACGAGCCCGCGGGCACCGTGACCTTCGCCGTCGCCCCGCTCGGCGTGGGCACCGGAACCGTCGCACCCAGCGCGGCCTCCCAGGGGGTGACCGGAAGCTGCACGTACACGTCCCGGCCGTCGAGGCGGAACCGGGGGTGCGGCTCGATGCGCACCCGCAGGTACAGGTCCCCCGCGGGGGCGTCACCGTTGCTCCGGCCGCCCTCTCCCGCCAGGCGGATGCGCTGCCCGTCCGTGACACCCGGTGGCACCTCGACCTCGTACCGCCGCGGCTGCCCGGAGGGCCCGGCGAGGGTGACGGTGCGGCGGCCTCCGCGGTAGGCCTCCTCGACGGTGAGCGGCAGTTCGGCCTCCTGGTCGGCTCCGGGGACACGCATCCGTCCGGCGCCCCCGAAGAACGAGCCGAACAGGTCGTCGACGTCGACGCCCTCCGCGCCGAAGCCGCTGGTGCCGTACCGGACCCGGGGGCCGCCGCCCCCGGTGGACCAGCGGAAGCCGCCGCCCGCTCCCGCGCCGGCACCGACCCGTTCCTCCCAGTCCTCGGGTACCTTCCGGAAGTCCTCGCCGAAGCGGTCGTAACGAGCCCGCTGGTCGGGGTCGGACAGCGCACTGAAGGCCTCGTTGATCTCCTTGAACCGTTCCTCCGCCGCGGGGTCCTTGTTGACGTCTGGGTGGTACCTGCGGGCCAGCTTGCGATAGGCCCGCTGGATCTCGTCCTTGTCGGCGTCCCGCGGGACCCCGAGAACCTCGTAGAAGTCGCGTGCCATGGCCGCTCACTCCCGCTTGGCGACGGTCACGGCGGCCGGCCTCAGCTGCCGCTCGGCCTCGCCGTAGCCGGGGCGCAGCACCTGCGTCACGGTGTTCGGTTCGGCGTCGGGGTCCTGGACCACGCCGACGACCTCGTGCCGGGAGGGGTCGAACGGGACGCCCGTCTCGGCGTGACGCTCGTAGCCGAGGCGTTCGAGGACGGACACGGCCTGGTCGCGCACGGCGCGCACCCCCTCGACGATCGCCCCGGGGTCGGAGCCCGCGTGGTTCAGGGCCAGTTCGAGGTTGTCGACGACGGGAAGGAAGGCCGCGGCCGTGCGGGCCCGCTCGGCCGTGCGCTCCCGGTCCAGTTCCCTGGCGTGTCGCTTGCGCAGGTTGTCCAAGTCGGCGAGGGCACGCCGCCAGCGGTCCTCGACCTCCTTCAGCGCGGCCGCGTACTCGTCCTCGCCCCCCGTCGGACCGGTGGCCGCGTCGGGCCCCGGTTCGGCCTCCGTGGTCGGCGGCTCGGGCTCGGGCAGGTCGCCCTGCGGCGGTTGCGCGGCGCTTTCGGGCGGGGGGTCGGACGATCGGTCCTGGGGAGGGAACGGCATGGCGGGTACCTCAGCCCTTGTCGAACTCGGCGTCGATCACGTCGTCGTCGGCGCCGGCACCGCCGTGCCCGGAGGCGTCCGGCCCGGTGGTGTCCGACGGACCGCTCGCCGCCGCGGCACCGGCCTGGTGGGCGGCGAGCCCGGCGTGGACCTGCTGGAGTTCGGAGATCAGCGGCCTGGTCTTGTCGACTCCGGCCTCGTTCTTGACCGCGTCGCGGGCCTCTGCCACCAGCATCTCGGCTCGCGCCTTCTCGTGCGCGGGCGCGGCGTCGGCCAGTTCGTTCAGACGCCTTTCGACCTGGTAGGCGATCGCGTCGAGTTCGTTGCGGGCGTCGACGGCCTCGCGCAGTGCCTGGTCCTGGCCCTGGTTGCGCTCGGCCTCCTGGACCATGCGTTCGACCTCGCCGCGGTCCAGGTTGGAGCTCTCGCTGATGGTGATGCCCTGTTCCTTGCCGGTGTCCTTGTCGCGCGCGCTGACGTTGAGGATGCCGTTGGCGTCGGTGTCGAAGGTGACCTCGACTTGCGGTTCGCCGCGCGGCGCCGGCCGGATGTCGGTGAGCTGGAAGCGGCCCAGGACCCGGTTGTCGGCGGCCCGCTCGCGCTCGCCCTGGAGGACCACGATGTCGACGGCCGGCTGGTTGTCCTCGGCCGTGGAGAAGGTCTCGCTGCGGCGCACCGGAATGGTGGTGTTCCGCTCGATGATCTTCGTCATCACTCCGCCGCGCGTCTCCACTCCCAGCGACAGCGGGGTGACGTCGAGCAGCAGGACGTCCTTGACCTCGCCCTTGAGCACCCCGGCCTGGATGGCGGCGCCCAGGGCCACCACCTCGTCGGGGTTGACGCTCATGTTGGGGTCCTTGCCGCCGGTCAGCCGACGCACGAGGGCCTGGACGGCGGGGATGCGGGTGGAGCCGCCGACGAGGATCACCTCGTCGATGTCGTTGTCGCTGACCTTGGCGTCGTCCATGGCCTGCCGGACCGGACCGAGGCAGCGCTCGACCAGGTCCCCGGTGATCTGCTCGAACGTGGACCGCATGATCGAGTCGGTGAGGTGCTTGGGCCCGGACGCGTCGGCGGTGATGAACGGCAGGCTGACCTGGGTCTGGGTGACGGAGCTGAGTTCGGTCTTCGCCTTCTCCGCCGCCTCGAACAGGCGTTGCAGGGCCTGCGGGTCCTTGCGCAGGTCGATGCCGTTCTCCTTCTGGAAGTCGTCCGCGAGGTGGTCGACCAGACGCCGGTCGAAGTCGTCGCCGCCCAGATGGCTGTCGCCCGCCGTGGAACGCACCTCGACCACGCCGTCGCCGACATCGAGGATGCTCACGTCGAAGGTGCCGCCGCCCAGGTCGAAGACGAGGACGGTCTCGTGCTGCTTCTTGTCCATGCCGTACGCGAGGGCGGCCGCGGTCGGCTCGTTGATGATCCGCAGCACTTCCAGTCCGGCGATCCGTCCGGCGTCGCGGGTCGCGATGCGCTGGGCGTCGTTGAAGTAGGCGGGGACGGTGATGACCGCCTCCGTGACCCGCTCCCCCAGCTGCTTGGAGGCGTCCTCGGCGAGTTTGCGCAGCACCTGGGCGCTGATCTCCTCGGGCGCGTACAGCTTGTCACGCACCTTGAAGCGGGCCTCGCCGTTCTCTCCCGGGACGACGTCGTAGGCGACGGCCTTGGCCTCGTCGGGGACCTCGTCGAAGTGCCGGCCGATGAACCGCTTGGCCGAGTAGATGGTGCCCTTGGGGTTGAGGATCGCCTGGCGCCGGGCCAGCTGGCCCACCAGGCGCTCGCCGGTGTCGGTGAAGGCCACCACGGACGGTGTCGTGCGGTTGCCCTCGCTGTTGGGCACGACGGACGGCTCACCACCCTCCCACACGGCGATCACCGAGTTGGTGGTGCCCAGGTCGATGCCCACTGCCTTGGCCATGAGGAACTCCTTCCGCGGCGGTCGACGTCCGTCGGCGACCGTTCATCCTCCGGGCCGTGTCCGCCCGGTTCGATACCGCTCTCCGTGTTCGCATCTGGGTGTGCCGGCCGGCCCGGCGGCCGGCCGGACGGCCTCGTCGGCGCCGGCGGAGTTCCGGCGGCCGCCCCGGGCCGCGTGCAGCAACACGGCGAGCAGCGTGGCGCCGCCGTATGAGCGCGGCCTTTTGACCTCAGAGTGGCTGTTCGCCCGGTCACCCCGCCTGCGCCCGGCGGGTCGAAAAGTGGCACCCGCGATCGATCTGCGAGGACAGGAGGCGGGGCAGCGGGACACCAGCGCCATGGCGGCCACCGGGCAGACGGTGCGGCCGAAGACGTCACCTCGCGGTCCGAGGGAGGAGGATGGACATGAGCGAAGCGACGAAGGAGGCCCGTCATGAAATCCGGAGCCCCTGATTACGACGCCTGGTACTCGCGCACACCCTCGCAGGCCGAGGGCGAGCGGGACGAGGCGGGTGAGCGCACCGCAACCGAACAGCACCCGGACGTGCCCCGGAGCGAGCCGTCCCAGGCGGAGGGCGAGCGGGGCGACGAAACCTAGCGTGACTCCGCCGGGGATCTTGGAGTTCTCCGGCGCAAGGCCGGTTGCTCGCGCCCGCAGCCACGACCCACAAGGGGAGAGATAATAAGAATATTTCGGATAAGCCGGACCATGGCCGGGTACACGACATCCCGCTCGGTTCTCGAAAGCGTCGAGGGACGGAGTGATCCCATGGCCGGCAGTCAGGGGCACAGCCTGTACCACCGCTCCTCCTCCCGGAGGGGCAGCATTCCGCGGGGCAGTGCCGGACGGCGCCCCACGGCCGCGCGTGGAGAGCCCCGCCTGCCGTCCCGCACCCTGGCCGACCGTGCCCTCCACGACCTGGTCGCGCTCTCCCGCGCCATGTTCGGCGCTCCGGACGAAGCCGAGATCCTGCGCCTGGCCATGGACCACATATCCGCCACGGGGCCGTACAGCGCCGAGGCCGGATACCTCAAGGTGGGCGGTGATCTGGTCCCCAGCCCGAGGAACGGGCAGACGCACGCCTCGGCCATGGGCCGGAGGGTGCGGGACCTGGCCGGCCGGGACGGCACCGTGACCGTGCCCGGCAGGCGCTGGGGCCGGGCCCTTGGGCTCCGCGGATCTGCGGGACTCCACGGCTACCTCGTGGTCACGTCCCGCGCCCGGCCCACCGAGGCCGAGCGATTCCTGCTCGCCATGCTCGTCGGGCACACCGCCGCCGCGCTGTCGGCCGCCCTCGCACGACGTCTCCAGCACGAGGCCGCGCTGGAGCTGCGCCGGCTGCGGGAGGAGCGCACGGCTCTCCAGCAGCAGCTGATCTCCGTGATGGCCGAGCTGGGCTACGAGCGAGCCGTTCACGCCGCCCTGGCCGACGTCTCCGCCGCGGGTGGCGGCGAGGATGCCGTGACCCGGGCCCTGCACAGGCTGACTGGGCTTCCGGCACTGGTCGAGGACCGCTTCGGTCGGCTGAGGTCCTGGTCCGGCCCCAGCCGCCCCGTCCCCTATCCCGAACCGGACCCCGTGCGCCGGGACGAAATGCTGCACGCCGTCGCCCGGGGGACCGGGCCGGTGCGGATCAAGGACCGGCTGCTCACCCTGATCCGCCCGCAGGGCGAGATCCTGGGCGTGCTGGCCCTGGTCGACGCCCGCGACGAGGCCGACGAGCACACCGTGCTCGCACTGGAACAGGCCGCCGTGTCGCTCGCCCCGAAACTGACGCACGTGCGCGATCTGGCCGAAGTGGAGCTGAGACTGCACCGCGAGCTGGCCGACGACCTGCTGGCAGGGACGGACGCGACGAGCGCCTACGCCCGGTCCGAGGCAGTCGGACACGACCTGCACCGCACCCACTACGTCGTCGTCGTGCAGTGGTCGAACCGGCCTGCGGACGATGTCTTCGCGCGGACCGTGAGCCGGGCGTCCTCTGCCGTGGGCATGCGCTCGCTGCTGACCCGCCGTGCCGACCACATCGTCCTCGTCGCCGACGACAGACCGGGCACCCGCGCGTTGTACGAGGCGCTCGCCCGCGAGACCGGGACACGGTCCGGGACGATCGGAGTGAGCGCCCCCTGTGACTCCGTGGACGACATCCCCCGCCGCTACGAGGAGGCGCAGCGCGCCCTGGAGGTGCGCCGCCACGGCCGCGAACGCTACGGCACGTCGTTCTTCGACGAGCTCGGCCTCTACCGCATCCTGGGACCTGGCAGCGACTACCAGGAACTGGAGACATTCGTCCAGGAGTGGCTCGGGCAGCTCATCGACTACGACTCCCGGCACCACGCGGCCCTGGTGGAGACGCTTTCCCGGTACTTCGACTGCGGCGGCAACTACGACGAGACCGCCGACTCCCTCGCGATCCACCGCAGCACACTGCGCTACCGGCTCCAGCGCATCCGCGACATCAGCGGCAACGACCTCGCGAACGTCGAGGACCGGCTGAACCTCCAGGTGGCGACCCGAGTGTGGAGGATCGTGCTGGGCGGCCCCGGCTGACGCCTCGCCGGAACGCCGCGGCCGCCGTGCTGCGAGACGCACACGAAAGCGAGCAGGCGGACGTCGGCGGTCACCTTTCCCTGGCCCGGTTCATCACCGCCGTCGGCGACGCGGACACCGGCGTCGGATCGGCGCGCTGCTCTGCCGGGGCAGGAGGGGGCGGCGCTTTCGGCCTGGAGTGCGGAGGCGCTCGGCAGGGGGCTTTGCGAATCTCGACCGGTAGCAGCCGATGGTGACGCCGGAAGGGAGCCTTGACCATGACACAGGAACTCCGGGGGATGCGGGTGGGGATTCTTGCCACCGACGGCGTCGAGCGCGTGGAACTCGACCAGCCGCGCGGTGCACTGCAGGGCGCAGGGGCGAAGACCGAGATCGTCTCTCTCCGCCACGGCGAGATCCAGGCCCGCCAGTTCGACCTCAACGCCGCCGGGACCTTCCCGGTGGACCGCCTTGTCGCCGACGCATCGGTCGACGACTACCACGCGCTGCTCCTGCCCGGCGGCACCATGAACCCTGACCAACTGCGCATGGACCGCGATGCCGTGCAGTTCGTCAAGGACTTCACGGCCAGCGGAAAACCGGTCGCATCGATCTGCCACGGTCCGTGGACCCTGGCGGAAGCAGACGCCGTGCGCGGCCGCCGCCTGACGTCCTGGCCCAGCATCCGCACCGACCTGCCCGCCTTCTGCGCCGCCGTCGTGGAGCGGTTCGCCCGGGCGCACCACCCCATGCCCGGCTGACCCTCGCGCTGTCGTCAGGAGCGTGTGAGCCGGACCTTGAGATAGGGGGCGGTGGCGCTGTGGCGGGCCCTCGCCACCTTGGCCGGCGGCCCCGCCGCGACCACCCGCCCGCCCGCGTCGCCGCCGCCCGGACCGAGGTCGATGACCCAGTCGGCGGTGGCGACCGTGTCCAGGTCGTGCTCGACGAGAACCACCGTGTTACCGGCGTCCACGAGCCGGTGCAGCTGCCGCAGCAGCAGCGCGATGTCGGAGGGGTGCAGTCCCGCCGTCGGCTCGTCGAGCAGGTACAGCGCGTGACCGCGCCGGGCCCGCTGCAGTTCGGTGGCCAGTTTGATGCGTTGCGCCTCGCCACCGCTGAGTTCCGTCGCGGGCTGGCCCAGCCGCAGGTACCCCAGTCCCACCTCGCGCAACGTCTCCAGACTGCGGGAGGCGGCCGGGACGGTGGACAGGAACGCGGCGGCGGCGTCGACGGACAGCGCCAGTACGTCCGCGATGTTCTTGCCGCGATGGGTGACCTCCAGCGTTTCGGCGTTGTACCGGGCGCCTTCGCAGGTCGGGCACGGCGCGTAGGTGCCGGGCAGGAACAGCAGTTCCACCGCCACGAACCCCTCGCCCTGACAGGTCTCGCACCGCCCTTCGGGCACGTTGAAGGAGAACCGCCCGGCCGAGTAGCCGCGCGCCCTGGCCTCGTCCGTCGACGCGTACAGCTTGCGCACCGCGTCGAACATCCCCGTGTACGTGGCCAGGTTGGACCGGGGAGTGCGGCCGATGGGCCGTTGGTCGACCCGGACCAGCCGGTCGAACGACTCGACTCCCGACGCGTCCTGGACGTCGATCTCCAACTGCGCCTCGTCGGGCTCCTCGGGCGCGAGTCCGAGGTGGCCGCGGACGACCTCGGCGAGCACCTGCGTCACCAGCGTCGACTTTCCGGAACCGGACACGCCCGTCACCGCCGTGAGTACGCACAGCGGTACGTCGACGGACACGTCGTGCAGATTGTGGCGGGAGACGCCGCGCAGGCGCAGCCACCCGTGCGGCGTCCGGGGGCGGTGGTCGAGCGACTGGGCGCGCCCGAACAGGTACCGGCTCGTGGCCGACTCCGCGACCTGCTCAAGACCTGCGACCGGGCCGCTGTACAGCACGCGTCCGCCGCCCTCGCCCGCGCCGGGGCCGATGTCGACCACCCAGTCCGCCCGCCGTACGACGTCCATGTCGTGCTCCACGACGAACAGCGAGTTGCCCGCCGCCTTGAGGCGGTCCAGGACGTCCAGCAGCGGTTCCGCGTCAGCCGGGTGCAGGCCCGCGGAGGGTTCGTCGAGGACGTAGACGACGCCGAACAGCCCGGAGCGCAGCTGGGTGGCGATCCGCAGGCGCTGCGCCTCGCCGGGGGACAGGGTCGTCGAGCGGCGTCCGAGGCTGAGATATCCGAGGCCCAGGTCGAGCAGTACGTCGATGCGCGCGACCAGATCGCCGCAGATCCGGACCGCGACCTCGGTCGTCTCCCCGGACCGGGCGGTCGACGTGGTGGCGTGGGCCTCGGACCGCCTGGCGACGGGCCGCAGCAGCGCCACGACCTCGGTGAGCGGCATCGCGTTGACCTCGGCGATGGAACGTCCGGCGAAGGTCACGGCGAGCGCCTCGGGCCGCAGTCCGCTGCCGTGGCACTCGGGACAGGGCACACTCCTGACGAACCGGAGCGCCCGTTCGCGCATCTTCTCGCTCTTGGAGTCGGCGAGGACGTGCATGACGTGCTTGCGGGCGCTCCAGAACTTGCCCTGGTAGCCGTAGTCGATACGGTCCTCCTCCGGCTCGATGTACACCGAGGGCTGTTCGTCCGTGTACAGCAGCCAGTCCCGGTCCTTCTTCCTGAGCCTGCGCCACGGCCGGTCGATGTCGATCCCCAGGTTGCTCACGACGCTGCGCAGGTTGGCGCCCTGCCAGGCGCCCGGCCAGGCGGCGATGGCCCCCTCGCGGATGCTCAGCGAGGGGTCCGGGACGAGCAGGTCCTCGGCGACGTCGTGCACGACGCCCAGTCCGTGGCACTCGGGGCAGGCGCCGGCCGCGGTGTTGGGTGAGAACGACTCGGCTTCCAGCCGGACGGCCCCGGGCGGATAGGTGCCGGCACGGGAGTACAGCATGCGCAGCAGATTGGACAGCGTGGTGATGGTGCCGACCGTCGAGCGCGAGCTGGGCGACCCGCGTCGCTGCTGCAGGGCCACGGCCGGTGGCAGTCCGGTGATCTCCTGCACGTGCGGTGCGCCGACCTGCTGCAACAGCCTTCGGGCGTACGGTGCCACGGACTCGAAGTAGCGCCGCTGGGCCTCGGCGTAGAGCGTGCCGAACGCGAGTGACGACTTGCCCGAACCGGAGACGCCGGTGAAGGCGACCATGGCGTCCCTCGGAACGTCGACATCGATGGTGCGCAGGTTGTTCTCACTGGCGCCCCGGACATGCACGAAGGGGTCGGTCGCGTCCTTGTCCATCGTTCCTGAGTACCTGATCGCGCCGGGAACCGCGCGACAGGCGCCGTCACCGGGCTCCGCGCGCACGAGCGCCCCGCCGCGCGGCCGACGCGACGTCGGTGTTACCTGCGGGCATCCTGGGGGCACTCGCGACCGCGGGCACAGCCGACGAGAGGGAGTCTTCCGGGTGTCGTCTCAGGGCGTTACGGTCGTGGCTCTCCTCGCGGATCCGGATGCGCCGACGGAGGTCGCGCGGCGCATGGCCCGGGTGCTTCCCGGCCGGCTCGCCGAGAGGTCGGGCCAGGGACGACGGTTCGACGTCGAAGTGGTGAGCGAGCCCTTCACCGCAGCGGCCGAGGACCTGCCCACCTTGATGCGCCGGATCATGGACCGCGGAAACGACGGGGACTGGGACATCGTCGTGGCCCTCACCGACCTTCCGCTGCACTCACATGGGCGCAAGCTCATGGTGGATCTGAGTCACGAACACGGCTTGGCGCTGCTGTCCCTTCCCACGCTGGGTGGCTTCCGGCTGCAGGCCAGGGCCCAGCGGGCCGTGGAGGAAGCCGTGCTCAGCTTGGCGGCCTCGCTGGCCACCGGGTCTGCGGGGCCGCCTGGGAGCCAGCCGCTGCGGGGGCCCTTCACCGGTCGTCTCGCCCCTGTCCGTCCGGGCCAGGTCGGCGAGGAGGAGATCGCCGACCTGCGGTACGTCGTCAGTGGGCCGCGCGGTTACCTGAGGGTGCTCCTCGGTATGGTGCGCGCCAACGAGCCGTGGCGTCTGGTGCCGGGCCTGTCGAAAGCCCTGGCGGCCGCACTCGCCACGGGAGCGGTCGCCACCGTGAACTCCACCATCTGGACCCTGGCCACCTCCCTGAGCACGCCACGCCTGGTGATCGCCATGGTCGGCTCCCTCGCTCTCATGATCGGCTGGCTGATCGTGGACGCGAAACTGTGGCACCGAACGGACGAGGTGTCGCCGGAGGCGCGGAAGACGGCGGCTCTCTACAACGCCTCGACGGTCGTGACGGTGGGTATCGGGGTGATCGTCTGCTACGCGGGCCTGGTGGTCATCAACCTGGTGTGGGCACTCTTCATCCTCAACGGCCGGGTGTTCGCTTCCACGACACGAACCCCGCTGCTCGCCACGGCGTACTGGACCCTGTCCTGGTTCGTCGCGTCGGTCGCCACGGTGGGCGGCGCGCTGGGATCGGGCCTGGAGAGCGACGAGGCGATCCGGGCAGCCGCCTACTCCAAACGCGAACAGGAACGTCGTAACGCGCTGCGTGACGACCAGGGTGATTAGCGGGTGACTTCCGCTGATCGGTCGGTGCGCAGGTGTTTCGCCTCCGGGGCCGACGGGGACCCGCACGGCACGCCGCCGAAGCGCCCGAACTCCCCATGGCGGGACCATGGCGGGCCCACGGCGGAACCACACCGTTCCACCTGATCCAGGTGAACGGCCCCCAGAGGCGTGCTGGAGCCCAGGACCCCCGTCGCAGGACATCCGAGAGTCAGGGTCGTTGCGCCCTCTCCATCACGGCATGCCACGACATCCAGGGAAGTCATCATGAAAGCAGCGGTATACGAAGGACCCCGAACGGTCGCGGTGAAGGACGTACCGGACGCGAAGATCGAGCACCCCTGCGACATCATCGTCAAGATCACCACGACCAACATCTGCGGTTCGGACCTGCACATGTACGAGGGCCGCACCTCGTTCGAGACCGGCCGCACCCTCGGGCACGAGAACCTGGGCCAGGTGGTGGAGGTCGGCTCGGCCGTCCGCAAGGTGCAGGTCGGCGAGTACGTCGTCCTGCCCTTCAACATCGCCTGCGGCTTCTGCAAGCAGTGCGAGCAGGGCCTGACCAACTACTGCCTGACCATGCAGCCGGAACCGTCCCTCGCGGGAGCCGCCTACGGATTCGCCGACATGGGCCCGTACCAGGGCGGCCAGGCGGAGCTGCTGCGCGTGCCCTACGGCGACTTCAACGCGCTGCGTCTGGGCGAGGACGCCGCCGAGCGGCAGACCGACTACGTGATGCTCGCCGACATCTTCCCCACCGGCTATCACGCCACCGAGATGGCCCACGTGAAGCCGGGCGACCAGACCATCGTCTTCGGGGCCGGTCCGGTCGGGCTGATGGCGACCTACTCGGCCCTCCTCAAGGGCGCCGGCCGCGTCTGGACGGCCGACCACCAGCCCGACCGGCTGCGCAAGGCGGAGGAGATCGGGGCCATCCCGATCAACACCGCGGAGCAGGACCCGGCGGAGGTCGTCAAGGAGGCCACCCTCGGTCTGGGCGCCGACAACGGCTGCGAATGCGTCGGGTACCAGGCGCACGACCCCCAGGGACACGAGGAAGCCAGCCTCACGCTCAACGGCCTGATCGACTCGGTCAGGTTCACGGGCGACATCGGTGTGGTGGGCGTGTTCCTGCCCCAGGACCCGGGCGGCGCCAAGGCCCAGGGGGAGCTGGAAGCCCAGGGCAAGGTCCCGATCGACTTCGGCATGATGTGGTTCAAGGGCCAGCGCATGGGCACCGGTCAGGCGCCGGTGAAGAAGTACAACCGGGCGCTGCGGGATCTGATCGCCGGCGGGAAGGCGAAGCCGAGTTTCGTCGTCTCCCACGAGCTCGGCCTGGACGAGGCCCCCACCGCCTACGAGCACTTCGACGCCCGTGACGAGGGCTGGACCAAGGTGGTCCTGCACCCGAACGGACACGGCAACGGCCACAAGCGGTAAGGGACTCGGGGCCGCCGTGCCCCTTCTCCCCCTCGGACCGGTCCGGGGGACTGGAGGGCACCGCGCACCGCCGAGCAGCTCGTGGACCTGCTCGGCGAAGCGCTGGAGATCGCCGGGAGCGGCAGCGGGCGCGGGAGGATGGAGGGACACGTCCCGCGGGCCGACTGCCGTCCCGTTCCCGGGGCGGAGCGGTTCGCCGAGGCTCTGGAGAGGGACACCGCGAAGGCGGCAGTCGCCGTGCGCGAGCACAGAAATCCGGACTGGGGACGCATGAGGAGGCGCTCAACGCGTGGGAGGAGACCGCTGCCGGCAAGGGGAGCCCTGTCGTGCGGCGCGAGGCGGAACTGCAGAAGCGGGCCTTGGAAGACCTCGCGACAGCCGTGAGCCGCACCCCCCTGGAACGGGACGTCGGCTGCGCCGCGAGGAACAGCGGGTGCGGGCCGCCGTGGCGGCGAAAGGTGACGGACCGGGACCCGCGCACCGGGACCGGTGACGAAGTCGGCCGGTAAGCGCCTCGCCTCACGGAGCGACGAGCGGTCTCCCCGCCGCGTCGGGCTCCGCCGCACGAGCGGTCGGCGGCGGTGGTTCCTCTCTCGGCGGGAAGGACGGCACGGCGAGCCGCGTGTGGAAGCGGTGGTACCGGCTCACGGCCCGTGACCTGATCCGCCGGGCCGCGGCCGCCGGTTGCCGCGCGCCGGGCCGCCGCGGCCGGCACGGGGAGCCGGTCGTCGCCCGGCCGCGCGCGGGGAGCGCGGTGTCAGCCGGCCTGTCCGGTCGGTCGCATGGTGATGTGGTTGATGTCCACACCCGCGGGCTGACCGACGGCGAAGACGATCGTGTCCGCGACCTGCTCGGCGGTCATCACCGGCGCCGCCTCGGGGGTGCCGCCGCGCTCGTCCCAGAACGGGGTGTCCACCACCCCGGGGGCGACGACCGTCACGCCGACGCCGTCCTTGCCGACCAGCAGCCGGGTGTTCTCCGCCAGTGCGTGGGCGGCCCACTTGGTGACCGAGTACAGATTGCCAGGCGTGTTGCGCACCCCGGCGACCGAACCGATGATCACGATCCGGCCCTTGGACTCCCGCAGGTGGGGCAGGGTCTCCCGGACCAGCAGGGCCGGGCCCAGGACGTTGGTGAGGACCATGGCGCGCATGTCCTCCGGCGCGTGGCTCTCCAGGTTGCCGGGCAGTGAGAAACCGGCGTTGGCGATGACGTTGTCCAGTCGCCCCCACGCCTCCACCACGCGGCGCACGGCGGCGGCGACGTCGTGGGCGTCGCTGGTGTCGCCGGTGATCGTCAGCAGCCGCTCACCCGCCGCGGCCGAAGCGGCGAAAGCGGCCAGTTTCTCCGCGTCACGTCCGGTGACGGCCACGCGGTGGCCCTGCTTGAGCAGGGCGCGGGCGGTGGCGGCGCCGATTCCGGTCGAGCCACCGGTGATCAGCGTGACGGGTTCCATGGGACGGCCTCCTCGGCGATGCGATCGTCGGGGCTCCGCCAGGGCCCCGGGTGTCGATGAACACCAGGTGGCGCGTGAGATCGACCGGCTCCAGGTCGCCGGTTCCCCGAAACCCCGCACTATACCCAGCGCCGCACGACCGGGACCGAACCCGCGCTGCCGGCCCCTCAACTCGCCTCCTCAACCGGCAGCTTGGAGCCCGTAGAGGTGCTGACGTGCTTCTGGGTGGCCGCCTGTGAACCGGCCCGGAGGAAGACATGAGACGGTGGCCGTCCTGCGGGTCCGGCGCCCGTGCCACCTCACACGGGCGCCGGACCGGTCTCCTTGCCGGGCTTACGGATAGCTCACCAGGTACGCCACGTTGCTGCTGGGAGTGACCTGGTTGCCGGTGTTGTCGATGATGTGGCTGATGGTGCCGTCTCCACCCAGGACCGTGGTGACCATGCTGTGGAACTTCACCGCTGACGTGGTGGGCACCTCGATGGCGTGGCCGAGGACGACGGAGGGGTTGTCGCGGAGGTAGGCGTAGACACCCACACCCCACGCCTCGTGGGAGGTGACCGAGTTGGCGACCTTGTACGACGCGTAGCCGAGGTCCCCTCCGCTGGTGGTCCAGCTGGACTGGTCGGGCACGTCGTAGGGGGTCTCGCTCTGGTAGAAGTACGTGCGGCCGCCGTTGCCGTTCCAGTTGGTCTGGTACTTCTGGTAGTGCTCGACCGCCAGGCCGTACATGGTGACGTTGTTGCCGTTGACGATCAGTCCGTTGGCGGCCGGGTTGGTCGTCCAGCCGACGCCGTTGGTATGGTCCGCGCGCCACAGCCAGAGGTCGTCGCCGATGACGTCGTTGCTGTTGACCACCAGTGTCTGGGTGGCCTTGCCGGCGATGTCGCCGCCGATGCGGAAGAACACGTCGTGCAGCACGATGGGATCGGCGGTGTGACTGGCGGTCGAACCGGTGGGGCCGACCTGCATCAGTGTGGCGGAGTTGGTGGTGTTCGCGCTGATGAGAAGCCCGGCGATGTCTATGCCGTCGGCGTCGGCGGTGGTGATCGCGGTGACGCCGTTGTCCGGTACGAGGGTGGCCAGGCCCAGTCCGAGGACCACGGTGTCGGGGCGGGTGATGTCGAGCGGGGCGGACAGGTGGTAGACGCCCGGGGTGACGATCAGGTTCTTGCCGGCGGCGAGCGCGTTGTTGATCGTCGTGGCGGTGTCACCGGACTTGACGATGTAGAACCGGCTGATCGGCAGGGAGGCGCCCGGGGCGCTGCCGGTCGTCCAGTCGGGGCCCTGGACGTTGGCGCGCACCGAGGGGACGAACACCTGCCAGTTGCCCGAGCTGTCGACGTAGATGAACGGCTTCTCACGCATCACGGGACTCTGGGCGACGGTGGTGTACTGCGGATTGGGGAAGCCGGTCGCCGGGGCGCCGGTGTCGCCGACGAAGACCATGTTCCAGTTGTGCCCGGTCCAGCCGCCGTTCATGGCGGTGTCCTGGGTGAGGAACTGCTGCTGGGTGCCGGAGTTGATCTGGCCGGAGATCCGCGAGTCACCGATGTAGCCGCCGCTGGACCAGTTGGTGCTGGTGCCGTGGGTGTCGTCCCACAGCTTCATGCTGCCGTGCACGTCCATGCGCCGGAACGGGTCGGCCTGCGAGACAGCCCACATGGTGCTGCCCGAACTGGGGCTCACCGACATGTTCTCGGCATCGCGCCAGAAGTTCTGGGTGGCGTTGCCGTCGCTGGTGTGCCCCTCGACGTGGACGCCTCCGCCGGTGATGGACACCTGGTCCGGTGACAGGCCGAGTCCGGCGACTTGGGTGTAGTAGCCGACGGGTATGTCGACGTCGTACGTCCCGGGGGTGAACAGCAGGGCGTTGCGCTGGGTGCCGAACTCGTTGTTCTGCTGGGTGCTGTAGACCTGGTTGATCTTCGACTGGATGGTGGACGTCGACATCGACGGATCGAACACGGTGACGTTGGGGCCGAAGTCCGGGGTGCCGGCCGGTGGGGTGATGCCGGCGGAGAGCGAGAAGGACTGGGCGGCGGTGCCATTGCAGGTGTATTGCTGCAGCTGGACGCTGTCGGCAGTGGACGCGGACGGCACATCGAGGCACTTGCCGCTGTTGCGGTTGACGAAGTGGTACGTCCCGGAGGCCTCCGCGACCGGCAGCCACTGCTGGTTGGCGCCGCCGCCGTAGAGCCACAGCTGGGTCAGCGCGCCGTCGGCGGTGGAGACGCCGGTCTCGTCCCAGACCTGGTCCGGCGCTGAGGCCACGCCGATCCGGTAGTAGCCGCTGTCGGTCGGGGTGAGCTGCCAGGACTGTGCTCCGGTGCCGTTGCAGGCGTACTGCTGCACGGCGGTGCCGTTGCCGGTGGCACCGCCGCTCGCGTCGACGCACTTGCCGCTGCCTGCGTTGACGACGGTGGTGGGAGCGGTGGGGATGCTCGCGGCGGCGGCACTCGGGGCGGTAGCCAGCGCGACACCGGCGGCGACCGGCAGCAGGAAGGCTGTCGTGAGGGCGGCCGCGCGTCTGCGCCGACGGGGTGCGCGGACGCGCGCGGCGGGAACGGCGGCGGGAACGTCGGTCACACGTGTCTCCTTGGTCGCGATGTGGGGGCGCGATGCGGATCGGACGCTAGGGGCAGCCCGCCCGGCCGTCAATACATCAAAATATAAGGCGTGAATTATCTTCGTCTTCGGCGGGTGCGGTGAGGGCCGCCCAGGGAGGTGCGGTTCCTCACGGCGCGGGCAGGTCCGTACCGGATGAGTCAAGGGATGTAAGCAGAACCCGGCTTGGGGCTGATCGGGCGGCCGGAAGCCGAACGCGCCGGACGCGCCCCACGCGACATCGGTGGCGGGACGGTGCCGTGTCGTCGACAGGGCCGCGAACCCGACTGATCCCGGCTTCAGTTGTTGACGGCTGACACCGGCAGGACTACAACCCGAGAGAGCGCTCTCACGTCTGCTGTCGCTCCATCCCCCCGCATGCCGGACCGGCTTGAGGAGACCCCACATGCAGAATTCCGCCGGTGCACCCACCCGCAGACCGCCGGTCGGCGCCGCACGCCCCCGCGCGGCCCTCGGCCTGGTCGTCGTCCTGATCGCCGCCTGTTTCGCGGCCCTGGCACCGACGCCAGCGCGCGCCGCCGACCAGTTACTGTCCCAGGGCAGGCCCGCCACCGCCTCCTCGACCGAGAACGGCTCCTTCCCCGCAAGCGCGGCGGTCGACGGCAACACGGGCACCCGCTGGTCCTCGGCCTTCTCCGACCCGCAATGGCTGCGGGTCGACCTCGGATCCGTCCAGCAGCTGAGCCGGGTCACCCTGAACTGGGAGGCCGCCTACGCGACCGCCTTCCAGATCCAGACGTCGACCGACGACAGCACCTGGACCACCGTCTACTCCACCACCACCACCGCCACCGGCGGAACGCAGGACATCGCCATCTCAGGCAGTGGCCGCTACGTCCGCCTCTACGGCACCGGGCGGGGCACCCCGTACGGATACTCCCTGTGGGAGTTCCAGGTCTACGGCCCCGGCGGCAGCACCCCGCCGGACGACTTCTGGGGCAGCACCGGCGACATCCCCCCGGCGAGCAACGCCGTCGAGGTGAAGATCCTCAACCGCACCAACGGCAAGTACCCCGACAGCCAGGTGTACTGGAGCTTCAACGGGCAAGTGCACTCCATCGCCGAGCAGCCCTACCTCGACATGCCGGCCAACTCCGCGGGCCGCATGTACTTCTACCTCGGTTCGCCCAACAGCCCGTACTACGACTTCATCGAGTTCACCGTCGGCAACAACGTCTTCAACGGCAACACCACCCGGGTCGACGCCTTCGGCCTCAAGCTGGCCATGCGTCTGCACAGCAAGGACGGTTACGACGTCGAGGTCGGCGAGAACCGGCAGACCTTCGCCGAGGACCGCTCCACCACCTTCCAGCGCTTCACCGCCGCGGTTCCGGACCAGTTCAAGGTGCTGGCCCAGACCCAGGCGCCGTACCGGATCATCGCGCCCGGCAGCGACCCCGGTTTCCGCGCGGGCGGCACCAACGCGAACTACTTCACCACCTACGCCCAGTCGGTGGGCGTGAACGCGGCCACCTCCGACATCTTCGGCTGCGCAGCCTCACTGGCGGGCAACCCCGACATGTGTGCCGCCCTCAACCGCCACGTCGCCACCCTGCCGGCCTCCCAGCAGTCCGACCCGGCCCAGTTCTACAAGGCGGCACCAGCCAACTACTACGCCAAGTTCTGGCACGACAACGCCATCAACCACCTCGCCTACGGCTTCCCCTACGACGACGTGGCGGGCCAGTCCTCCTTCATCTCCCACGCCGATCCGCAATGGCTTCTGGTCGCTGTCGGCTGGTAGCCCATCCGCGGGCACGGACACCGAACCCATGCCGATCCCCTGACCGGCGGGTCCGCATCCGTCGCCCCCGCATGCCCCACCGTCGGCGCGACCGCGGCTCGTGGCCGTCTTGCCGCCAAACCCCCTTCCCTCTCTCCTTACTTCACTACTTGACGAAAGTCGTCACCCTCTCTAGGTTCTCGGGTCAGCCACGCGTCGTACGACGCCTCCCTCCGTTCACAGGTGAGGCGTCGGCCGCCACCCCCCATGCGAAAGGCCACCCCCTCTGATGGCCCGATCCCTTTCCACAGCCGCCCTCACCGCCGCACTGGGTCTCTCCGCGTGCCTGCTCACCGCAGGCCCCGCCCAGGCCGACACCGGCACCATCACCGGACTCGCCGGCAAGTGCCTCGACGTCGCCGGGGCCAACTCGGCCGACGGCACGCCCGTCCAGCTCTACGACTGCAACGGCACGAACGCCCAGCAGTGGACGGTCGGCAGCGACGGCACGGTCCGCGCCCTCGGCAAGTGCCTGGACGTGACCGGCAATTCGACCGCCGACGGCGCCAAGGTGCAGCTGTGGTCCTGTACCGGCGGCGCCAACCAGAAGTGGACCGTCACCGCCGCACACGACATCGTCAACCCCCAGGCGAACAAGTGCCTGGACGTCACCGACGACAACTCCGCCAACGGCACCCGGACACAGATCTGGAGCTGCAGCGGCGGCGCCAACCAGAAGTGGAACGCGCCGGCGAGCGGCGGCGACAGCACTCCGTCCGGCTTCGCGGTGAGCGAGGCGCAGTTCAACCAGATGTTCCCGAACCGGAACTCCTTCTACACCTACAGCGGACTCACCGCGGCTCTCAGCGCCTACCCGGCCTTCGCGAACACCGGCAGCGACACGGTCAGGAAGCAGGAGGCCGCCGCTTTCCTCGCCAACGTCAGCCATGAGACCGGCGGACTCGTCTATGTCGTCGAGCAGAACACCGCCAACTACCCCACCTACTGCGACTGGAGCCAGCCGTACGGCTGCCCCGCCGGACAGGCCGCCTACTACGGCCGCGGACCGCTCCAGCTCAGCTGGAACTTCAACTACAAGGCGGCGGGTGACGCGCTCGGCATCGACCTGCTCAACAACCCCTGGCAGGTGGAGAACAACGCCTCCGTCGCCTGGAAGACCGGTCTGTGGTACTGGAACACCCAATCGGGACCGGGCAGCATGACCCCGCACAACGCCATGGTCAACACCGCCGGATTCGGCCAGACGATCCGCAGCATCAACGGCTCCCTCGAATGTGACGGCAAGAACCCGGCCCAGGTGCAGAGCCGTGTGGACGCCTACCAGCGCTTCACACAGATCCTCGGGGTCTCACCGGGCAGCAACCTGTACTGCTGACGCCGACCGCGCGGACAAGGAGCCGTAATGCCCAACGTGAAGTCCCTCGCCAAGGGCCTGCTCGCAGCACTCGGTGCGATGACGCTCGTCGCGGCCGCTGCGGCGAGCGCCCACGCGAACGTCCTGCAGTTGCTGCCCCAGAACGCCGACGGCCTGGAACAGACCTTCTCCCCCGCCTACGACTACGACGGCGACGGCTGCTACGCCACCGCCGCCATCGGCGCCGACGGCACCATCAACCCCGGTCTGAAACTCGGCGGCGACGTCAACGGCCACTGCCACGACTATGCGCAACTCGCCAACGCCAACACCTACTCACGCGAGAAGTGCAACAACGGCTGGTGCGCCGTCATGTACGCCAGCTACTTCGAGAAGGACCAGGCCACCTACGGTCCGGCGGCCATCGGGCACACCCACGACTGGGAGCACGTCGTGGTGTGGATCAACGACAACGAGGTCCAGTACGTCTCGGTGTCCCAGCACACCGGCTACCAGGTCGCCGCCCGCTCCTCGGTCCGCTTCGACGGCACCCACCCGAAGATCGTCTACCACAAGGACGGCCTCTCCACCCACGACTTCCGCTTCGCCAACAGCAACGACGAGCCTCCGGAGAACGCGACCGGCGGCTGGTTCTACCCGCGTCTGGTGGGCTGGAACGGCTACCCGGCCGGCTTCCGGGACAAGCTGATGAGCGCCGACTTCGGCGCTGCGACCATCAAGATCAAGGACGGCGACTTCGCGTACGCCCTGGCGCACTCCATGCCCTCGGGCATCCACTTCGACCCCAACGCCTGACCTGCGGAACAGAGGGGATGGCCACCGGGTCGGAGGGTGACTCTCCAGCAGTCCCACCGGGACTCGAGCGCGGCCCCCGGCTGCGGATCCGCCGACAGTGACATGGGCGGGCCCGCGCTCAGCGACCTGGGGCGACCGGGTGGGTCCGACCGCGACAGTCATTCAGTCAGTGCGTCGCGGTGGTGTGCGTCGGCCACGCGAGTGTGAGGTCGGGGTGGTACGGACCGGCAGCCAGGTGGAGCCGGCGGCGGTCGTGGAGAGCGAGTTGCTCGGCAGCTGTCACGGAGCCGGCGTGGTCCAGGGCACTCCATCTCGCGGCGCATGGGGGTCGTAGCTCGTGCGGAGCGTCCAGCCCGGTCATGGCGAGCACCTCAGGCAGGCGCGGACTTCGCGGCCGCTGCGTGTCTGGCGAATCTCGGTCGACTGGGCAAGAGACTCGACGATGCCGGTGCCACGGCCGTGTTCGTCGGAGGCGATGCCGGGGCGATGACGCTCCACGGCCGCGCCGGAGTCAGTGACCACGATGTGCAGAGTTTCGTGGTCGAGGGCGAGCAGCAGGGTCATGCGCTCATGGCCGTACTGGGCCGCGTTGGCGGCGAGTTCGTCGACGATGAGAATGGCGGAGTCCCGCTCACCCGTGGGCACACTCCAGGTCTCCAGCAATTCGGCTGCGAAGTGACGAGCGGCGGACACGTGCGCCTCCTGCGCCGGCAGGGTCAGCAGTGCATGACGGCGGCAGGGCCGGCCGAGCAGTGACGTCGGGCTGGGGGAATCGGTCACGAACATGGTCTTCTGACTCTTCTGTCGATGTGCGGAGACCGGAACGGGGTGGCCGCAAGCAATTCGGAGGTGGCCGGTAGGCCGGATCTTGATCCTGCGTGGGCGCGCTCAACCAGTTCCACGGACGACACATGCTGGACGGTTCGATACATTTGCATTTTTTGTCCCGATTCCTGCGCGTCATGGCGACGTTGGCGCCCGGACGTCGGTGCCTACATAGTCGTGCGCGCCTCGTCGGCCGCTCGTGCATGAAGTCGGCCGCGGACTGGGGCCGTTCGACGGAGCGGGAGTGAGAGGGACCAGGGTTCGGAAGCGGGCCGGAGCCCCACGGCCGAGCTCCGGAACCGCCCCGGGTCATTCCCCGCCGACGGGGGGCCGACCGGCCGTCAGCCGCCTCGGCGCGCCGGCTGCCGATCAGCCCCTCGGCCGTGCAGGTGCCGTCATGGGGCGGGGGGGCCGGGGGGCCCGGGGGCGGGCCCCCCGGGGGGGGGGGGACCCGCGCCGGGGGCTGGGGAGGGCACCACTCTTGACACCACGGCACATC
>NZ_JBFACN010000037.1:0-75312 GCF_040640875.1 Streptomyces sp. NPDC021562
CCGCGGTTGGTGATCGTGAGGTCCGCGGTGAAGCCGGAACCCCAGTCGTTGGTCTTGTAGTCGACGCTGCACTGGACGGCCGCCGCGTGGGCGGGAACCGTCCCGACGGCCAGCATGGACAGCGGCAGGGCGAGGGCCGCGACGACGGCGGTCCACAACCGCCGTACGGCTCTGCGCCTCCTCCCGGAACCGGGAGTCGGCGGGGATGCGGGATGCATGTGCTGGTTCCTCCTTGCGCTTGCGGCTCGGGGAGAAGTCAAGGCTTGAACCAGTGGGAGCGCTCCCATAGTGGCGACGTGGCATGGTGCGGTCAAGGCCGTCGAAGAGTCGAAAAGATTCGACTGACCCGGCTGGAGAAAAGTCAGGCGACTCCTCTGTTCTTTGCAGTCGCCCGGCGCTACCTTCCTTCGCACCAGTGGGAGCGATTCCGTTCAGTCGGCGCGTCCGTCACGACGTGCCCGAGCTGTGAGGAGTCGCTCATGCGACACCCCCCGCGTTCGGTTCTTTTAGCCGTCACCGGTGCGGTCGCCCTCGTCGGCGCCGCACTGGTGCCGGTGGTGTCGGCGTCCGGCGCCACACCCGCCTGCACGGTGCAGTACACGGTCACGAGTCAGTGGGACACCGGCTTCCAGGGCTCCGTGACCATCACCAACAACATGGCAGCCGTGAGCAGTTGGAGCCTGAGTTTCGACTTCGCGAGCGGCCAGAAGGTCACCCAGGGCTGGAACGGCACGTGGTCCCAGGCCGGTACGACGGTCACCGCCGTGAACGAGAGCTGGAACGGCTCCCTCGGCACCGGCGCGAGCGTCAGCGCCGGGTTCCTCGGGTCCTGGTCGGGGAGCAACGCCGTACCGACGACCTTCAAGCTGAACGGCACGACCTGCAACGTGGATGCGGAACCGACGCCGACTCCGACGCCGACCGGCCCGCCCGCCACCGGGTCGGCCCCGGCCCTGCACGTCTCCGGCACCAAGCTCGTGGATGCCGGCGGCGCGCCCCACCGCCTGCTCGGCGTGAACCGCTCCGGCGGCGAGTTCATGTGCGTGCAGGGCTACGGCATCTGGGACGGTCCGGTCGACGACGCCGCCGTCAAGGCGATCGCCGACTGGAAGGCCAACGCGGTCCGCATCCCGCTCAACGAGGAGTGCTGGCTTGGCCTGTCCAATATCAAGCCCGAGTACGCGGGCGCCAACTACATCAGCGCGGTCAAGGACCTGGTGGCCCGCGTCGAGTCGTACGGCATGACCCCGATCCTTGATCTCCACTGGTCCCACGGTCAGTACACCGGCAACTCGGCGGGCTGCTCCGACGTGCACGCCACCTGCCAGAAGCCGATGCCGGACGCCCAGTACGCCCCGTCCTTCTGGTCCTCGGTGGCCGGCACCTTCAAGGACGACCCGGCGGCCGTGTTCGACCTGTTCAACGAGCCCTACCCGGACCGGGCGACCTCGACGACCACCCAGGCCTGGGAGTGCTGGCGGGACGGCGGCACCTGCCCCGGGATCGGCTACCCGGTCGCCGGCATGCAGGACCTGGTGAACAGCGTCCGCGGCGCCGGTGCCAGGAACGTCATCATGATCGGCGGACTGGCGTACAGCAACGACCTCAGCCAGTGGCTGACGTACGAGCCCACCGATCCGGCGAACAATCTCGTCGCCGCCTACCACGTCTACAACTTCAACACCTGCTCCACCGAGAGCTGCTGGAACTCCACCCTCGCCCCGGTCGCGGCCAAGGTGCCGCTGGTGGCCGGGGAGATCGGTGAGAACACCTGCGCGCACGCGTTCGTGGACCAGGTCATGAAGTGGTTCGACGACCGCGGCCTCTCCTACCTGGGCTGGACCTGGAACACCTGGGACTGCTCCGCCGGCCCGTCCCTGATCTCCGCCTACGACGGCACGCCGACCGCGTACGGCGCCGGCCTGCACGACCACCTCAAGGCCCTCAACCCGTAACACACCCACCCCACCGGAGAAGTCCGACCCGAGAAGAAGGAACCCGCACTCATGAGCCGTACCAGAACAGCGTTACTCGCCGCCCTGGCGCTCGTCGCCGGGGTCTCGGGGCCGGCGGTCGCCGCGGCCCCCGCCGCGCACGCGGCGATCTCCGCCATCCCCTGCACCGTCGACTACAAGATCCAGAACGACTGGGGCTCCGGCTTCACCGCCGCCGTCACCGTCACCAACAACTCCGCCGCCAAATCGAGTTGGGCGGTGAAGTGGTCGTACGCCGGCAACCAGTCGGTGAGCAGCTCCTGGAACGCCAAGGTCAGCCAGAGCGGCACCGCGGTCACCGCGAGCAACGAGACGTACAACGGCACCCTGGCGACCGGCGGTTCGGTCAGCTTCGGGTTCAACGGGACCTACAGCGGCACGAACGCGGTCCCGACCGCCTTCACGCTCGACGGCGTCACCTGCAACGTCGACGACGGCACCGGCAGTGGCGGCGGCGGAGGCGGCGGGGGCAACGGCGGCGGCTCCGGCTCCCGCGTCGACAACCCGTACTCCGGAGCCAAGGTGTACGTGAACCCGGAGTGGTCGGCGAAGGCCGCGGCCGAACCGGGCGGCACCCGTGTCTCCAACCAGCCCACCGGTGTCTGGATCGACCGCATCGCCGCGATCAACGGCGTGAACGGCGGCATGAGCCTGCGCGACCACCTCGACGCGGCCCTGGCCCAGAAGGGCAGCGGCCAGGAGGTCGTCCAGCTGGTCATCTACGACCTGCCCGGACGCGACTGCGCCGCCCTCGCCTCGAACGGCGAACTCGGCCCGACGGAGATCGACAAGTACAAGACGCAGTTCATCGACCCGATCGCGGCGATCCTCTCCGACAGCAAGTACGCCTCGCTGCGGATCGTCACCACGATCGAGCTCGACTCGCTGCCCAACCTGGTCACCAACACCGGCAGCCGGGCCACCGCCACGGCCAACTGCAACACCATGCTCGCCAACGGCAACTACGTGAAGGGCGTCGGCTACGCGCTCGCCAAGCTCGGCGCGATCCCCAACGTCTACAACTACCTGGACGCCGGCCACCACGGCTGGCTCGGCTGGGACGACAACTTCGCCCCGGCGGCCAACGTGTTCAAGCAGGCGGCCACCAGCGAGGGCGCGACCGTCGACGACGTCCAGGGCTTCATCACCAACACGGCCAACTACAGCGCCCTGAAGGAGAACAACTTCACCGTCAACGACTCGGTGAACGGCACCTCCGTCCGCCAGTCCAAGTGGGTCGACTGGAACCGCTACGTCGACGAGCTGTCCTTCGCCCAGGCCTTCCGCACCGAACTGGTCTCGGTCGGCTTCAACTCGAACATCGGCATGCTGATCGACACCTCCCGCAACGGCTGGGGCGGCAGCGCACGGCCGGCCGGCCCCGGCCCGACGACCAGCGTGGACGCGTACGTCGACGGCGGCCGCTACGACCGCCGGATCAACATCGGCAACTGGTGCAACCAGGCCGGAGCGGGCCTCGGCGAGCGCCCGCAGGCCAGCCCGGCGGCCGGGATCGACGCCTACGTCTGGATGAAGCCTCCGGGTGAGTCGGACGGCTCCAGCTCCGCCATCCCGAACGACGAGGGCAAGGGTTTCGACCAGATGTGCGACCCGACGTACACGGGCAACCCCCGCAACAACAACAACATGTCCGGCGCCCTGCCGAACGCGCCGCTGTCCGGGCACTGGTTCTCGGCCGAGTTCCAGCAGCTGATGGCGAACGCCTACCCGCCGCTGTCCTGACGGCGGCCTCCGCCGGGGCTCAGCCCTCCCGGGCCAGACCCCGGCGGATGGCGGTCTCCACCGCCGAGTAGTCACCGTCCGGCCGCTCCAGCTCGTAGGGAGCGGCCGGCATCAGTGGCGGCTGGGCCATGAAACGGGGGCGGGAGCCGTGGTGCGGCTGGGCCGCGTGCACCAGGAAGGGGTGACAGAGGAAGACGTCGCCGGGACGGCCGGTGGCGTGGGCGAGGGGGCGGTGCGCTGAGGCATCGACCAGTCGCGGCGCGATCTCCAGACCGGACACGCCCTCCTCCCCGTACGGTTCGAGCAGCGGCGGCACGTCGAGATGCGAGCCGACCCGGATCCGGGTCGGGGCGTCCTGCCGCGTCACCTCGCTGAACAGGAAGAGCATCAGCAGCGCCCGGTCCCGTGACCGCAGGTTGGTGAAGTGCCAGTCCGCGCCCTCGGGAAGGTAGCTGCCTTCGATGTGCCAGCCCGCGTCGTCCGGTTCCTCGGGGTGCGGGAACCGCAGCGGGAAACTCCCCAGCGAGTACCTGGGCACCCATCGGCCCTCTCCCACCAGCAGGTCGAACGCCCGGTGCAGCGCCGGCGAGTTGGCCGCCGCCGCGAACGGGCCCTGGGCCATGCCCCCCACCCACACCACCGGGTCCCGCCAGGTGCCGGGGTCCTCCGGGTCGTACCCCGTCTCCCGCCACAGCAGGCGGGCGCAGTCCTCGGCGACCCGCGGCGGGAACGCGCCCTCGATCTTCACGAAGCCGTCGGTCAGGAAACGTTCCACGAGCTCGTCGTCCATCGGGTCGTCGTCCACCGGGTCATCGTGCCCCGCCCGGCTTGCCGTCCGCATCGGGTTTTTTGCCGCATCGGCAACAGGACTGGCCCCCGGACGTGGCGTCGGCGCACCCTTGCGCCATCCGGACGAGAGGCTTATCCCATGGCGCACGACCACAACCACGACCACCGGCACACCCACACCCACGCGGGCACCGACATCGACTGGGCCGAGATGGCCGACCACCTGGAATCGCAGGCCGAGCTCTTCAGGCCCCTCTACGAGAACGCGCTGAGCTGGCTCGGCAAGGAGGTCACCGAGCCCGGACTGATCGTGGACGCGGGCAGCGGGCCCGGCGTGGTGTCGTGTCTGTTCGCCGAGACCTTCCCGGGCGCCCGGGTACTGGCCGTGGACGGCAGCGCGCCGCTCCTGGACCGGGCCCTGGCCCGCGCCGAGCGACTGGGCGTCGGCGATCGCTTCGGCGTGCTCGCGGGCGAACTCCCTGGGGTACTTGACGAGTTGGACTACCCGGCGGATCTGCTGTGGGCCGGGAACGCCCTGCACCACCTCGGTGACCAGCGGGCCGCGCTGACCGCCTTCGGCGAGCGGCTGGCCCCCGGAGGCACCCTGGCCGTCCTGGAGGGCGGCCTGCCCAGCCGCTTCCTGCCCCGGGACATCGGCATCGGGCGGCCCGGTCTCCAGGCGCGGCTGGACGCGTTGCAGGAGGAGTGGTTCGAGCAGATGCGCACGGACCTGCCCGGCTCGGTGGCGGAGACCGAGGACTGGCCCACGCTGCTGAACTCGGCCGGCCTCAAGCACACCCGCAGCCGCAGCTTCCTGATCGACCTGCCCGCCCCGGCCTCCGACCGGGCCCGCGCCTACGCGGCCGAGCAGCTCTCCCGCTTCCGGGACACCGTCAACGAGGGTCTCACCACCGACGACCGCGCCACCCTGGACCGCCTCCTCGACCCGGCCGACCCGGCGAGCGTCCACCGCAGGCCGGACGTCTTCGTCCTGGGCGCCCGCACGGTGCACACGGCGGTACGGCCGGCCTAGACCGGACGGCCCGGTACCGCTCGGTACCGGGCCGCTCACCCACCCCGGGTCGATGGTGCACCTACTCGGTCAGTTGTTGGCGAGGAACTGCTTCGCCAGCTGGTCACCGAGGGACACCGCCGCGCTGTGGCTCTCGATGGGGGACACCTTCGAGTTCTTGAAGAGGATGTAGGTCACCCCGGAGTCGGCACCGCCGGTCGCCGGGTCGGGGTCTATGCCGAGCGCCTTGGCGGTGGCGTACGACGCCTCACCGATGATCTTCGTGGGGCCGGTGTCGCCGACCACCGCGTACTCGACCTTGTTGTTGTAGATCACGGCCACCACGCCGCCGCCCTTGATGCCGGCGCTGGAGTAGTTCCAGATGCTGCTGGAGCTGGGAACGACGATGTACGGCAGCGACTCGGCCTTCAGCGGCTTGCCGTCGGACTGGTGGAACGCGGTGTCGTCCTGGTACCAGGGATCGCGGTTCTCGTTGCAGTTGGTGGTGCGCTGGCCGTCGCAGTCGATGTCCATGTCGGCCTTCCAGAAGACCGCGCCGTTCTTGCCGCAGACGGGAATCGTGGCCGAGGTCTCGTCGTCGGTCTTGTACTTGCCGTTGGAGATCTGGGAGCACGAGGTCACCTTGGCGAGCAGGTCCGCCGCGCTGACCGAGCCCTCCTGGGCGGACCGGGGAGTGGCGCCGGAGGCGCTGGCGGGCAGTACACCGGCGGCGAGCAGTGCGGCCCCGGAGGCCGCGGCAAGGGTCAGTGTTCGCATGCGCACTGTGGGGGTGCCCTTCTGTTAGGAAAGTTTCCTGACCGGGTGCCGTACAAGGTGGACCCGGCTGCATGTCCGCGTCAACCCCTGGGCGTGAACTCGGGAAATTGTCGCGCATTGCGGTGATATGACCGTCGGGGAACACTGGTGGGGCGGAACATTCCGAATATTTACGCAGGAGCCGTGCGGGGGTTGAGCGGTGGCTCCGGTGGCTCCTGGGAGGCGAGGGGTCATGTTCGTACGCGCGGTGTACGCCACCGGTGATCCGGCGAGGATCGAGGCCGCGATCAGGGCGCTCAACAGCGAGGGGCGCGATCTGCTGGCGGACCGCCCCGAGTACCGGGGCGCGGGGGTCTTCGTCGACCGGGACCTGGGCAAACTGCTCGCGGTGAGCTGGTGGGGCTCCGAGGCGGCCCGGCGCAACAGCGACCAGGTGATGAGTGAGCGGCGCGGGCCGATGCTGGAGCCCTTCGCGGGTACCGTCGCGGTCCGCAACTACGAGGTGGCGGTCTTCCGTTCGGCGCAGCTGCCGAGGGCGGGCGGCGGTCTGCGGTGCGCCTGGGTCGAGTTCGATCCCGCCGACACGGACCTGTTCGCCGAGACGTTCCGCTCCTCGGCCGTGCCCCGGCTGGAAGCGCTGCCGGGATTCGCCCGGTGCGCCCTGTTCGTCGACCGGCAGCGGGGGCGGGGCATGGCCGGCTCCCTCTTCGTCGACCGGGCCTCGATGACCGCCTCACGCTCGGGCCAGGCCGCCGCCCGGCGTGCCGACTCCGCGAAGGCGCGGGTGACCGTGGTCGGTCTGGAGGAGTTCGAGGTCGTCCACGCCGATGTGCACCCCGGCTGACGGGCCCTGACGGGGAGTCGCGGAACGCGAACGGCCGCCCCGCCGTGCTGTCGGCGGGACGGCCGCTGCGGTACGGGGACCGCTCAGCTCACGTCGAAGGTGGCCGGGTCCGGGCCGATGCGCCGGTCCTCGTTGAGCGCGCTGATCGCCGCGAGGTCCTCGGTGTCCAGGCTGAAGTCGAACACCTGGATGTTCTCCTTGATCCGGGACGGCGTCACGGACTTCGGGATCACGACGTTGCCGAGCTGGATGTGCCAGCGCAGCACGATCTGGGCCGGGGTGCGGCCGTGCTTCTGCGCGATCGCCACGATCGCCGGCACCTCCAGCAGGCCCTTGCCCTGACCGAGCGGCGACCAGGCCTCGGTGGCGATGCCCTGCTCCTCGTGGGCCTCGCGCGAGGCGTGCTGCTGCAGGTGCGGGTGCAGCTCGATCTGGTTGACCGCCGGGATGACCGAGGTCTCGGCGATCAGCCGCTCCAGGTGCTCGGGCAGGAAGTTGGAGACGCCGATCGCCTTGACGCGGCCGTCGGCGTACAGCTTCTCGAACGCCCGGTAGGTGTCCAGGTACTTGTCCTGGGCCGGCAGCGGCCAGTGGATGAGGTACAGGTCCAGGTAGTCGAGACCCAGCTTGTCCAGCGACACGTCGAACGCGCGGAGGGTCGAGTCGTATCCCTGGTCGGCGTTCCAGAGCTTGGTGGTGACGAAGAGGTCCTCGCGCGGAACGCCGGAGGCGGCGATCGCCTTGCCGGTGCCCTCTTCGTTGCCGTAGATCGCCGCTGTGTCGATGCTGCGGTACCCGGCCTCCAGCGCCGTGGCGACGGCCTGCTCGGCCTCGTCGTCCGGAACCTGCCACACGCCGAAGCCCAGCTGGGGCATCTCGACGCCGTTGTTGAGGATTTTCGGGGGGACCTTGCTGCTCACGAGCTCTCGATCCTTAGGTTGTCGACAGGTGGTACTCCCATCGTCAACGATCACGGGCCCCGATGCATTCCTGACCGCGGAATCCGCCGGAACTGACCGCTGAGTCAGTCGCCCGGGCCGAGATTGGCCGGAAATGCATCCGACGTTATCGGTCCGGACCATTGACCGCGGCCCGTCCTGCCGGGACTCTGGTGCGCACCGTCGAACGTATCCCTGAACCCGGTACAGAGATGTGAACCTCTGCGGGTTTTCCCCAGCAGCCCCCTGTGAACTGGGAACTTCTCGAACGACACCGAGACCTCCCCTTCCGGAAAACAGGTACAGAGCCATGAACCAGACCGCCTCGGAGAGCCCGCCGGTGGAGCCAGCCGCCGCACAGACATCGGATGAAAAGAGGCCCTGGTCATCAGGTCGTGGAGACCGTCCGGAAGTGACCGGCCGCGCCGGCCGGACACGCCGGTGCCCGCTGTCCGTCATCGAGAAGGAGGACCATGAACCGCCTGCGAACCGCCGCGCTCACGGCCGTCGCGCTCGCCGCCGCCGGCCTCACCGCCCTGCCCACTGCCGTCGCCCCGCCGGCCGCCGCGGTCCCCGTCGCCCCCGGGCCTGCCGCCGCGTCCCGGCCGGCGGCGGCCACCGACTGGTCCACCGCGGTCGTCGACTCCACCATGGCCCGCTACACCCCCGCCACCATCGGCGGCTGGTCCTACCCCGTCGGCCTCTACCTCTACGGCCAGTACCTCACCTACCGGCGCACCCACGACCCCCGCTGCCTCACCTACATCAAGAACTACGTCGACCGGTTCGTGAAGAGCGACGGCTCGATCGACCAGTCCTTCAACAGCCTGGACAGCATGCAGGCTGGCCGGCTCCTGGTGATCCTGCACCACGAGACGGGCCAGGACCGCTACCGCAAGGCGGCGAAGAAGATCCGCGACCGCCTGAACACCTACCCGCGCACGAGTGACGGCGGCTTCTGGCACGCGGACACCAGCAGCCGTGCCCACCAGCTCTGGGCGGACGGCACCTACATGGTGAACCCGTTCCTCGTCGAGTACGGCAAGGAGTTCGGTGACAGCGCGGCCACCGACGACGAGGCGGCGAAGCAACTCGCCGTCTACGGCGGCCACCTCCAGGTCGCGAACGGCCTCCTCAGGCACGCCTGGGACGAGTCGAAGAGCGCGAGCTGGGCGGATCCGGCGACCGGGCTGGCACCGGAACACTGGTGCCGTGCCGTCGGCTGGTACGCGATGGCGGCCGTCGACGTACTGGACGCCGTCCCGGCGGACCAGCCCCGCCGGCCCCAGATCCTGAGCGTCTTCCGGAAGCTGGCGGCGGCCCTGGAGAAGTACCAGGACCCGGCGACCGGACGCTGGTTCCAGGTCATCGACAAGGGCGGCCGGAGCGACAACTGGACCGAGACGTCCTGTTCCAGCATGTTCACCTACGCCCTCGCGCGCGGCGCCCAACAGCACTACCTTGACCCGCACTTCGCGGACGTCGCCCGCCGCGGCTACCAGGGCGTGCTCGCGAACCTGTCGGTCGGCGCGGACGGCCGCACCGAGCTCGCCGACATCTCCGTCGGCACGAACGTCGGCGACTACGCGTACTACGTCGCCCGCACCCGGGCCGTGAACGACTTCCACGGCCTCGGGGCCTTCCTGATCATGAACGAGCAACTTCGAGGAGATTCAGTGTCATGAGCACGACATCGCGGAGAGCGGTCCTGGGGGCCGCGCTCGCCGGTGCCGCGGGAGCGGCCGTGGGGCTGCCCGCGACCACCGCACACGCCGCGTCCTGGCAGCTCAAGTGGGACCCGTCGGCGAGCCGCGACGGTCTCGGCGCCTTCGAGACCGTCGAGGACGACCGCGCCGACTCCCACCCGGCGGGGCACCCGCACATCTTCGCCACCGGTGACAACTGGCGCTTCAACATGCACATGGTCGACCGCGACACCTCGACCGACCGCCAGCGTCAGGAGGTCACCGGCCTGCGCACCGGTTCCAGCAGCTATCTCACGTGGAACCAGGGCCAGACCTGGCGGGTGACGTACTCGATGTACATCCCCAGCTCGCTGAAGGCGACCACCACCTTCACGCACATCATGCAGATGAAGCAGCCCGGCAACGGCACCTCGCCGATCGTCACGCAGTCGCTGCGCAGGGTGAACGGCAAGCAGACCATCGAGCTGAACCTGGCCACCGACGGCATCGTCGTCGGCCGTACCGGTCTCGACCCGCTGCACGACACATGGACCGACGTCGACTTCCAGATCAAGGTCGGCAACGGCTCGGCGGGTTCCGTCCGCTGGATCCTCAAGTCCGGCGGCGCCACGGTCATCGACGTGTCGAAGAGCGGCGTGGACACCTTCCTGGCGGACCGGGTGCGCCCCAAGTGGGGCATCTACCGCTCCCTCGGCGACACCTCGGGCTCACTCCAGGACACCTACCTTCTGCTCACCGATCTGCGCGGCTACCAACAGGTGTGAGGAACCGTCACCATGAAACCCCCGACCGCTGAGCGGCGCAGTGCTGCCGCGATCGTCCTCTTCGTGCTCGCCGTCGTCCTCGGGCTGTGCCACCCCGCGGCCCTCGCCGCCCCGCACGCCGCCGGCGGCACCGCCGCCGTCTACGACGTGCGCGACTACGGCGCCAAGGGCGACGGCTCCACCAACGACAGCCCGGCCATCGACAAGGCCATCACCGCGGCGAACAGCGCGGGCGGCGGCACCGTCCGCTTCACCGCCGGCACCTACAAGTCCAAGAACACCCTGCACATGAAGAGCCATGTGACGCTCCAGCTGGACAAGGGCGCCACTCTCCAGGGCTCCAGCGCGGACACCTACGACAAGGCCGAGTCCAACCCCTACGACGCCTACCAGGACTACGGCCACAGCCACTTCCACGACGCGATGATCTACGGCGACAGGCTCACCGACATCGGCTTCGTCGGCCAGGGCGTCATCGACGGCGCGGGCAACCTGATCACCGGCAATCCGAAGTCGGGCCAGGCCGACAAGATCATCTCGCTCACCCGGTGCGACGGGCTCAGGATCGGCGACGGTCTCACCCTGCGCCGCGGCGGCCACTTCGCGGCGCTGATCAACGGCTGCACGAACGTGACGTCCGACCACCTCACCATCGACACCGCGAGCGACCGCGACGGCTGGAACGTCATCTCCACCACCAGCGCCACGATCACCAACGCCACCATCCACGCCAACGACGACGCGCTGGTGTTCAAGAGCGACTACGCGCTCGGCGCCAAGCTGCCCAACGGGCACGTCCGGGTGAGCGGCGCCACCCTCGGCGCCAAGTGCTGCAACGCCCTCATGTTCGGCTCCGAGACCTGCGGAGACTTCTCGGACTACCAGTTCGAGAACATCCGCATCGACGGCGCCGACAAGTCCGGGCTCGGCATGGTCTCCATGGACGGCTCGAAGATCTCCGACGTCCACTACCGCGACATCACGATGACGAACGTCCACTCGCCGATCATGGAGAAGATCGGCACCCGGAAACGATGCGGCAACAGTCCCGGCGTCGGATCGATCAGTGACGTCACGTACGACAACATCACCGCGACCGGCAACAGCCCCTCCTTCAGCCCGACCCTGTGGGGCGAGACCGGGCACCGCATCAGCGGGGTCACCTTCACCGACGTCCACATCACCGTCCCCGGCGGCAACGGCACCATGGCCACGGGCGTGCCGAGCAACGACTCGACCGACTACAACCCGAAGAGCATCGGCACCCGGCCCGCCTACGGCTGGTACCTGCACAACGCCGCCGACGTCCAGTTCACCGACAGCTCGGTGAAGTTCGCCTCCGACGACGGCCGGCCCGCGTTCATCGCCAACGCGGCCAGCGGCATCCGGCTCACCCGGTTCACCGCGCAGAAGGGTGGCGGCTCGCCCTTCGACGTGGGCTTCCAGGACGTCAGCGACGGCTGCCTGACGGACAGTCACAACACCACCGGCGGCGCCCTGCGCGTCTCGGGCGGCCAGAACTGCGCAGCGGCGGTGCGGCCGCTCGACCTGGAGAATCCCCGGCAGGACTTCCTGCGCGCCTCCGTCGGCGGCCTCTTCCTGCACTGGGGCCTGCGCACCGCGCCCGCCCACACCAGCTGCACCGCCTGGGAGAACGACGTCACGAGCGGGGGCTGGAGCCCCGACTACTGGGTGAACGAGGCGCAGAAGCTGCACACCCAGTACCTGGTCCTCGCCACCTTCCACAGCCGCCTCGGCTACGCCCGCCCCTGGCCGTCGAAGATCCCCGGCTCCTGCTCCACCAAGCGGGACTTCCTCGGCGAGCTGATCACGGCCGCCAAGGCCAAGGGCATGAAGGTCATCCTCTACATGACCAACGACCCCCAGTGGCACGACGAGGGCGGCCACGAGTGGCTCGACTCGGCCGCGTACTCCGCCTACAAGGGCAAGAACGTCGACCTGACCACCAACGACGGCTTCGGGCAGTTCAGTTACGACAACTTCTTCGAGGTCATGGACCGCTACCCCGACCTCGGCGGCTTCTGGATCGACAACGACAACTCCTACTGGGAGAGCCACAACCTCTACCAGCAGATCTACGACAAGCGGCCGAACTACACGCTCAGCAACAACAACGAGGACACGCCGATCATGGATATGATCAGCAATGAGCAGAAGACGGGGATGACTCCGGCCTACGACTACCCGCAGGCCGTCTACACCGCCCAACCCCGCCTGACCGAGGCCGACTTCAAACTGCCCTCGACCGGTGCCTGGTGGTACGACGGCTCCGACCCGACCGTCGACAAGATGCTCACCCTCGGCCGCCTCGTCACCAACGCCGGTTCCTCGGTGAAGGCCCTGATGGCCGAGACGGCCCAGGTCAACGGCAAGTTCCCGTCGAACCAGGCATCCTTCAACAACTTCGCCAACTCCTACCTCGACCCCATCTGGGAGTCCCTGCACGGCACCGAGGGCGGCGGCTACCTGTACGGCGGCCTCAAACCCGGTGCCTGGAACGACGGCGCCTACGGGGTGACGACCATCGCCAAGGACGACCCGAACCGCCAGTACATCCACGTCCTGACCCCGCCCAGCACCAGCACCCTGCGCGTGCGGGACAACGGCTACCGCGTCGCCTCCGTCACCAACCTCCGCACGGGAGCGGCGGTGTCGTGGTCGCAGTCCGGCGGCGTGCTCACCCTGAGCGGGCTCGGCACCTGGGACCCGTACGACACGGTCTTCAAGGTCACCACGGCCGGCCGCCAGGGCATCCTCACCGGCGTCAAGGTCAGCGCGAGCGCCTCCGCGAGCGGGCACGCCGCGTCGGCGGCCGGCGACGGCGACTACCTCACCTACTGGGACAACAACAAGACCCTCCCCGTGAACCTCACCTTCGACCTCGGCTCGGCCAAGAAGGTGCAGTACATCGGTCTCAACCAGCGCGAGGACTCCGTGGCCTACGCCCGATCGAGCACCGAGCAGTCGGCGCGGATCAAGGACTACAAGGTATTCCTGAGCAACGACGGCTCGACCTGGGGGAGCGCGGTCACGTCCGGCCGGCTGCCGAGCCGCCGCGGCGTCCAGGGCATCGACCTGACCGCGGCCGACGCCCGCTACGTCCGGCTCGAGGTCGACTCCACCTGGGCCGCCTCCACCGACACCACCCGCTACCAGCGACTGCGCGTCGACGAGGCGTGGATCGGCACGTCATACGCCACACCCGTGAACGGGGGACAGTCATGATCCGGGTCAGATCGCTCACCGCCGCGGCGGCGGGCCTGCTCGTCGCCGCGGCGGTGCCGCTCGTGGGCACCGCCCACCCGGCGGCCGCCTCCGACAACGGCCAGTCCGTCCGGCCCGCCATGGGCTGGTCCAGCTGGAGCTTCGTGCGTCGCAACCCGACCGAGGCGAAGATCAAGGCACAGGCCGACGCGCTGGTCTCCAGCGGTCTGAAGGACCACGGCTTCGTCTACGTCAACCTCGACGACTTCTGGCAGAAGTGCGACTCCAACGGCTTCACCGTGGACGGCTACGGCCGCTGGGCCGTCGACACCGCCAAATTCCCGGACGGCATCAAGGCAGTGGCCGACTACGTCCACTCCAGAGGCCTGAAGTTCGGCTTCTACGTCACCCCGGGCATCGCCAAGAACGCCGTCACCAAGAACACGCCGATCGAGGGCACCTCGTACCACGCGAAGGACATCGCGGACACCTCCACGACCGAGAAGAACTACAACTGCAAGAACATGTACGCCATCGACTACTCCAAGCCGGGCGCGCAGGAGTTCGTCGACTCCTGGGCCAAGCAGTTCGCGTCCTGGGGGGTCGACTACCTGAAGATCGACGGAGTGGGCAGCGCCGACATCCCCGACGTCCAGGCCTGGGACAAGGCGCTGCGGGCCAGCGGACGGCCCATCAACTTCGCCCTGTCCAACAACCTGCCGATCGCCGACGCCGCCACCTGGCGCAAACTGGCGAACAGCTGGCGCACCCAGGGCGACGTCGAGTGCTACTGCGGGCCGGGCAGCAACGGCAGCGGCTACCCGCTGACCGACTGGTCCCACGTCTCCAAGCGGTTCGACTCGGCCGCCGCCTGGCAGCCGTACGCCGGCCCCGGCGGCTGGAACGACCTGGACTCGCTGGAGATCGGCAACGGCGACCAGGTGGGCCTGACGGCCGACCAGCGCCGCTCCCACTTCACCCTGTGGTCGATGGCGGCCGCCCCGCTGCTGCTCGGCACCGACCTCACCCGGCTCGACACCGTCGACAAGGCGATGCTGACCAACGACCGGCTGATCGGCGTGGACCAGGACGGGGTCGCGGCGAAGCGGATCGTCAACAGCGGTGTCAACCAGGTCTGGAGCAAGAAGGAGAGCGACGGGCAGTACGTCGTGGCCCTGTTCAACACCGGGACATCGGGCAACGCCACGGTCAGCGTGAACTGGTCGCAGGTCGGCTTCAGCGGCTCGGGTGACGTGACCGACCTGTGGTCCGGATCCCACAAGGGCGTGATCGCCGACACCTACAGCGCGAACCTGCGCCCGGGCGAGACCAGGCTCATCCGGGTCAAGCCCGTCACCTCCCTGAAGGCGGCGGCCGCTTCGCCCGGATTCGCCGTCGCCCCCTACGAGTACCTGGGCTGGGGCAACCCCCCGAAGCCGACCTCCGTGATGTCCGCGACCGGCGTCAAGTGGTTCACCCTCGCCTTCATCCTCTCCGACGGCACCTGCAACCCCAAGTGGGACGGCTCGCGCCCGCTGACCGGCGGCAGCGACCAGTCCACGATCAACGCGATCAGAGCGGCCGGCGGTGACGTCGTCGTCTCCGTCGGCGGCTGGAGCGGGAACAAGCTCGGCGAGAAGTGCTCCAGCGCCTCCGCGCTCGCCGGCGCCTACCAGAAGGTGATCAACGCCTACAAGCTGAAGGCGCTCGACATCGACATCGAGAACACCGAGTGGTCCAACGCGACGGTACGGCAGCGGGTCGTCGACGCGCTGAAGACGGTGAAGGCGAACAACCCGGGCCTGAAGACCGTCATCACCTTCGGCGCCACCTCCGGCGGCCCCGACTCCACCGGCGTCGACATGATCAAGCGGGCCGCGAACTCCGGCCTGGCGAAAGACGTCTGGTGCATCATGCCGTTCGACTTCGGCGGCGGCACGTCCAACATGGGCAGCCTCACCACCCAGGCCATGGAGGGCCTCAAGGCCCAGGTGAAGTCGGCGTACGGCTACAGCGACGCCACCGCCTACGCGCACATCGGGCTGTCGTCGATGAACGGCAGGACCGACGACTCCGGTGAGCTGGTGAGGGTGGCCGACTTCAGGACCATGCTCGCCTACGCCCAGCAGCACCACATCGGGCGGCTCACCTACTGGGCCGTCAACCGCGACCGGGACTGCGGTTCGGGCACCGCCGGCGACTCCTGCGGCGGCGTCACGCAGCAGCCGTACGACTACCTCAAGGTCTTCACCCAGTACACGGGCTGAGGGGAACAACCGTGAACATCAGAAGAGTTCTGCCGTACGGCGTCGCGGCGGCCCTGGCGCTGCCGCTCGCCGGCCTCGGCCAGGGCACCGCGCTGGCGGCCACCGACTACCAGGCCGAGAACGCGACCATCTCCCAGGGCACCGTCGCCACCAACCACACCGGGTACACCGGCACCGGTTTCGTCGACTACACCAACGTCAAGGGCTCCTACGTGGAGTTCACGGTGAGCGCGGCCGCCGCCGGTACCTCCGCCCTCACCCTGCGCTACGCCAACGGGACCTCCTCCGACCGGCCCATGGACATCTCCGTGAACGGCACGGTCGTGGCCTCCGGCGTCTCCTTCCCGGCCACCGCCGACTGGAACACCTGGGCCACCAAGACCGTGAACGTCCCGCTGACCGCGGGCACCGACAAGATCCGGGCCACCGCCACCACCGCCGGCGGCGGCCCCAACCTCGACCGCGTCAGCCTCGACGCGGCCGCCGACACCCAGGCCCCGACCCGCCCCGGACAGCCCAGCTGTTCGGACATCACGGCGGACGCGCTCACCCTGGCCTGGGGCGCGGCCACGGACGACGTGGGCGTGAGCGCGTACGACATCTACGAGCACGGCAACAAGATCAGCGAGGCCCCCGGGAGTTCGACCTCCAAGACCCTGACCGGGCTCACCCCCAACACCGACTACAACCTCACGGTGATCGCCCGGGACGCGGCCGGCAACACCTCGCCCGCCAGCCCGGTCGTCGACTGCACCACCAGGCCCAGCTCCGACACCACCCCGCCGAGCAGGCCGGGCACGCTGTCGGTGAGCAACGTCACCGCGAACAGCGCCGACCTCAAGTGGGGCGCCTCGACCGACGACACGGCGGTCGTCGCCTACGACGTGCGCAGCGACACCACCGTCTACGACACCGTCACCAGCGGGACCTCGACCACGCTCACCGGGCTCGCCTGCAACAGCCCCTACAGCCTGAACGTCGTCGCCCGGGACGCGGCCGGCAACGTCTCCGAGGCCGGCAACACCGTCACCTTCACCACGAAGGCGTGCGCGACCGACGGCGGAGTCCCCTCTTCGATCGCGACGCTCTCCACCGGCTGGACCATCCCCTGGGGCACCTACTGGATGCCCGACGGCAAGACCGCGCTGGTCACCGAGCGGGACGACTTCACGGTCTGGAAGCTCACCAAGGACGGCACCAAGACCCAGGTCGGCACCGTGCCGAACGCCGTCACCACCAACGGCGAGGGCGGCCTGCTCGGCGTCGCCGTCGACCCCAAGTGGGCCACCGACCACTACGTGTACTTCATGCACACCGCCTCCGAGGGCAACCGGGTCGTGCGCATGACCTACGACGGCACCAAGCTCAGCGACTACAAGATCCTGCTCCAGGGCATCAAGAAGAACCGCTACCACAACGGCGGACGGCTCCTCTTCGGCCCCGACGGCTACCTCTACGTCTCGACGGGGGAGGCCCAGACACCCGACCTCGCCCAGGACAAGAACTCCCTCAACGGCAAGATCCTGCGCATGACGACCGACGGCAAACCGGCCCCCGGCAACCCGTTCGGCAACTACGTCTACAGCCTCGGCCACCGCAACCCGCAGGGCCTCGCCTTCGACCGCAACGGGCGCCTGTGGGAAGCCGAGTTCGGCAACAGCTCCAAGGACGAGCTGAACCTGATCAAACCAGGTGCCAACTACGGCTGGCCCACCTGCGAAGGCACCTGCTCGGTCGCCGGGATGACCAATCCCAAGGCCACCTGGGACGTCTCCGAGGCGTCCCCGAGCGGCATCGCCATCGTCCGCAACGTCGTCTACATGGCCTCGCTGCGCGGCGAACGGCTCTGGCGCATCCCGATCAACGGCGACACCGAGAACGTCGGCACTCCGACCGCGTACTACGTGGGCACGTACGGCCGCCTGCGGACCGTGACCAAGGTGCCCGGCGCCGACCAGCTGTGGCTGTCGACCACCAACTGCGACAACAACGGCAACCAGCCGGACGGATCCGACAAGATCTTCCGGATCGACATCAAGTGACGGGCCGTCAGGCCCGGTACAGGGCCTCTACCTCGTTGGCGTAGGCGTTCTCTATCGCCTTGCGCTTCAGCTTCAACGACGGGGTCAGCAAGCCGTGTTCCTCGGTGAACGGCTGCGCGAGGATACGGAACGTACGGATCGACTCGGCCTGCGAGACCAGGGTGTTGGCGGCCACCACCGCGCGCCGCACCTCGGTCTCCAGGTCGGCGTCGCGCACCAGCTGGGCCGCGGACATCTGCGGCTTGCCCCGCATGGTCAGCCAGTGTTCGACCGCCTCGGTGTCGAGGGTCACCAGGGCGGCTATGTAGGGGCGGTCGTTGCCGACCACGATGCACTGGTTGACCAGCGGATGGTCACGGACCCGCTCCTCCAGCACCCCCGGCGAGACGCTCTTGCCGCCGGAGGTCACCAGGATCTCCTTCTTGCGGCCGGTGATGGTGAGATAGCCGTCCTCGTCGAGGGAGCCCAGGTCGCCGGTGGCGAGCCAGCCGTCGTGCAGGGTGGCGTCGGTGGCCTTCTGGTTGTTGAGGTAGCCCTGGAAGACGTTGCCGCCGTGCAGCCAGACCTCCCCGTCGTCCGCGATGTGCACGGTGGCACCGGGAATGGCCTGGCCGACCGTGCCGTACCGGGTGCGCTCGGGGGGATTGATGGTCGCGGCGGCCGTCGACTCGGTCAGGCCGTAGCCCTCGTAGATCTGCACCCCCGCCCCGGCGAAGAACAGGCCGAGCCGGCGGTCCATGGCCGAACCGCCGGACACGGCGTTGCGGATCCGGCCGCCCAGCGCGGCCCGCACCTTGGAGTAGACGAGCTTGTCGAAGAGCTGGTGCTGCATGCGCAGCCCCGCCGACGGGCCGGGCCCGGTGCCCCACGCCTTCGCCTCGACCGCGTCCGCGTACTTCACCGCGAGTTCGACCGCCTTCTCGAACGGTCCGCCCTTGCCCTCCTTCTCCGCCTTCCGCCGCGCCGCGTTGAACACCTTCTCGAAGATGTACGGCACGGCCACCACGAACGTCGGCTTGAACGCGGCCAGGTCGGGCAGCAGCACGGCCGCGCTCAGCTGGGGCTGGTGGCCGAAGCGGACGCCGTGCCGGATCGCGGCCACCTCGACCAGCCGGCCGAGGACGTGCGCCAGCGGCAGGAACAGCAGCGTCGAGACCTCTTCGTTCTTCTTCGAACGGAACACCGGCTCCCAGCGGCCGACGACCGTGTCCGCCTCGTACATGAAGTTCCCGTGCGAGATCACACAGCCCTTGGGGCGGCCCGTGGTACCCGAGGTGTAGATGATCGTGGCGACCGAGTCCGGGGTGACCGCCTGCCGGTGCCGGTGCACGATCTCGTCATCGAGGTGCGCACCCGCGTCGTACAGCTCCTGCACCGCGCCCTCGTCCAGCTGCCACAGCTGGCGCAGCTGCGGCAGCCGGTCGATGACGGTGGCGATCGTCATCGCGTGGTCCTCGTGCTCCACGATCGCGGCCGTGCACTCGGAGTCGTACAGCATCCAGAAGCACTGCTCGGCCGACGAGGTCGGGTAGACCGGCACCACCTGGGCGCCGATCGTCCACAGCGCGAAGTCGAACAGGGTCCACTCGTAGCGGGTGCGGGACATGATCGCGACCCGGTCGCCGAACCGGACGCCACGCGCCAGCAGCCCCTTGGCGAGCGCCAGCACCTCGTCGCGGAACTCGCCGGAGGTCACGTCGCGCCACTGCCCGAGCTCGTCCTTACGGCCCAGGGCGGTGCCCTGGGGGTCCGTCCGGGCATGCTCGAACACACAGTCGGCCAGTCCGCCGACCGGCGGTGCCGACGCCGACGGCGGGTTGGTGAACTCGCGCAAACCCCGCTCCCCGCTTCTCGTGCCACAGTGACGGTAGTGACGCTCCGCACAGCGCCGTGAAAGCTACCCCACCGCAAGACCGCGCGGGAGGGTGTGTGAAAACGAGCATTGCTCTCGTATGGTCGCGTTCCTGTCCGGAAAATACGCTCACATCGGGAGGGGCCGGGCAGAACACCTACGGTGCGGTAGGTTCCGCCTCCGTAATCTCCACCGAATCTGTACGGCCCGGTCACCGCCCCCGTCCGGTTACCGACCGGTCGGCCGCGAGCCCGGAGTCACCCACTCATGACAGCGCCGTCCCACCCGATTCCGTCACCGCGCCGACCGGGCCGGGACCCTAGGGGTGGCGCAGGCGGGCTCCGCTCCTCAGGATCGCGGCCGCCAGCGCGTCGGCCGCGCCCTGGGCGGCCGATCGTCCCTGGCCGTGCACGAGGACGAAGTCGACCCGGCCCAGCTCCGGCAGGCCCGCCCGGTCCGGGACGCGGAACAGGCCCGGTGGGATCAGGCCCCTCGAATGGGCCATCACGCCCAGGCCCGCCCGCGCCGCCGCGATCAGGCCGTTGAGGCTGCCGCTGGTGCAGGCGACGCGCCACTCGCGGCCCTGGCGTTCCAGCGCCTCCAGGGCCAGGGCGCGGGTGATGCCCGGTGGCGGATAGACGATCAGCGGGACCGGGCGGTCGGGGTCCAGGCGCAGCCGTTCCGCGCCGATCCACACCAGGTCGTCGTGCCACACCGGCTCGCCCAGCGGATCCTCCGCCCGCCGCTTGGCCAGCACCAGATCCAGCTTCCCGGCGGCCAGCTGTTCGTGCAGGGTGCCCGAGAGCTCCACCGTCAGTTCCAGGTCGACCTCGGGGTGGTCGTGGCGGAAACCCTCCAGGATCTCCGGCAGCCGGGTCAGCACGAAGTCCTCCGACGCGCCGAAGCGGAGCCGGCCGCGCACCCGGGTGCCGGTGAAGAACGCCGCCGCCTGCTCGTACACCTCCAGGATCCGGCGGGCGAAACCGAGCATCGCCTCACCGTCCTCGGTCAGCTCGACGGAGTGCGTGTCGCGGGAGAACAGCTGCCGGCCGGCCGCGTCCTCCAGCCTGCGCACGTGCTGGCTGACCGTCGACTGGCGCAGTCCCAGGCGACGGGCCGCCTGGGTGAAGCTGAGCGTCCTGGCCACCGCCAGGAAGGTGCGCAGGTGGGAAGGGTCGTACACGCGAACACGTTATCGCAAAACGTGATGGCAGTCAGAGTGGTATGCCGGATTCCCGATCGCCCTCGGGAGGGGGACGATGGAGAGGGCCCTCCCGGCCCGCGGGAGACCCGGCCGCAGCGGCCGCCGTGACCACCTGACCGACCCGTAAGTGGAGCACCGTGAAACGCCTGAGCCGGCCCCTCCGGATGCCGATCGACCCGTACGTCCTGCTGTTGCTCGGGACGGTGTGCCTCGCCGCGCTCCTCCCGGCCCGGGGGACGGCCGCCGACGTGGCCTCCGGCGCCTCCACGGCGGCGATCGCCTTCCTCTTCTTCCTCTACGGCGCCCGCCTGTCCACCCGCGAGGCCCTCGACGGACTGCGGCACTGGCGCCTCCACCTCACGGTGCTGGTCTGCACCTTCGTGCTCTTCCCCGTACTCGGCCTGGCCGCCCGCGGCCTGGTGCCCGTACTCCTCACCCAGCCGCTCTACCAGGGCCTCCTCTTCCTGACCCTGGTGCCCTCCACCATCCAGTCGTCGATCGCGTTCACCTCGATCGCCCGCGGCAACGTGCCCGCCGCGATCTGCGCCGGCTCCTTCTCCTCGCTGGTCGGCATCGTCCTGACCCCGCTGCTCGCCGCCGCCCTGCTCGGCAACAGCGGGGGCGGGTTCTCCGCGGACTCCATCGTCAAGATCGTGCTCCAGTTGCTGGTGCCCTTCGTCGCCGGGCAGGTGCTGCGTCCCTGGATCGGCACGTTCGTCACACGGCACAAGAAGGTCCTCGGCCTGGTCGACCGCGGCTCCATCCTGCTCGTCGTCTACACCGCGTTCAGCGAGGGCATGGTCAAGGGCATCTGGCACCAGGTCAGCGCCGTCCGGCTGGGCGGGCTGCTCGTGGTGGAGGCCGCTCTGCTCGCGGTGATGCTCCTGGTGACCTGGTACGGCGCCAGGGCGCTCGGCTTCGGCCGCGCGGACCGCGTTGCCATCCAGTTCGCCGGGTCCAAGAAGTCCCTCGCCTCCGGGCTGCCCATGGCGAGCGTGCTGTTCGGCGCCCACGCCTCGCTGGCCGTACTGCCCCTGATGCTCTTCCACCAGATGCAGCTCATGGTCTGCGCGGTCATCGCCAAGCGCCGCGCCCGCGACCCGCAGGCCCAGGAGCAGGCCGGGCCCCCGGCCGGCCCGACGGCCCGGTCACGGCCGACGGCGGCCACCGGGACGCCCCGCCCCTGACGGGCGGGACACGGGCGCGCGGGACACGGGCGGGCGCTATCGCGACCGGTTCATGTGCCTGTTGATCCGGATTTCCGGTACGGACGGCTCATGACGGCTAACGTTCCGTCATGACCGCACCCCTGACGCTCGATCCGGCGCGTACGGCCCTCGTCCTCGTCGACCTGATGGACCGTATCGTCGCGTTGCCCCTGGCGCCCCGCAAGGGCACCGAAGTCCTGCACGCCGCCGAGGAGCTGGCCGCGGCCTTCCGCGCCGCCGGAGCCCCCGTCGTGCTCGTCCGGGTGGAGCGCCCCGCGCTCGCCGAGCAGCCGCCGGGCAGCGGGCTGGTGGCGGGCCTGCGCGAGGAAGGGGACGTGGAGATCGTCAAGCACACCGTCGGCGGCTTCCAGGGGACCGACCTCGACGCCCGGCTGCGCGCCCTGGGCGTCTCCCGGCTGGTGTTCGGCGGCATCGCCACCAACCTCGGCGTCGAGTCCACCGCCCGCGCCGCCGCCGACCTCGGCTACGACCTCGTCTTCGTCGAGGACGCCATGGCCGCCCTCACGGCCGCCGAGCACGAGGCCTCCGTCCGGCTCGACTTCCCCCGCCTCGGCACGGTCACGACCGCCGCCGACGTGCACCTCACCCGCCCCTGACCGCTCCCACCGGCGCCCCGCCACCCCGTGCACCGAGGCCGGGCCGGGGCGCGGCCCGGGGGCGCAGAGGGCGTCGGGGGAAGCGTCCCGTCGGTCGGGTCCCGCGGCCGACGGGACGGGGAACCGCTCAGCCCTGGGTGGCCGTGGCGGGCAGGGCGATGCGGTCCTCACCCGCGTACACGTTCATGTTGCTGCCCCGCAGGAAGCCGACCAGGGTCAGACCGGTCTCCGCCGCCAGGTCCACCGCCAGCGACGACGGCGCCGAGACCGCCGCGAGCACCGGGATGCCCGCCATCACGGCCTTCTGCGCCAGCTCGAAGGAGGCCCGCCCGGAGACGAGAAGGACGGCACGGGACAGCGGCAGCTCACCGTTCTGCAGGGCCCGGCCCACCAGCTTGTCCACCGCGTTGTGCCGGCCCACGTCCTCCCGGACGTCCACCAGCTCCCCCTCCTCCGTGAACAGGGCCGCCGCGTGCAGCCCCCCGGTCCGGTCGAAGACCCGCTGCGCCGCGCGGAGCCGGTCGGGGAGGCTCGCCAGCAGCGCGGGCCCCACGCGCACCGGGGGAGTGTCGGCCATCGGCCAGCGGGTGCTCGTACGCACCGCGTCGAGGCTCGCCTTGCCGCACAGCCCGCAGGACGAGGACGTGTACACGTTCCGTTCCAGGGTGAAGTCGGGGAGCTCGACGCCCGGGGTGGTCCGCACGTCGACCACGTTGTAGGTGTTGGACCCGTCGGCCGTGGCGCCCGCGCAGTAGACGATGTTCTGCAGGTCGCCGGCGTCCGCCAGGACCCCCTCGCTCACCAGGAACCCGGCCGCCAGCGCGAAGTCGTCGCCGGGCGTGCGCATCGTGATCGCCAGGGGTTTCCCGTTGAGTCTGATCTCCAGGGGCTCCTCGGCGACCAGCGTGTCCGGCCGGGTGGCGACCGCTCCGTCGCGGATGCGGATGACCTTGCGTCGTTCCGTGACTCGTCCCATGTCCTGATCAGCCCCGGTTCTGTACGTACGTGCTGGTGGCCTCGGCCCTCTCATTGTCCTGCACATGGAGCGTGCGCCGCGGTCCGGCCCCGACCGTTCGGCGCGGTCCGCATACCGCTCACCGCAGACGACCGGCCGGCCGGGTTCTCAACCGCCCCTCGCACCCCTACCGTTGGGGACTCATGAGCAGCCCCCCTGTAGCACCGCCGGGCTGGAGCCGCTGGCTCGTCCCGCCCGCCGCCCTCGCCGTCCACCTCTCCATCGGCCAGGCCTACGCCTGGAGCGTGTTCAAGCCGCCGCTCGAGTCCGCGCTGCACCTGAACGGCACCGAGAGCGCGCTGCCCTTCCAGCTCGCGATCGTCATGCTCGGCCTGTCGGCCGCGTTCGGCGGCACCCTCGTCGAGCGCAACGGACCGCGCTGGGCCATGACGGTGGCCCTGATCTGCTTCTCCTCCGGTTTCCTGATCTCCGCGCTCGGCGCCGAGACCAAGCAGTACTGGCTGATCGTCCTCGGCTACGGCTTCGTCGGCGGGATCGGCCTCGGCATCGGCTACATCTCGCCCGTCTCCACCCTGATCAAGTGGTTCCCGGACCGGCCGGGCATGGCCACCGGCATCGCCATCATGGGCTTCGGCGGTGGCGCGCTGATCGCCTCGCCCTGGTCCGCGCAGATGCTCTCCTCCTTCGGCAGTGACAACGATGGCATCGCGCTGGCCTTCCTGGTGCACGGTCTTTCGTACGCCGTGTTCATGACCCTCGGCGTGCTGCTGATCCGCGTCCCGCGCACCGAGAAGCCGGTCGCCGACGCCCCGAGCGCCTTCGAGGGCGCCCAGGTCTCCGCGAACAGCGCGATCCGCACCCCGCAGTTCTGGTGCCTGTGGGTCGTGCTCTGCATGAACGTGACCGCGGGCATCGGCATCCTGGAGAAGGCCGCCCCGATGATCACGGACTTCTTCGCCGACAGCTCCACCCCGGTGTCCGCGTCCGCGGCGGCCGGGTTCGTCGCCCTGCTGTCCGCCGCCAACATGGCGGGCCGCATCGGCTGGTCGTCGACCTCCGACCTGATCGGCCGCAAGAACATCTACCGCGTCTACCTCGGCGTGGGCGCCCTGATGTACCTGCTCATCGTCCTGTTCGGGGACTCGTCCAAGCCGCTGTTCGTGCTCTGCGCCCTGGTGATCCTCTCCTTCTACGGCGGCGGTTTCGCCACCGTCCCCGCCTACCTGAAGGACCTCTTCGGCACCTACCAGGTCGGCGCCATCCACGGCCGGCTGCTCACCGCCTGGTCCACGGCCGGTGTCCTCGGTCCGCTGATCGTCAACTGGATCGCCGACCACCAGAAGAGCGCCGGCAGACACGGCTCCGACCTGTACACCCTGTCCTTCGGCATCATGATCGGGCTGCTCGTCGTCGGGTTCGTCGCCAACGAGCTGGTCCGGCCCGTCCACATCCGTCACCACATCCCCGCACCGAGGGAGGCCGTCGATGCCGAACGACAGCAGCCGGCCTGAGCCGGACCGCCGCTGGCTGATCGCCGTGGCCTGGCTCTGGGTGGGCGCCCCCTTCGCGTACGGCGTGTACGAACTGGTGCGGAAGGCGACCCAGTTGTTCGGCGGCTGAACTGTTCGACGGCTGATCCGGAAGCATGTCCGGGCGCCCGGGAGTCTGCAAGAAGCCGACAACTCGGGCGCCCGTTTCCTGTGGCCTTGCCTGCCGTCGTACTCGTGAGTCACTGAACAGACTGGTGGGCCCACACCGAGGCAACGAGGGGGACCCACCACCCATGAACGGCTCGCGCATCGCCGCCGTCGGCCACTACCAGCCCGCGAAGGTGCTCACCAACGCGGACCTGGCGAGCATGGTCGACACCAGTGACGAGTGGATCCGCAGCCGGGTGGGCATCGACACCCGGCACATCGCAGGCCCCGACGAACCCGTCGACGAGCTCGCCGCGCACGCCGCGGCCAAGGCCCTCGCCGCGGCCGGCCTCACCCCGGCGGACATCGACCTGGTGCTGGTCGCCACCTCCACCGCGATCGACCGGTCCCCGAACATGGCCGCCCGGGTCGCCGCCCGGCTGGGCGTCCCCGGGCCCGCCGCGATAGACGTCAACGTGGTCTGCGCCGGCTTCACGCACGCGCTCGCCACCGCCGACCACACGGTCCGGGCGGGCGCCGCCACCCGTGCGCTCGTCATCGGCGCCGACAAGATGTCCGAGGTGACGGACTGGACCGACCGCACCACCTGCGTCCTCGTCGGCGACGGGGCGGGCGCGGCCGTGGTCGAGGCCTGTGCACCCGGCGCGGAGCCCGGGATCGGGCCGGTGCTGTGGGGTTCCGTCCCCGAGATGAGCCACGCCGTGCGGATCGAGGGCACTCCGCCGCGGTTCGCCCAGGAGGGGCAGAGCGTCTACCGCTGGGCCACCACCCAGCTGCCGCCCATCGCCCGGCGCGCCTGCGAGAGGGCGGGCGTGGACCCCGTCGACCTCGCCGCGGTCGTCCTGCACCAGGCCAACCTGCGGATCATCGAGCCGCTCGCGCAGAAGATCGGCGCGGTCAACGCGGTCGTCGCGCGGGACGTCACCGAGTCCGGCAACACGTCGGCCGCCAGCATCCCACTGGCCCTGTCCAAGCTGGTCGAACAGGGGCGCGTCAGCAGCGGCGACCCGGTCCTGCTGTTCGGCTTCGGCGGCAACCTCTCGTACGCCGGGCAGGTCGTGCGCTGCCCCTGAGGCGCCGCCCGTCCCCGGGCCGCCGCCCGGCCCCGCGGGCGCCGCCGCCCGCACGGTAGCGGGCCGGGCACGCTCGGTGATACGGCCTCCACCTGCGGGTATGCCGATCCGAACGCAGGTGAAAGGCACTCCGAAAGCTTGGTATTGTTGTCCTGTCGCCGCGGGGAACAACCCCGGTCGGGCGACAGACACCTGGTCCGGGTGGCGGAATGGCAGACGCGCTAGCTTGAGGTGCTAGTGCCCTTTATCGGGCGTGGGGGTTCAAGTCCCCCCTCGGACACTCGCTAACTCCTGGAGCGATACGCGGATGAGGGCCTCGACCTAATGGTCGAGGCCTTATCTGTGTTTTCGTAACCGATCGTGATCCAGAGCGCTTCCTGGAGCGGGTTCGGCTTTTCTGCGTCTCGCTGATCCATACGAGATGATCTCTGAAGACGGACCATGGCGCTACCGCCAGAGAACCGATTCTGAACTGGGGCTGTCTTTCGGACGGCCGGGTCGCCCATGGACACCGACGCCCGGCTCCCGGGAGCCTTGTCGGCCGTGGGAGCCGATGTTCACACGGCCATGCCTTCCTGGAGCCAGCGGGAGACCCGGTAGGGCAGCCACCAGGCCAGCTCACCGACTCGCAGGACGAGGTGTTCGGCCGTGAACTCCTCCAGTATGTCGGCGGGCACGCCGGTGTGGTGAACTCCGGGGTCGAGAAGGCTGATGGCGTCCTGGTAGCGGGGTTCGTCGGCGGTGAAGCGGCGCAGGTCTCCCCAGCGACGGTCGCGGATCTGGACGAAGCCCGGACCTTGGCGCCAGACGAGCTTGCACAGGTAGTGGCGGGTTCGCCAGGCGTGCAGGGCCTCCTGGGCGTCCGCGAGACCGGTGATCGTGCGTGGCGGGTGCAGATGGGACAGCACCTTCCACTGGTGTGCGGAATGCTCCGGTGACAGACAAAGGTCCCAGTCGACGGAGACGGCGTGTGCGGTCAGGTCGCGGACCAGGCGCAGTCGGTCGATCGCCGGGCGGTGGGCCGTGGGATCGGTGGTGGAGAGGTCGACGGTCGTGTCCAGCTCGGCATGGCGGACGCCCCCGGCGAAGAGGCGGTTGACGTTCTCGGCGTCCGGAGTCACCGGGACGGGCCCCAGGAACATGCCCGGCAGACGGCGGGCTTGCGGGTCGTGGTCGCGCCAGGCACGTATCGTCAGGTCCGATGCGGTGGCTGTCATCTGTGGTCCTTCGTCACGGTCAGGAAATCACGACAGGGCCGGCGCCGGCTCGTCCGGAGCGCCGGCCGGGGAGGCGGCGGGCAGGCCGGCCTCGCGGCGGGCGTGGACGTGGCGCATGTAATCCAGGCGTAGCAGGTCCTGGTTCACGGCGGCGGGGGCGATGTGGACGTACTGGCCCGCGTCGGTGAACACCACGCCGAGGGTGACCCACTTCTCCAGAAGAGCCTCGAGATCCCGCGGTGTCGGCTCCTCGCCCGCTGCGGAAGCGGAGGCCGCCACCGTCTTGCGGTGCAGCGCGGCAGCGGTGTGCGGCTGGTCCAGGAGCCGGAACACCGCCGTCTCGAACGGATCGGTGAGCTCCATGGTCCGCCAGTCGAACGAGTGCCGCCTGCTGACCAGCACGATGCGGTCACCGAGGTCGGTGTGGGTGAGGCGGGCATCGGCATGGTGCTTCTGCCAGGTGGCGAGGCCGTCGTTGAGGCGGCCCACCGTCGGCTCCGTGATACCGCGTTGCGGGGCCTGGAAGACGTAGGCCAGGTCGTGCAGTTCCGCCTCGGGCAGGTCGTACGTGAACAGGTAGTGCTGCTCGGGCCGCAGCCCGGTGAAGCCCAGTTCGGGCCGATTGAAGTACGGGCTGAAGCGTTCGATGGCGATCCGGGCGGAGAGGTCGACCGGCGGGTCGAGGTGTTCCAGCGCGGGGAGCTGGCGGATGACGGGGTCGTAGTCGTCCGCCGTCTCACCGGGGAAGCCATGCAGGTAGTTCCATGACACCGCGAGCCCGGTCTCCGCCGCGTCGCGGAGCATGCGCACGTTCTGGCAGCCGCTGACTCCTTTGTCCATGAGGTCGAGGACCCGGCTGTTGAGGCTTTCGATGCCGGGCTGGACGTAGATGAGCCCCGCGTCCGCCAGGACCTGTAGTTGCGGGCGCCGCATGTTGGCCTTGATCTCGATGTGCATGCGCAGGTCGTATCCGCTGTCGATGATGCGGGGCAGGACCGTGGAGAGGTAGCGCATGTCCAGGATGTTGTCCACCACGTACATGTCCAGCACTCGATGGCGCTCCGCGAGGTCCATGATTTCCTGGTAGAAGGTGTCGGGGCTCTTGCTGCGGAACTCCATGAACGAACCGTTCAGACCGCAGAAGGTGCAGTGGTGCTTCTCCCCCCACCAGCAGCCGCGCGCGCCTTCGACGACCAGTTTCGGCTCCACCCATTGGTGTGCGACACAGGCGGCGAGACGCTCGAAGTAGCCGCTGTAGTCGGGGGGCAGGATGGCGGCGGGCGGCAACGGCCCGGTCGGCATCGGGTTGGCCATGTGCGCGGTCTCCGGTGTGCGGTGGCACAGCCCGGGGATCGAGGCCGCGGCGGCCCGGTCGCCGCCCTGCAGCGCGGTCAGCAGCCGGGGGAAGGCGGCTTCGCCCTCGCCGCGGACCACGTAGTCGACGAAGGGGAAGTTGCGGTGGACGGCGGCCCCCTGTTCGCCGTCGCAGTTGGCGCCGCCCATGACGGTCACGACGTGGGGGGCGAGGCGTTTGATCTGCCGTGCGGCGGCCAGTGCCGCGGCGTTCTGCTGGAAGGTGGACGTGAAGCCGACGACGTCGGGCCGGAGCTCCACGACCCGACGGGCCACATCCGCGACGAACTCGGGGACGACGCGGTGCAGTTCCCGGGTCATGCGCATCCGTGACCGGCGCAGCTTGTCCGTCATCACGGCGACGAACTCCGAGTCCTTCCATTCCGGGTCGTCGTAGAGGGCGGAGGAGAAAACCCAGTCACCGCAGCCGAGGAAGTAGGAGGACAGCGCGTAGTAGTCGTAGTCCTCGGCGGTGAACTCCGTGCGGCTGGTGATCCAGTCGGTGAATTCCAGGTTGGCGTGCAGAACCTCACACGTCGCATCCGGGACGTGTTCGTCGACGCTTCGTTTGAGGATGCCGAGGGCCAGTGAGGGCAGATCGATCGGTGACCAGGGCATGTTGACGAGAAGAACGCGCACGGTGGCTCCTTGCGCATGAGCGGGCGGCAGGTGTCGGGGAGGGAGCCCGGCCGGCCCCCGGGGGGACCGGCCGGGCCATGGATCACTCCTCGTCGCTGCCGCCGTCGGCGTTGCGGATCGGGATGGTGATGGTGATGCCGACCTTGGGCTTGCGGTTCTCCTCGTCGTCTTCGAGCGGATCGTTGTGGATGATGTCCTTCTGCATGGTTGTCCTCCTTCTCGGGTTCTCTCGAGTGGGTGGTGCTGTGCACGACCCGGTCCCGCTGTGTGCGTCAGCGGGACCGGGGTCCTCCCGGACGAGCCGGGGGACGTGAGGGGCCGGCGGGTGCCGGGGCGCGCAGGTGGGCGCGCAGGAAGGTCAGGGCGCGGCGCAGGACGGCGACGTGTGTCGCGCCGTCGTAACCGTCGTGTCCGGTGTCGAGCCACAGCTGCTCGTGTTCGACGCCCGCGGCGGTCAGGGCGGTGAGGTAGCTGCGGATCTGCTCCGGCGGGCACTTGACGTCCTTGTGCGCGCCGACGACGAGCAGTGGTGCCGCCACGTCTGCCGCGTAGGTCAAGGGCGAGCTGAAGGCGTAACGTTCCGGCACCTCTTCGGGGGTTCCGCCGAACCATCGGACGTCCAGGGCGCGCAGCGTGGGCGTGGTCATCCGGTGGGCGGTGACCCAGTCGGCGACGGGTTTGACCGCGATGCCTGCCTGCCACAGCTCCGGGCGGGAACCGAGGGCGAGCAGCACCAGGTACGCGCCCCAGGACACCCCCCACAGGGCGATCGCCCTGTCGTCGACGAGTCCCCGACGGACGAGATCGGCTCGTACGGCGGCCAGGTCCGCCACCTGGGTGTGGCCGACGCTCCCTGCACCGGCCCCGAAGGCGCGCCGCCAGCGGGGGCCGTAGCCGGTGGAGCCGCGGTAGTTGACCCGTGCGACGGCGTAGCCGGAGGCCACCAGCGAGTGAACCACGCCGTCGTAGGCGTCCCTGTCGTGGTCGGCGGGCCCGCCGTGGACCAGGAACACGGCCGGCGGCAGAGCCGCGGAACCGGGGGCCGGACGGCCGGGCCGGCTCTCGACGGAGGAAGAGGCAGGAGCCGCAGCGGAGTCGGTGCCGCAAGCGGAGTGCGGCAGACTGAGCAGCGTGTGGACGGGGCCGTCGGGTGTCGGGGTCCACAGGTCGGTGTGCCGGCCGGGTACGTGCGGCAGGAAGCCGGGGTCCGGCAGGGGGATACCGTCGGTCGCCTGGAGGACGGGCGGGTGGGCTGTGTCGGTCCACAGGTAATGCACCCCTCCGCCGGCCCGTGGCGCGGCATCGAGCAGGCTGCCGGCGAGCGTGGGGACCGTGTGGCGCGTCCGGGTACGCAGGGACACCCGGTGCAGCAGCGAGCGGCCGTGGCGGTCCTGGCGTACCAGGACCTCACGGGTGTCGGGGTACCAGCGTGCGCTGATCTCCGTGTCGAAGCCGCACCAGTCGTGTGTGATCAGGCCGGTGCGCGGGCTCCAGGTCGCCAGCTGGTAGCCGTCCTCGCTTTCGTGGACCAGCAGCAGTTCGGGCCGTCCGGGTCTCGGTGAGAAGCCGCGGCACCATAACCTGCCCCGGGGGCCGCCGGGCCGAGGGAGGGTGGCGGTGACCCGGCCCGTGGCGGTCATGACGGTGATGGGCGCGTCACCGTCGGAGACTCCCACCAGGGCCAGCAGGTCGCCTTCGGGGGTGATGCCGCCCAGGCAGCACGGCCCGGGTGTGGTGAGGACCTCGCGCGGAGCCCGCCCGCGCCGCCCCACCAGCACGCTTGTCGTCCCATGCCCGGTCGCGACCGCCGCGGCGACCGTACCGTCGGCCGTCACCGCCAGACCGCGCGGCAGTCCGGCCGGTGCCCCCGGCAGGCCGGGCAGTCGGCAGCCTCCCTCGAACGGCTGGTACCACCAGTGCCCTCGCCCGTCCGTGTCCTCCTCGAACCACCACACGTATGCGTCGGCGTCGATGGCGCAGTGCATCGTGCCCCCGGGCCGGTCGGTGACCTGCCGGGTCCTGCGGGCGTCCGCATCCCACGTGAACACCTCGCAGCGGCCGCCGGCGTCCGCCGTGAGCACCATGCGACGCGGGTCGCGCGCGCACACCTCCGGGAGGGCGCCGAGGAAGACCTTGAAGGAGTCACTCACTGCTGCCTCCCGTCCAGGACGCCGCCATGGGCCGCCACCGCACCCGGGCGGAGCACCCCGTGGGCTCTTGCCTGGGTGTACACGGCCAGGGCGACGAAGAGCACGGTGCACAGCAGCGCGGGCGTCCGGGGGTTCCAGGTGGTGACCAGGACCGCTGCCGCGGCCGGGGCACCGGCCGCGGCCAGCGCGGACACCGAGTCGAACACGCTCGCGGCCCGCGACTGCACGTCCGGCGGTGTGCAGGCCACGGCGGCACTGGACAGTACGACAGTGATCAGCGGCACCAGCACGGACAGCCCGGCGAACGCCACCCCCCAGCTCCACGCGCTGTCGGCCCACAGCAGGGAGCCGCACGGCACGGGCAGCAGCCAGGCGACCGACGTCAGCACGCGTGCCGGACCGAGCCGCCGCACCACCGGGGCCGCCATCAGGGAACCCAGCAACCCGGCCGCCCCGGATGCCGTGAGGACCAGACCGGTTGTGGCGCTGTGCGCACCTCCACCCAACTGGAACAGCGCGGTGTAGAACAGCAGTGTCAGCGTGCAGCCGGCCGTCGACGTCCACACCACGGCCAGGCGCAGCACCGGGGAGCCGGCAACCGTGGCCAGCCCGGCTTTCGCGGCGCCGGGCCACGCACGCCACGCCCCGCGCCGCGGTGGACGAGGGCCGGCTTCCGGAGCGCCCGGGGCGGGGACGGGCAGGTCGAGGGGGGTACGAACGGCCCGTATGCCCAGGGTTGCTGCCGCGTAGGAGAGGGCGTCGGCCAAGAAGGGCAACGGACGGGCGAGTTGGAACAGGGCCCCGCCCAGCGCCGGACCGAGGATGAGCGAGACTTGATCGCCCACCTGCATTCCGGCGGCCGCGCGGGGCAGTTCGTCAACGGTGGCCAGGTGGACCAGGGCCCCGCGCGACGCGGACTCGTAGACTGTGGAGCACAGTCGCTCCAGCAGAGCGAGCGCGATCACCAGCCATAACGCGGGGCGGCCCAGACAGGTCAGCGCCAGCACCCCCGTGCCCAGGGCCGCGAATCCAGCCGCACCTGTCATGATGCGGCGCCGTTGTCCCTGGTCGGCCGGTACGGCGACGAGCGGTCCGAGAACCACTCCGGCGAGCGCGGTAGCGCTGGCGAACGCGCCCGCGGTGCCCGGGGAGTGGCCCAGATCCAGGAGCAACAGCGGAAAAACCAGTCCGGACGCCTGGCTGCCGAGTCCGTCGACCGCGTTGACCCACCACAGGATCCTCAAGTCGCCGCGCCTCGGGGTGGGGCGAGGGGAAGGCGGCTCACAGGGCGTGCCGTTCGCCGCGGCTGCCGGTGGTCCGGCCAAGGGGTGGTCCGTGCGTTCCCCGCGTGGCCGCCGGATGGCGGGGGCGGACTTGTCCTTGGGCGGGACGGGTCCGTCGGGGGGTTGCCGAATCGGAGACACGTCGACGTTCCCCACCCCCCGTACGCTCGGACAGCGGCGCTCGGCCGCCCTTTGTGTCGAATATGTGCGTGAAGCGTGAAAGTGAGCGGGAGCCTAGCCACCGCGGAACACCTGCGACAAGAGCCGGACACCGCGCAGTCGCTGGCCCATACCCCGGGCATATGGCCGACAGCCGACTGTTCAACAAGGGCGGAACCGTGCATACACATCAGGCACCTCGGCCGGCGGGGCAGCGCGCCGGCAGGAAACGATCTGCTTCACGCCCGCACACCAACGGCGCGGTGCACCAGATGTTCCACAACGACCGGGAAAGGGTGTCCATGACACAGGACCATGCCTTGTGCGCCGCTTCCCGTGCCGTGATCACGGGTGCGGGCCTCGGCCGGGGCAGTCGTTGCGCAACCGAACGCAGGTGACGGCAACCGGGGTGACGGGTGCGCTGCGAAGGCCGCCGGCACGCGAAACGCGCCGCACCCCGCTATCCCGATGCGCCGGAGGCCGCTGCACGCATTGGCCGACAACTCACCCCATCCACCGGCAAAGAGCAAGCAAACCACCGACGTCCGCTGAAGGCTGCGGATGCCGTCGCACCTGCCCGCACGAGGCGCCGGCCCGGCTTCTCCAGCCCCCGGCATCGGGCAGTGTGCCGTGGACGAGGCTGGGTCAGCTGCTGCCGAGGCGGCTGAGAGCGGTGGGTCCAGTCGGTGACGATCGCGCGCTGTGCCGCGACGAGGGTGACCTGCCGCCGCAGACCACGATATGCCGCTGGCTCTCGACGGGCCCCTTGGCCCGGGTCGGCCGGTTCTGCCCAAAGGTTCCGCTCGTTGCTGGGACGCCGTCCAGTTCAATACTCAGAAGATGATCAGACAGCATTGCCCAGACGGACGGACGCCCTTGGTACGGCCGCCTTTGCGGCGGATCGTCGACTTCAGGTTCGCCTGCGTGGCAGCCGGGAAAGTCGCGCCGGGGTGCACTCCGGGTCCTCCAGCGGCGGGGCCGAAGTACGATCAGGTGTGCGCGCCGTCTGTCACCGGCAGCCCGCGAAGCTGAAACATGATTGGGCGAATCACAGAGGGCAAGCTCGTGGAGCCCTGCGGACAGCTCGACGCCGTTGAGCTGATAGAGCTCGACCGTCGTGACGGGAGCGTCGTCGGCGATGTTGTAGATCCGGCCGGCGGTGCCCCTGCGACCGGTTGTGGATCGTGGATGGCGCCCTGGTCCCGGTGCGCGACCTGGACATCGGCTCATCGTCACGCACCTACCGGTTCTCGGCGAACGTGCAGGTCGTCGTAGACGCGGACACCCGTCTTGTGATCGCCGCCGCCCGACCGGTGCCGGGCACCACCGCGGACGCGCACGCACGGACGTGAGTTCGTGTCATCGGAGTTTGATCACCGCAGGTCAGCGACTCAGCGCACCGAAGGTACGCTGAGTCGCTGACCTGCACTTATGTGTACTTCCTCGTAAACGTGCAGCTCATAGACTTGCGATCGTCATGCGGGCTGCTCGATTGCGGGGACGGGGGGTCAGGAAGGCTTGACCGCCGAGACCGGGGTGACGGTCACCTTGTTGTCGCACTCGGCCCACACCCCGTCGTTCAGGGCGACCTGGTGCTTCCCGGAGTGCGGCAGCCCGATGACCATCGTCGGATACGTCACCGGGTCCTTGCCCGACAGGCAGTAGCCGTCGGCCTCCCCCTGGACCTGGACGAAGGTCAGCTTCACCCACGCCTTGCCGTGCGGCCGGACCGTCACGGTGGCCGCCCTGCCGGTGCGGGTGACCTTGAGCGGGGTGTTGTGGGCGGGGGAGCCGTTGCCGGCGCCCGCGACCGTCGGATGGCCCTTCAGGACGCACGTCCTGCGGGAGACGTTGGCGAACTGCACGACCGCCGCCCCGGTCCCGGTCCCGACGGGCCGGTGGGCGGCCTGCCAGGCGCTGACCTGGAGGGCGGAGGCCGGGCAGCTGGGCGGCGTGGTGGAGGTGGTGGTGCTCGCCGCCATGGCGGTGCCGGGCAGGATGCCGGTCACCGCCGCCGTGACGGCCGTGACCGCCGTCGTCGCCAGAGCCGCCGTGCGGATGCCGTTGCTGTATCGCATGCTGTCGTCCCCCTGAGTCGTCTCGTCCGCGGGCTTCGGTCGTCGGTTGTTGCCCCGCGGTACGCGTGGTCGTGGTACGTGAGTGCAGACAGGCCGGGAGAGGGGCAGGGTTCCGGGCGGCGACTACTTGTGACAGAGCGGTGACGACAGTGCGGGCGCCGATTCACCACCGGCCTGGTCAAAGCCGCATGTTCGTACTGGCGCGGGGGCGGCGTGAGCGCAAGAAGACGGCCACACGTAAGGCGCTCGCGGACGCGGCCCTGCGGCTCCTCTCGGAGCGCGGATTCGACCTGTCAATCCGTCTGTTGGGGCGGCGTGCCGCAGGCTGGCGGCGCCTGACCGCCTTCGGTCGAGGCGCGGCCGCGTTGCCGGACACGCCTGCCCGGACCGCGTGCCGCGGCCTACCGTCCGGCCGCGGCCGACCAGGGATCAAAGGCCGAGTCGGGTCCCCTCGAATCGGTGCCTGAGGCCTGTCGGGCGGTGTAGAGGCGCGCATCGGTACCGAGGGCCGCGACCACGGCACGCCCGTTCGCGTCCGTGGCCACCGCTGGTGCCGCCGTGTGCAGCATCTTCCCCGTCTGCCAGCGCCCCGGCTCTCTGTCGGCCGTGGCGACACGCACCATGCCTTCGTCGTCGCGCCCGGCGAGCACCGTCCGCCGCCCCTGGGGACCGGCGGTCGCGAGGCTGACCCGACCATAGCCGCCGATCGGCTCGGCCTTCCCGATGACCTGCCAACCGCCACTTTGCCGCTCCCAGTCGGCGAGCAGCACTTGCGCGGTGATCGGCAAGCGGTAGGCGATCCGTATGCCCCCGTCCGCCAGCGGCACCACGCTGACAGGCCCGGCGGGCTGCCGCAGACCGACCGCCGGAACCGGCCGGGGGAGTCCCCCGGGCTCCATGGACACCCAGTGCAGCACGGACTTGGCGTGGGGAGCGACGAGGTGGATCAGCCCGGCGGAGTCGACGCAGGCGTCCAGTCCGTCCACCACCTGCGGGTACTTCCCGGGCAGGCACTCCACCCGCTGCCAGTCCGTCCACTTCCTGCCGCGGACGCTGCTGCGGTGGCTCACACCGCCGTCCCAGTTGCGTGCGAAGACGTGCACCACTCCGTCCTTGTCGGCGACCGCGGCCGGGTAGCCCATCTCCAGTGACTTGACCGGGACGGAGTCCGGCGCGCCCAGCGACTCCCACGGGCCGAAGACGGGTACACCCTTGTCGCCGGTGCCGGACTGGATCGCAGTCATCAGCTCGCGACGGTGGGCACGCTTGCCGCTCGGCAGTACCGCATGGACTGCGAAGAGCTGAATCCGTCCATCGCGGTGGCGCAAGGCGAAGAGCTGCCCTTCGAACATTTTCCCGCCCAGGTCGTGGGGGCCGCCGAATGTGCCGCTGCCCGGAGCAGTCTCCACCCAGCAGCGCGCCGTGCCGTCCAGGACCGCGAAGGCCGCCAACCGGCTGTCCTCGAGGGGGAGCAGCCATGAGTTGGATCCGGGGGCGCGCTGGTAGGTGGAGCGGGTCCAGTTCTTGGAGACGCCGGTGAGGGCTGTGCCGCCGAGTTTGCGGTCACCGCAGCCGGCCTTGTCGCCGCAGTCCTTGAGGTCCGCCCAGCCGTAGACGGACAGCAGATCGCCTTTGCGCTTGGTGGTCTTGCGGTCGATGTTGTGGGGCAGGGCGGCATTCTCGTAGCCGAGGTAGCTTTCGACGGCCACCGGACGGCTGTGCTGGCGCCCCCAGTACTGGGCCAGCGCCGCCTGGGCGAAGTGGGCGGAGGCGGTGTGGTCCTGGTGGTCGTGGTAGTGAAAGCCGCGCAGCCGCTTGTCGCGGGAGTACAGCGGCGGCTTGTCAGCCCTGTGGACGGCGTTGGGATCCAGCGTGCGGACGACTGTGGGCCGGACCCGTTCCATGATCGCTGTCAGCGAGTCGATGAGCTGGCCCCGGGTGTACTCGTAGCGCTTTCGCACGGGAGTACGGGTCGGCGGGAGCGTGGCGAGGGTGTCGGCCGCGCCCAGCCACAGACCCCGCAGGGAGTTCTTCCTGGGCGCGAACAGGGAGCGGGCCTCGACCAGTTCCAGAAACACCAACTGGTTGTCCGGGGCCGCGCGCAGCGTCTGCACCTCCACCTGGAAGCCGGGAATGAGCGATACGGCGTCCACGTCCCACGGGCTTTCGGTGTCGCCGGTGGCCATGAGGGCATGGGCCCGACGCACGCCGTTCATCCGGGCCCGCACGTACTTCTCGCGGTCGTAGGGGACCATGCCGGCGATGGGGTCGTGCAAAAGGACGTTGTGGCCGTCGGACTCGCCGCCGGTCAGGCAGACGGTGACCGAGGGCGCCCCGCTGCGTACGGACTGTTCCAGGTCCGGATTCATGAAGTACAGGTTGTCGTCGGGGTGCGCGATGATGTGAAGGAACGCCTGCTTCGCCCCGGCCGCAGCGGCCGGCTTCACCGACACCGGAGCAGCCGACGCACTCGACGCGCCACCGTCCGTCGTCGGCCAGGTGTACAGTCCGGCACCTGCCCCCACGACGACGGCACCCGCACCGGCCGCCTTGAGCAGTCGCCGCCTGTCCATATGGGTGAGCGAACGCACGGGCACTCCTCGATGGCGTCCGGCACCGCCCCACACACGACAAACACTCACACCGGGATGAGCCACCCGACTAGATGTGCAAATCCCGAGCCTGGTTCCCCTTCTTCATTGCCAGGAGCGCCCTGCCGGACGGGACGCGGCCCGTTCCCGTATGACGGGGCGGCCCCACCGCCGTCGGCGCACGCGGGCGCTGCCCTGCCGGCGGGTCTGCGCGACGGACCACGACGGTCGCAATGGCTCGGACGCTCATACGACGGTCCGGGACAGCCCGTCCCATGAGTGACGCGGTCGGCGCTGACCGCTCCCGCCGACGGCTCCGCCTTGCCGGTGTTCCGGAACACAGCCGGAACACCCTCAGAAGGAAGGGACACCACCTGTGTCTTCGCAGACCTTGAATCGCTTGTTCTCCGTACGGCTCCTGCTCGCCACCCTGCTCGGGATCACCGCCCTGTTCGGCCTGACGGCCGCCCCTGCCCAGGCCGCTCCGGCCACGTCGACGGTCCACATCTGGGCCGGCCAGGTGCACGTGCGCCAGTGTGCGAGCACGACGTGCGACCTGGCCACCTCGGAGCTGCTGACCAACGTCAACGTGCAGGCCTACTGCCAGCGCTGGGGCGACAACGTCTCCGACGGGCCCTACCACAACCACTACTGGGTGGAGATCGTCTCCCCGCAGGGGTGGCTCGGCTGGGTGAGTGCCGTGTACGTCAGCGGCGGTTCCAACGACGGGCCGGTCCCCGGCGTGCCGGTGGAGACGAACAGCAGCCCGGTGTACTGCGAGTACGTCTGACGATGAGGAGGACGGCGGCACCGTCCGAGGGGTCTGACCCACCGTCCGGCCGGGCTGGTTGAGCGGGCGGCAAGCACACGCTTGCCGCCCGCCTCATGCGGCTCGGCGGCCCGGTCTGCCTACCCGGCGCGTCGTTCCCTGCCAGGCTGTTCCTGGACCGGCGAACCCGCTCACGGCTTGTCGGAGCGGAAGGCACAGAGGGGGGCGCATGGCGCAGCAGAGCATCCCGCGTTTTTCGCTCGAGGGCGTGTCGGACGCGGAGATATCGCATCATCCGTTCACCACCGAGGACGGCCTGAGTCTGAGCCTCACCCGTTTCCGCCGTGCCCAGTGCGCCGATCCGGTGCTGCTGGTGCACGGCCTGACGTCCGCAAGTGACATCTTCATCATGCCGGAGCACCGGAACCTCACGAGTTATCTGCTCGATCACGGGTTCAGCGACGTCTGGGAAGGGTGCCGAGGGACTCGGCACGGAGCGCCGCCGCCCCCGCCGGGTGACGGGAGAGGCTCTGGACGGTCATGCCGAGGGCAGCCGCCCGCTCGGCCAGCGCCTGGCCGATCCGCCCGAGCCCGAGAACGCCCAGGGTCAGCTCCGACAGCTCGACCGCGGGGGCAGCCGGTCCGTTCCAGCGCCCGCGGTACGCCGCCTCGTTGTGCTCTGACAGGTTCCGGGTCAGGGCAAGCAGCTGGGCCAAGGCGAACTCCGCGACCGCGGTCGCATTGGAGCCCGGAGTGTGGGTGATGGTGACGCCGTGGCGGGCGGCAGCGGCCAGGTCGACGTGGTCGGTGCCCGCCCCGGCCCGGCCGATCACCCGGAGCCGGTTGGTCAGTGCTGGATCGGTCGCTGCTGCCAGGAACGTAGCGCGCAACGGGACGCCGGCCCGGGACTTCACCGCGCGATAACCGATTCCACCGCGGATGATCTCGGCTATCAGTGCCGACTCCTCGAAAGCATCGAAGTCGGTGAAGTCCACCCGGCCCGTCCACGCAGCCGCGCGCTCGCAGCATCGGCTATGCGCCGGAGGTTCAGCGTGACGGCCAGCCCGTGCCCAAGCAGGCACTCCAGCTCACGATCGAGCAGGTTCCCAGGAGCCGCGTCCAGCAGCAGAACTCGCATTCGGGCCACGAATCCCCTTCCGTGAATGTGAACCTTATGTGATCCAGGAGTCGGCGGTGAAACACCGCGGTGCTCCCCCTCCGACCCCGCGCCTACTGGCGAAGGCCTCAGGAGCGACTGCTGGGTGGTGAACCTTGAGACAGTCCGAGCTCGGTCTTCGTGCTCACGCCGTGATGTGCGTCTTTGTGCAACTTGCAGCCACCGTGTCGGCGAAGCTCCGAGCGAGCGGGGAGAGGGCGTCCCAGCGGCGTACGGCCCAGCCGACCGACAGTGGCGGCAGCGCCGGAATGGGGATGAGACGCAGGGGGCTGGCGTCACCAGGTGTCGGGAGACCCGGTACGGCGGGGACGACGGCGTGGCCCAGGCCGAGTTCGGCAAGGAGCAGGGCTGTGTCCCAGTCGGCGACGCTTGTGTCCGACCCGGTCCGGATCCCCAGTTCGGCGAAGACGGTGTCCAAATGGGCGCCGGAGGTGGAGTTCGACGGCAGTCGGATGAGGCGGATGCCCGTGAGGTCAGGGGCGTCGATGTGCGGCCGGGCCGCGAGCGGATCGTCGGACCGCATGGCGAGCACCCAGGGCAGGTCGGCGACGGGGCGTTGCTCGATGCCGCGCACCGGGGCGCCGACGGTGATCCAGGCAAGGTCGAGGTTGCTGGCCAGGAGGGCGTCGAAGCATCCGCGGCTGGAGGTCTCGGTCTGGAACTCCAGGCTCACCTTCGGGTAGCGCCGGCGGAAGGAGACGATCGCTTCGGCCATGAAGTGCCGGACGGTCGTTCCGCCGGTCGTGATCCGCACGGAACCGCTTTCGCCGTTCACGAGGTCGCCCAGGCGGCGCAGCGCAAGATCGAGCCCGGCGATCCCGTCGGCGGCGGCGTCGCACAGGATGCGCCCCGCCGTTGTGGGAACAACCCCGCGTGGCTGGCGTTCCAACAGGCTCATGCCCGTTTCCCGCTCTAGGCGCTTGACGTGCTGGCTCACTGCCGACTGGGTACACGACAGGTCACGGGCCACGGCGCTGAGGCTTCCTGCCCGACACACGGCTACGAACACGCGCAGGTCATCCAGAGTCATAGCACCCAAGCTATACCTTGGGTAATTGGAGTAATTCCCAGGACTGACTGGGGTGTTGGAGTGTCAGAAGATCGTTGCAGGGCCCAGGCGGCAACCCGTTTGGTGCCTTCGTACGGATCCGGACCGGCGAAGGCGCTGTACGGGTGCCGACCAACCCCATTACCGAAGGGACACGGACACTGTGCCTGCTCTCCCTGCCACGACTGACCGGGCTGTCACCCTGCTGCGTGAGTTCGGCGCAGAAAGCATCGCCCACCCCGGCGGCACTCTCCTTACCCACCTCCAGCGTGTACAGGCGCAGCTGGCGACGTGGAAGGCCCGTCCGGCCCTCCAACTCGCCGGTCTGTGTCACGCGTTCTACGGCACGGACGGCTTCCCCACAGCACTGCTGCCACTGGACCGTCGCAATGACCTTGCGGCGGTGATTGGTGCCGAGGCCGAGGCCATCGTGTACCTGTACGCCTCATGCGACCGGAAGGCAACGTACCCGGCTCTCAATCAGGCCGATGCTGCCTTCCACGACAGGTTCACCGGCCGCTCCCGCGTTCCAGGGCCACAGTTGCGCCGGGACTTCACCGAACTGTCGGCGGCCAACGAACTCGATCTCGCGATCGTCGATTCCGCCTTCCGCGACAAGTGGGGCCCTCAGCTGCTCGCCCTGTTCACCAGACTCCAGGATCTGCTGAGTGCTGACGCCTGGCTTGAGTGCCGCACGGCGCTTGCTACTCCTGCCTCCCAGCCGACGAACCAACACGCCAGTTCTGGCTGGTCAGCGTGGAGCGCTGACCAGCGCTGAGATACTCGTGGATGCCGCCGCGGCCGCGGGCGGCGTAACCGGCACTCATTGTGGTGCGCATGTGCCCGTACTGGATGGCCAGGGCCACCAATCCGCCCGGTCTGCGCGCAATGTGCCAGGCCAGCGACCGGCGGAAGCGCGCCACGCCGAGTGCTCCGAAGGGATCGTCTGGGATTCCGGCCCCGGTAGGCGCACCCGTCGGGCCGGTAGGTCAGAACCACTCCGGTCGAAAGAGTGAACTTCTCCACGTGCGTGACCTCCAGCGCCTTTGTCCAGCCAGCGGAGTGGTGAACGGCCGGCGGAGGACGGTTGCCCGTCCCGCTGAGGATCTCGCCCACCACGCCGTAACGTCCTGGTGCGCCTGCATCTCACGCAGCAGGCCGTACGGATTGGTGGTCACCGTACGCTCGCTCACCGTCGTTCGCTCCGGCACGTACCTGAAGCCGCGACGTGCCATGCAGTGAGCGACGGCGGACTCCTCCTGCTCTCGCAGACGAGCGGTGTCCGCCACGGAAGTGACCAGGACGGCGGACAGCGGTCGCGGGTCGAGCGGCACTTGTCCTCGATCGCCGCCGTCCGAGAACGAACAGCCGGCCGTGAACACCGCGGCGGTGGCGACGATCTCCGCGAGCCGTGCGCAGGCTCGGCTCACACGCACCAGTTGTTCGAGTAGACATGGTGGTACAGAGACGTGCCCCATTCCGGGTTGTCAGCCACGTCGTTGAGCGAGTACATCCCCGTGCCACGGGCCAGTGTCCAGTAGTGGCCTGTGTAGTTGCGCTCGCTGTAGATCCGTACATTGCAGGAGGTGCCGGCATTCCACAGCGACTCGGCCCCGCGGAACTGGGAATACCCGGTGAGATCCGTGTTGTCCTCGTAGACCGCCCCACGTGATCCGGATTCGTACGTCGAGGTGTAGGCGCACAGCGCCCCGGAGGGGCAGTCCGCGGCCTCGGCAGTGTCTGCCATCGCCATGGTGGTCAGGACAAGTGCTGCGGCGCCCAAGGCGGAACCGACAGCGAGCTTGCTGCGTGTGGTACTCGCCGTTCGTGTGCTGAGCACGAGACATCCTCTCGGTGGTTTCGGGTCATCAGATCGGCGTCGCGAGAGTCGGGTCCCGATCCTGTTGCCGTCCGGTCGTCCGAACGGTGATGGTGAGCCGGCGCAGCGAAGTCCGCATCCGCCGGTGCCTTGTTTGTACTGCCATCTCGTTTTCCGGGATCGGGGGTCGGATGCCGGACAACAAGCTCCGGACAATGAGCCGGCTTCGATCTCGGGGAGGTACCGGGTGCCACGAGCCGCGCCGCCGCTTTGTCTTGCTGTGCTGCCTTGGTGTGGGTCATCCCGCGGACCCGGCCCGGTTGACGGGAGTCCCCGGCACAGCTCGCCCGCGTCGGGAGGGTTTCCGAAGCCGCGGGCACCGGGGACGATGTGCGTGACCGCACCGCCGAGCGGTGTCGGAACCTGTGACCCACAGCCGTCCAGGAGGCGATCCCCGGTGGCCGAGATCCCTCGGAAGGAACGCACGCCGTGGCGCGCGTCACCGGCACCGACGTGCGGTCCGGCGTTACCGGTGAGTGATCCACCAGATGGCCAGTGCGACGGGCGCGGAGCCGGCCGCTGTGGCGGCGCTGCGGACGGCGGCCTGCGTCGCGGTGCGGACGAGGCCGCGCAGGTACGGGTGCTTGAGTGATGGACGCTGGAACACGGTGCCCCCTGGGGGTCGGCGGCCTTGGCTGGACGATCGGCCGGTCACCGTCGATGAGGCCCGTCCGGAGGGTTTTCCGGCGATGCCCGGAGCTCGCCGCTGCTCGGAGTGGGCGTCGTGACCCTGGAGTTCGGACGTGGTCGGGTTTTCCGGATCGATTCCGGATCGGAACCGGATGGCGGGGGACATGGGTGTGAGTGAGCCGCTGGACGCGACCGCGCAGTGGGTACAGGGGCTGCAGGAGCTGTGGCATGCCGCCGGTCGGCCGACGGGGAAGGTGGTCGTGCGGCAGGCGGCCGCGCAGAGGCCGCCGGTGAGGGTGGGGCCGTCGGCGTGGTCCGCCTGGCTCAAGGGCGAGAACGTCCCGTCCGGCGCTGAAACGGCGCGTTGGCTGTTGGTCTTCCTGCGGGCCAAAGCCCGTACGGAGACTCCTGGGTTCAGGGCCCCGAGCGACGGTCGGTGGATGCAGACGTGGCAGCGGGCCCGGGATGAGCGCCGGCAGGGCAGCCGAGGGGGTGGGCGGCCCGTCTCGTGGCACGCCCCAGCTCCCTGCGGCACTTTGGCGGGGCTCGCGGAGCCCCCTCCGTTGCCCGGGACGTTCCTGGCTCGGCAGGTCCCGCACGACCAGATCGTGGATGCGCTGCTGGAAGACGCCTGCACCGCAGGACACGCGCCGATCGTGGCGTTGGTCGGCATGGGCGGGTCGGGCAAGACCTTCCTGGCTCAGGCCGCTGCGCGGGATCGGCGTGTCGCCTCTGCGTTCCCGGACGGTGTCGTGTGGCTGTCGGCGGGTGGCCGGTCGGCGGCCGGCTGCCAGGCGGAACTGCTGGCCGTGCTCGGTGTGTCCATCGCGGGCGACGACGTCGAGGCCGGTGTGAACGCGTTGCGGCGTCGGCTGGCGTCGGCCCGGTGCCTGGTGGTCATCGACGACGTGACCGGTAATGACCAGCGTGTGGCGCTGGATGTGTTCGGGCCGGGCAGCGCCTTGCTGGTGACGACGCGAGACCACGAGACCGTGCCGCACGGGCAGCGAAAACTCCTCGTCGCGCCGCTCGACCCGGCGCAGGCTCGGTCGATGCTGGCCGCCTATGCGGGCATCGCGGAAGCGGAGCTGCCTGGACAGGCGGACGAAGTCCTCGCCCGGTGCGGTGGGTTGCCGCTGGCCGTGGCGATCTGCGGCGGTATGGTCGGCGACGGCCAGCCGTGGACCAGTCTGGTGACCCTGCTCCGCAAGCCCCGGCCCGACGCGCTGGCGGTGACGTTCCGGGACTATCGGCACACCTCGTTGCTGGCCGCCGTCGAGGCGAGCACCGGTGGCCTGCCGTCGGCGACCCGGGAGCTGTACGAGGACTTGGCCGTGTTCGCCGGCCGGGGCCCGGTGCCGGTCTCGGTCGCAGCACGTCTTTGGGGACAGCAAGGCCTGGACCCGGACGAATCACGGCTGGCGATCGCGCGCCTGGCCAAGCGGTCACTGCTGACCTACCGACCCGCCGACGGCACGTTTGCCCTGCATGATCTTCTCTACGACTACACGCGGTTCCGGGCGGCCCGGCGGCTGCCCGACCTGCACGGCCGCCTCGCTGCCGCCTTCCTACGGAGGTGGGGCGGCCTGGACGGGGGACTCGCCGAGGCGATCTCCCACTTCGGTCCACCGGCCCGGCCGTCCGACGACGACCTCTACGGGTTACTGCATGTGACCGACCATCTCGTGCAGGCTGGGCGCGACGATCTCCTGTATCGGCTGCTGGCCGCCGAGGCCGGTCCCGGCGGTCGGACCAACACCTGGTTCGCGCTGCACGAGCGGTCCGAACGCACGGCCGAGTACCTCCTGGACCTGGATCTCGCGCGCGGACGAGCGCAGCAGATCACCGACCGGGCCGCATCGCCCGCCGATCAGGCCGAGGGCATAGCGCTGGAATTCCGGTACGCCCTGATCAGGAGTTCGATCGTCAGCCTCGCCGGGACTGTCCCGGCCGGCATTCTGGCCGCCTTGGCCCGGCGTCGAATCTGGACCTTCGACAGGGCACAGGCGTACGCCGAGATGATGCCTGACGCGGAGCAACGGTCAGATGCGCTGCGTCGCCTCGCCCGCTTCCGTGGACTGCCGGAACACCGGAAGACACACCTGGTCGAACTGGCCGGGGAGGCCGCCGAAGGCATCGACTACGCGATGCGCCGGGCGTTCTCGCTGGTCTGGCTGGTCGGCCTTGCCCTGCCCGAGCGGCGGGAGTTCTATCTGGAGCGGGCGTTGGAGGCGGCCGACACCGACCGTCAGCGATCTCAGGAGATCCGTGCCTGGCTGTTCGGACACGTGGCCAGGTGGTTCCCCGAACGGTCGCTGCAGGAGCTGCGCGCCGGAGCCCGTAGACGAGACGGGTCCGCGCATCACTACCTGGGGGCCATGACCGCGGCCCTGCCGGAGCTGCCGGCCCTCTATGAGGACGTGCTGGCCTTCGCCCGGACCGACCGGTACTCCACGGAAGAGAGCAAAGCCCTCCGCGCGGTGTTGCTGGCCTCCGAACCGGACGAACGCGCCCGGCTGGTCGCCGAACGACTCGCCGCCTACGACCCCGCGCAGGAGAAGCGGTTCAACCGCCTCATCGTGGAAGAACTGGCCCCCTATCTGCCTGGTGACGAGCTCCGCGGCCTGCTGGATCAGACGCTCGACGGAGCGAGCCCGGTCACGGCTGCCCGCCTGCTCGCCGCCGCGATTCCTCACCTTCCCGCTGAGGAACGGCCCGAGCTGCTGGACAAAGCCCTGCAGATCCTGCGAACCGAAAAGGTGGATCTCAGACGTGGGGGCATCGCAGCCCTGTTGCCGCTGATGCCCGAGCTCAGGAGGACGCGGCTGCTGGAAGACACCTTCGACGCCCTGTTCCGCGCGCATCGGGCCTCCGCTGTCTGGACGGCGTGCGAGATCGCGAGGTTCCTGCCCGAACATCTACTGCGCCGCGTCATCGACCACGTCGGCGAGGCGAACCCACCCGAAGACGCCCTGAATCAGCTCGCCCCGCACCTGACGCCCGGGCTGCTGCGCCACTTCCTCGGCACCCGGATGCTCGACAAGCAGGGGCCGTCGACGCGAGCTCTCGTACACCTGGCCCCCGGCCAGCCGTCCGCGACCCTCAGCCGCATCCTCGGCTTCGTCTCCACCGAAGACCACGGGGAGCAGCGGGTCAGCCTGCTCACCGAGCTGGCTCCCCACCTGCCCGACTCCCTGATCGCCGACGCGGTGCGGGTCATCCCCGTCGACGTCGGCCCCGAGCCGCGTGCCCGGCTCCTGGTACTGCTGGCGGCCAGGGCGGCACCACCCGACCGTGAGGAACTGCTGCGGCAAGCCCGCGACCTCGCCACCTCGGAAAACCACCCGCACCACCGCTACCGGTCGCTGGTACAGTCCGCCACCGACCCGCAGCAGCTCGGCGCGGCGCTCCACCTCGCATGCGTTCTGGACCGGCCCGCGTTCCACCACCCCCCTCCGCAGGACCCGCAGCCCCTGCCCGACACGCTGATCGACCAGGCCAGTCGGCTCGCCCGGACCGCACACGGCCCCTGCCGGCAGGCCTCCTCACTCGCCGGCCTCATCCCCTACGCCGCACCGGTACGACGCGCCGTCCTGCTGCGGGAAGCGGCCATGGCCGCACTCATTCCGCACGACCACGAAGACGACGTTCCCTGCGACGGGCTCCACGCGCTGGAGCGGGCGGCCGCCGGCGTGCCCGACGAGGACAGACTGCCTCTGCTCCCCGGCCATCCGACCCCGCTGCCAGCCGTGGACGACCAAGGCGACCAAGGCGACGAGGGCGACCACGTCGAGCGCCTGCGACGGCTTTCCTGCCTGCTGGCCTACCTGCCGGCCCGCCGACGCGGCCCCGTCCTGGAAGCAGCGCTGGACTGCCTGACCGCGCTCAGTTTCCGTTGGGACATGGACTGGGCGTCCCGCCACGGCCACGCCGGCCTCAGCACCGTCGCCCCCTACCTGAACCCCGACGCACGGCAGTACGCGGCCCGGCTCGCTCGCACCCTCGGCGCCCGCTATCAGACCGCGGACGTCCTCGCCGACCTGGCCGCGTACGCCGACCCCGCCACCCGCCCCGGACTTCTGGACGAGACGGTCTCCTACCTGCGCACCCTCACCAGTGCGTACGAACTGGACGGGCCCCTTGCCACACTCGCCCCCCACCTGGACCCGAACCGGGCCGCCGAACTCCTGGACCGGCTCCTGCACCTCGTCCACGGCGATCGCGGCTGGCACCACGGCGTCTTCCCGGAAACGATCTCCCGCATCGCACCGCATCTGACGCCCGCGCTCCTCGACCAGGCCGCGAACGCGGTACGACAGCACGCCAGCGCGCCCGAACGCGCCAAAGCCAGTCGAGCACTCGCCCGCGCGGCCGACGCCCTGCACCCCGACCCCTGGCCCGCCTACTGGCGCACCGCCCTCGCCGACGCCACCGCCACCGGCAGGACCGGCCTGTTCTCCCTCGTCGCCGACCTGCCCCTGCACCATCGGCAGGACACCGCGGCACCACTGATCCAGGCCGTACTCGACATCCACCGGTGGTGGCCCAGCAACGGCGACCACGGCAACACCGCCGGGCCGCCCTCGCCGCTCTCGCGGGCATGAGCGGATCAGAGCACCCGGCTTGACCAATCCGTTTCCACGGAAGGGCCGATCACCTGACGCCCCTGTCGTGTGTGCGTTCGTTCACCGGTGCGTGCGGAGTCCGTCGAGGATGAGCGCGAGCATGTGGTGCGCCCCGTCCTCGGGGCTGGACGGGGCGCGCCACAAGGCACCGGTGAGCTGGAGGAAGTCTCCCGGGTCGGCGTCGGGGCGGATGCTTCCGTCTTTCTTGCCGGCGTCGAGAAGGCGGGTGATCGCGGCGATGACCGGGCCGTAGCTCTGTTCGCTGATCGCCTGGTGGGCGCCTGGTCCGAGTGCGTCGCCGAGGCCGTGTTTTCTGCGCATGGCCTCGACGAGGTCGGTCGTCCAGTGGCGGCATCTGGGCCAGCAGGTCCTGCACGGTGCCGGTGATGCGTGCCACTTCGTCCTGGTAGACGGCCAGGATCAGCGACTCGCGGGTGGGGAAGTTGCGGTACAGGGTGCCCGCGCCCACTCCCGCGCGCTGGGCGATCTGGCTCACTCCCCCTCGGCGCCGTCATGGACACCGGCTGGGTGATCTACGGCACCCTCCTGATCGCCGGCACCGGAGTCTCACTCGTCGGCATCTTCCAGGGCTCCCACGCGCCGGGTCTTCGTGATGGGCCGTGTCCGGGCGGCCCTTGGATCCTCACACCGCCCGGATCGCGTCCGCCGGGGGCGTGCGCAGGGCCTGGCGGGTGGGGAGCTCGATCGTGAGGAAGGCCGTCGTCGCGATCGTCGCCGCGATGGCGGGGAGCAGCCAGGCCGGCCCCGCCGGCCAGGGGCGGTCGAGGAAGCCCTGGCCGAGGAGGGCGAGGGGAAGGGCGGAGAGGAGCAGGCCGGAGACGAGCGCGGCAGCGGCGATCACGGTCGCCTCGCGGCGCATCATCGCCCGGATCTGCCGCGGCGTCGTGCCGACCAGCCGCAGCGCGGCGATCTCTGTGCGGCGCTGGGCAGTGGCCGCGACCAGCTTGTTGGCGATGCTGAGAAGGAGGTAGCCGAGGAGTACGACGATCGTCGCGAGGTTGATCCACACCTCGGGCGGGGTGTCCTGCTTGCCGCCGAAGGCCGTTCCGGACGTGGTCTCCAGGACGAGGCCCGGGCGTGACGCCGTCAGACCGGCCAGGGCGCGCCGCGCCGTCGCGGTGCCGTCCGTGCGGACGAGGAGGCTCTGGGCGAGGCCGGAGGTGGTGTGGCCGGCCGCGAGGTCCCCGGAGACGATCAGCGAGCCGAAGCCGAGGCCCCGGTCGTACACGGCCGCCACCCGCGCCTCGACCCGCGTGCCGTCGCCGAGGACCAGCCGGATCCGCCGGCCGAGTCCGGCGTCCCGCGAACCGGCGACCTCGCTGCTCACCGCGACCGTGGCGCCGGTCAGGCCGGCCAGCCCGCCCTCCCGCACGCCGGGGTCGAGGACCCCGGCCGCGTCCGGCGTGGCGATCAGTGCCGGCACCGACTCCACATCGGGTTCTCCGAACATCACGTACGGCCAGATGACAGTCGTCGAGCCGACGGGTGCGGCGGACCGCACTCCGGGCAGCTTCTGTACGGCGTCCCGTGCGCCGGCCCACAGGCCACCGAGGGCCGGTGCGCTCAGCCGGTACTCGGCGCGTGTGCCGGTGCGGGTGTCCTGTGCGGTCGCCGCGAGGACGGTGGTCTGCGTGAGGGTGTAGGTCAGGACGAACACGACCGCCATCGCCAGCGGGCTGACCACTCCGGCGACCCGCAGTGCGTACGCCCGTACGTTGGCCAGGGCGAGCCAGGTGGGAGCGGGCGTCCCGGGCCGCAGCCGTCGTACGGCCCGCTCGCCGAGCGACCGGACCAGGGCCGGGCCGCACAGGGCCAGGCCGATCGCGGCGACGATCCCGGCGATGGAGGCGGCCGACGCGCCGATCACCGTACGGGTCAGCAGCGGGGCGACGGACAGCACGCACGCGGCGGCGATCAGCAGAACTCCGGTGAGGGTACGGGCCTTCGACGGCTTGCGCGGTTCGCTGCGGGACTCGGTGACGGCCTCCGTCGCCGGCATCCGGGACGTGCGCCAGGCCGCGCCCCGGGCGGAGACCTGCACGGTGAGCGCGAGCAGGAGGAGCGTGGCGAGGGCGGGCAAGGGCCCGACGGTCAGGGGGAGTTCGGGGGGCAGGACGCCGCGGTCGGCGAGCATCTCGTGGAAGCGGCCCGCGAGGAGGTAGCCGAGGGCCACTCCGGGGGCCAGGGCCACGGCGGCCACGACGGAGGACTGCGCGGCGGCCAGCCGGCGGATCTGTCGCGGGGTCGCCCCGACCGCCCGCATCAGCGCCAGGTCGCGGCGCTGCCCGGCGATCGACACACCCAGCGCGCCCGCCGTGACGAACCCGGTGATCAGCAGCACGATTCCGCCCAGCGAACCGGCCAGCAGGACCAGCAGCGAGCGGGCCATGCCGACGCCCGGCGCCACGGTCTCGCCGATGTCCGCACCGGTGCGGACGGTCAGCCCGGTGCCGGCCACCCGGCCGCGCACCGCGTCGGCGACCCGCTCGCCGGTTCCGGGTGCGGTGCGCAGGCCGATCAGGTCGTATCGGCGCGCGGCGTCGCGGTCCGCGAGCCGCGCGGCCGTGGCGTCGGCGAAATAGACGCCCGCGCCCGGTGCGTCGACCACCGCGGTGACGCGACAGCGCACGGCGGGGCGACCGCCCACCACGACCTGGACGCGGTCCCCGGGGCGCAGCCCGGCTGCCGCCGGGACGGCGACCTCGTCCCCCCTGGCCGGCGCGCGGCCGCTGACGCGTGGGTGGGCCAGCAGCTTGGTGGAGGACCAGCCGTGTCCGGCCGCCGCTGGGTCGTCGGCGGTCGGTACGACCCTTCCGCGGGCGTCGACCAGCGCGGCAGGGAAGCCGAGGTCGCCCACCACGGCAGTCACCCCGGGCAGGCCCGAGAGCCGGCCGACCAGCGACGACGGGACCCGGGCGCGCTCGGGGAGGGCGAGCGGCAGATCGCCGTCCGGGTGGTACTCCTGGTCGGCCGCGACGACGATGTCCGCGCCGCCGAGCCGTCCCGGCGGCAGCTGCGAGCGCAGCCCGGACTCGGCCAGCACACCGGTGCCGGTGATCAGGGCCGCCCCGCCGAGTACCGCGCACACCACGGCGAGCAGCGCGGTGAGCCGGTGCGCTGCCATACGCAGGGCGATGGGGAGGAGGGGGAGGCGGTAAGGGGTGCGGAAGTGCTCGGACACGGGTCAGCGGTCTCCCAACGCGACAAGTCGCTCGGCCAGTTGGGGCGCGGTGGGGTGGTCGAGGGCCTCGACGACCCGGCCGTCGGCCATCACCAGAGCCTGGTGGGCGCGGGACGCGGCGGCCGGGTCGTGGGTCACCATCATCACCGTCTGGCCCAGGTCGTCGGCCAGGGCGCGCAGCAGCTCCAGCGCCTCGTGCGCGCTGCGCAGATCCAGTGCGCCGGTCGGCTCGTCGGCGAACACGACGGCCGGCCTGGCCGCCAACGCCCTTACTACGGCCGCGCGTTGCTGCTGACCGCCGGAGAGTTCGGCGGGGCGTCGGCCGAGCCGGCCGGCCAGGCCGACGCGCTCCACCAGCGCCGCGATCCACTCCCGGTCCGGGGCCCGGCCGGCGAGCCGCAGCGGCAGCGTGATGTTGTCCTCGAGGGTGAGGGACGGGATCAGGTTGTAGGCCTGGAACACGAACCCGACGCGCTCGCGCCGCAGTTCGGTACGGCGGGTCTCGTCCAGGCCGACGATCTCGTGTCCGTCGATGCGGACGCTGCCCGAGGTCGGCGAGTCCAGCCCCGCCGCGCAGTGCATCAGGGTGCTCTTGCCGGAGCCCGAGGGGCCCATCACGGCGAGGAAGGTGCCGGGCCGGACGGTCAGGGACACCTCGTCGAGGGCCTTCACATCGCCCGGGTAGGTCTTGGTGACGCGCTCCAGCGCGATGGCGGGCGCGGTGACCCGTACGGCGGTCGACGCGAGGTTCACCGGCGGCCGCCCTTCAGACGGCGCAGGACGAGGACGATGGCCGCGAGCCCGGTGACCGTGCCGCAGGCGAGGTTCACGGCGACACCGGCGGCGGCGTAGGAGGCGACCATGTTGGCGGCTGCGCTGATCACCAGGACCAGCCAGAGGAAGACGCGGGTGACTTCGCCGCGGGTGACGGGCGGGGCGGGGGCGTCGTGGGCGCTCGGTCGGTGGGGGTCGATGGTCGCCATCGCGGGCTCCTTCGGCGGGGATTCGGCTGGTGTCTCGGCCGGCGTCCCGGCTGATGTCTCCGACGCTACGGACCGCGCCCCCCTCGGCCGATCCCGCCAACAGCCGGATCGTGAGTACAGCCTGCTGTACTTACGGCGAAGTGGGCCTGCCCTAAGGTCGTTGGCGTACATCAGAAGCGGAGTGAGCATGACGACCACCGAGCCCACCGGCACCGCGGACACCGCGGACGCCGGCCCCGGCGCCGAGCGTCCGCGGGAGATCGCCGTCCGGGCCCTGCGGGCCTCTGGTGCCGCGCTCCGGCAGCTCGTCGGCGGGCTCGGCACGGCGCTGATGGCGCTGGGCGTGCTGGTGCTGGCGGCCGTCGCCGCGGTGACCACGCCGGCCGGCGTGGGCCTGCTGCTGGCGTCGGTCGTCGTCCGTACCCTGCACGCGCTGGCCGAACGGGAGCGGAGGCGGCTGGCCCGCTGGGGGCCAGAGATCGTCGCTCCCAACCCGCCGCCGACGCTGCGGGCCGCCCTCACCGACCCCACCACCCGGCGCGAGCTGCGGTGGGCGCTGCGTCACGGCAGCCTCGGGTTCCTGTTGGGGCTGCTCGGGGTGTGGCTGCCGTTGGCCGCGTTCCGGGACACCCTCTTTCCGCTGGTGTGGCCGTTCGCACCGGCGGACACGAGTAGCACGTCCTTCGGGTTCGGGGCGGCGCGCACCTGGCCGGAGGCGCTGTCGGTGAGCCTGGTCGGCGTCGGCTGGATCGCGGTCATCCTGGGCCTGACGCCCGGCATGGCGCGTCTTCAGGCCCGTGCCGGGCGGATGCTGCTGGGCGCCGGGCCGGACGCCGACCTGTCCCTGCGGGTGGCCGAGCTGACCGCGACCCGGGCCGCCGCGCTCGACGCCCACGCCACCGAACTGCGGCGCATCGAGCGGTCGTTGCACGACGGGACACAGAATCGGATGGTCACGGTGACGGTGCTGCTCGGCGCCGCCCGGCGGATGGCCGCCCGGGATCCGGAGCGCGCCGACGAACTCCTCGAACGTGCCCAGAGCGCCGCCGAGCAGGCGCTGGCCGAACTGCGCGCGGTCTCCCGCTCGATCCTCCCGCCGGTGCTGTCCGACCGGGGGCTGGCCGGGGCGCTGTCGGGTCTCGCCGCCGAGTGCGCGGTGCCGTGCCGGACGGATGTGGAGGCGCCGGAGCGGTGCCCGGCGTCCGTGGAGGCCACGGCGTACTTCGTGGTCGCGGAGGCGCTGACGAACATCGCCAAGCACAGCGGGGCGAGCGCGGCGGCGGTCACCGTGCGGGCGCGGGGCGGTCGGCTGCATCTGCGGATCGAGGACGACGGGCGGGGCGGCGCCGACGAGGCGGGCGGCTCCGGGCTGACCGGCATGCGTCGGAGGGTGGCGGCCCATGACGGTACGCTCCGCGTGACCAGCCCTGCGGGCGGGCCGACGGTGCTCGACGTGGATCTGCCCTGCGGCACCTGACGTTCTGGAAGCCCGCGGGCCGGTCCACCGAAGTGCCCTGTCCTACAGATGAGTTGGTTGCCGACATGCGAATCGTGATGGCCGAGGACGACCCGTTGCTGCGCGAGGGGCTCGCCTTGCTGCTGGGTGCCGAGGGCCTCGACGTGGTGGCGAAGACCGGAACGGCCGAGGAGGTCCTGGACGCCATCGAGGAGCACAAGCCGGACGTCGCGATCCTCGACGTACGGATGCCGCCCACGCACACCGACGAGGGCATCCGCGCGGCGGTGGAGGCCCGGCGCCGCCGCCCCGGCCTCGCCGTTCTCGTCCTGTCCGCGTACGTCGAGCAGAGCTTTGCCACCGAGCTGCTCACGGGCGGGGTGGGCGGAGTCGGTTACCTGCTCAAGGAACGGGTCGGCCGGGTCGAGGAGTTCCTCGACGCGTTGCACCGGGTGGCGTCCGGCGGTACCGCCATCGACCCGGAAGTGGTCGCCCAGCTGTTCACCCGCTCCCGCCAGGACACCCGGCTGGAACGGCTCAGCCCGCGTGAACGGGATGTCCTCGCCCTGATGGCCGAGGGCCTCGGCAACAGCGCGATCGCGGAGCGCCTGGTGGTCACGGACGGCGCGGTCCACAAGCACATCCGCAGCATCTTCGCCAAGCTCGAACTCTCCCCGGCGGACCAGGTGGACCGCCGGGTGGCGGCGGTCCTGCACTACCTGGAGGACGCGAGGCGACGGGGGCAGTGGTACTGACCCGAGAGGCCGAGGACGCGGCTCGGCCGCCGGGCTGAGCCGGCCGGCCCGGACGCCCTGCATCGGCGTCCTGCCCTGCACGGTCGCCGGGAATCGCGATCCCCACAGCGGCCCTGCGAGCGCGCTCGCGGGCGCGTCCTTATGAGAGTGTGGAAAGGATCAGCGGGCGGGGATCCGCTGTCGCGTCGGATCGAGGAGAGACACCATGTCGAAGCCCCCGCTCACCCCCGAAGCGGTCGCCATGATGAAGAAGGCGAACCCGGCCGTCATCGCCACGCTCCGATCGGACGGTCAGCCGGTTTCCACCGCCACCTGGTACCTGTGGGAGGACGACGGCCGCATCCTGGTCAACATGGACGAGGGCCGCAGGCGCCTGGAGCACGTGCGCAACGATCCGCGGGTCACCCTCACGGTGCTGGACGAGGCCGACTGGTACAGCCACATCAGCGTCATCGGCCGAATCGCCGAGATCCGAGAGGACCAGGACCTCACCGGCATCGACCGGCTCAGCAGGCAGTACACCGGTAAGCCCTACCCGCAGCGGGACCGGGTGAGGTTCAGCGCCTGGATCGAGATCGAGCGCTGGCACGGCTGGGGGGCCCACAAGGACAGCAACCAGGCGGCCCCCGCGTCGTAGCGGGCTCACCCATGGGACCGCGGTGGCGTAAGAGAGGTGCCGGTTCCGGTGACTTCGTGACGGGCACCCGAAAGATTCGTCGGTCAGTGCACCCGCCGCCTGCCTGAAGGCCAAGGGCGAGGACGATCCTGCGCCCGGGGAGGCTGACCGACGACCCCGCCACCCGGCCGGCGCCTACGACGCGCTGCTGACCCGCGTGCCGCGCCGGACGCAGTGGGTGGGCGGGCTACTTGACGCCGACCCAGGTGTGCGTGCTCGTCGAGTCGAGGTGGTGGGTGTCGGGGGACTGGTAGGCGACGTACCAGGTGCCGGTGGTGGTGTCCTTGGCGCTGAGGCTGTACTGGCCGTGGGCGTCGGTGGTGGCCGTGGACATGAGGTGCCAGGTCGTGCCGCCGGACGGTCGGAACCACAGGCGCACGGTGGCGTGGCTGTAGGCGTGCCATGCTCCCGCGGGGGACTGCTGGAGGCTCCCGGAGAAGGACAGCTTCTGGTTGTGACGCGCGTGCGTGGTGCTCGGTCTGCCGCCGGTGATCCGGGTAGGGGTGCGCCACAGGTGCACTGCGTTGCCGTTGACGGGCAGCCAGTCGCTGTTGCCGAGGAAGGAGACGCGCCAGTAGCCGTTGGCGCTGCTGCCCTGGCGGACACCGCACAGGAATTCGTCCTTGCCGAGGCCCTGGCGTCCGACCGTGGTGGTAGCCGCGTTGTGCCAGCTCCTGCCGTCGGCGGAGTACTGCACCTGGACCGTGGTGCCGGCGGGCGGGGAGTCGGCCTGTCCCAGGGTGAGACGGCCGGCGATGCGGCCCTGGCCCGTGGCGTCCTGGGAGATGCTGAGGCCGGCGAACTGCGCTCCGGGCTGGGGAATGTGGACGCGGACGCTTTCGACGGGGCTCTGCTGGAGGTAGTCCGTCGCCTCGACACGGACCTGGAAGGTGCCGGGCTGGGAGACGGGGATGGCGAATGCTCCCCGGTCGTCGCTGTAACTGGCGAACCACTCGGAACCGGCCTGCGGGCCTGACAGGTCGACAGCGGTGCGGGGAACGGGGCGCCAGGCGTCGCCGACCTTGCGCTCCACGACGCCGGTCACGGTGGCCGTGCCGCCGGCCGGGACGTTGACGTCCGGTGGCGAGGTGAACCGGATCCGGGTGGGTTCGGACGCCGGAAGGCCGGGTTGGGAGAGGTACGCATACGCATGGGTGTGGGTCCAGCTGTCCTCACGGCCGGGCGCGTATTCGCCGACAGTCTGTACCGAAACGTCGGCGTCGAACGAGGTCGTGAAGGTGCCGTCGGCAGCTGTCGTTGCCTTCAGCGTAGTGCCGCCGGAGTTGCCGGTGACGGACACGGTGGCGCCTGAGAAGGGGCTGACCTGGCCTGTGCCCGGGTCGGTCAGGGTGAGGGCCCCCTGGACGGTAACGGTCCGGTGGTCGAAGTCGAAGTTCGACGGGACGGTCTGCGTGAACGAGCTGAAGTGAACGACCTGCTGGTACTCCACCGTGCCACCTGAAGGCAACGTGACGTCGTAGCCGTGGTCGTCGCGAACGTCCAGCGCGACCCGGTAGGCGCCGAAGGCGGGCAGCACGACCGGGGCCGTCGCCCGCCACACACCCGCGTCCACGTACGCGAAGTCCGTCACGGTGAGTACAGGTGCCGCGTCCGCGGGCGCGTGCAGCGGGTAGAAGCGGGCAGTGAGCGAGGTGACGGTTGCACCGTTGCCGGACGACCGTGCGAAGACGCGGAAGGTGGCATGGTCATCGGTGTAGTCGAAGGGATCGGCGACTGCCCAAGGCAGACCCGACACCGGTTGGGTGAGTGTCACCGGCCCCTGGCCGTCCGGCGGGGTGAGGTCAGCGGCGACTGCAGCCGCTCCCGTGGCGTCGGCCGTCGACGTGTCGCCGGCGGTCACGGGCGCAGTGCTGGGCACCGAGGTCTCGGCCAGGGCCTGGCCCGGCAGGGCCAGACCAGCGAGGAAGCCGGCCGCGACCGAGGTGGAGATGAACAGGCGTGGTCTCACGTTGAGGTCCCCCCGGACAGTGAGCTGCGGATCTGTCATGTGCAGATCGACGGCGCATCCTATCGTTCGCCGATGACAGTCCTTCGACGCCCTGGCCGGACCGAGGACCCGGCAGGGCTGTCCCGTCGCGGTGCGGCCGACGGAACTCGGCTCACACCACTCGGGCAGGTGCTCCGCGGTTCCCGTCCTGGCCGGATGCAAGGGCACACGGCCGACCTATAGTTGCCGTCATGAGCCGTTGGCAGGAGTTGACCGGGGGGACGTCCGGGCAGGGCTACGCTGCACGGTTCGCGGCTCTGGCCCGTAGCGGGATGGATGTGCACGGTGAGGCGCGGTTCTGCGCAGCGCTTGTCCCTGCCGGAGCTCGGGTGCTGGACGCCGGGTGCGGTACCGGGCGGGTCATGATCCGGCTTGCGGAACTCGGGTACGAGTGTGTCGGGGTGGATCTTGACGCGTCGATGCTCGCGGCGGCGCGGAAGCAGGCGCCGGGCCTGCCGTGGTTCCAGGTCGACCTGGCCGAGTTCGAGCCGGCCCCGCTCGGGCTCGCAGCGGACTTCGATCTCGTGGTCGCCGCGGGCAACGTCTTCCCGCTGCTAGCTGCCGGCACCGAGGGCACGGTGGTCAAGCGTCTGGCCGCGGTCCTGCGCCCGGGCGGTCTGATGGTCGCGGGCTTCGGCCTGGACGAGGCCCACTTGCCGGTACCGCCCGGCATCACCCTGCCGGAGTATGACGAGTGTTGCGTCGCGGCCGGCCTCACCCTGGTGGACCGCTTCGCCTCCTGGGACGCGGACCCTTACGTCGGCGGCGGTTATGCCGTCAGCCTCCACCGGCGATGAGGCTTTGCCCGGTGCCACCGGCCGTCAGGATCGAGTAAGCACGACCCGGAGTTCCGCGAGGCCGCGGAAGGCGGGGAAGGGGACCTCCAGCCAGCGTGGTGCGGCGTTCGGGTCGGCCAGGGTTGTGCTGGGGAACCGGTCGAACAGGGCCGTGAGCGCCAGTTGCGTCTCCAGCCGGGCCAGCGGTGCCCCCAGGCAGTAGTGGCTGCCGTGCCCGAACCCCAGGTGCGCGTCCTGGGCGTTGCCCGGACGTGTCACGTTCAGCTCGTCCGGGGCGTCGAACTTCAGCGGATCGCGGTTGGCCGCACTGAGCGCGATCTGGACCAGGGCGCCCTTCGGGATCCGGGTCCCGCCGTACTCCACGTCCTCGGTCGCGTACCGGAACGTCGCGTTCTCCACGGAGCCGTCGAAGCGCACCAGTTCCTCGACGGCGGCACGCATCAGTTCCGGGTCCTCCCGCACGGCGCGCAGCTGTTCGGGGTGGGACAGCAGGTGGTGCACGGCGTTGCCGATCAGGTACGCGGTCGTCTTGTGACCCGCGAACATCAGCAGGAACGCCGTGGAGACCAGCTCGTTCCCGGTCAGCCCGCCGTCCTCGTCCCGGACCGCGGTGAGCGCGCTCAGGAGATCGTCACCCGGATCCCTCCGCTTGGCCGCGATGAGATCCGAGAAGTACGCGTGCAGGTCCTCCTCCGCCTTCTGCTGCGCCCGCTTGGCCTCCTCGTCGAAGCCGCTCTGCGCCACCGTGGAGGACAGGTGCTGCAGCCGTGACCGTTCCTCGGGCGGTACACCGAGCAGGTCGCAGATCACGATGATCGGCAGCGGGAACGCGAAGGCCGGCAACAGGTCGAAGGGCTCCCCGACCGGGCACGCGTCGAGCAGGCCCGAGACGATGTCCTGGATCTTCGGCCGCAGTGCCGCCACCCGCCGGGCGGTGAACGCGGAACTGACCAGCCTGCGCAGCCGTGTGTGCTTGGGCGCGTCGGAGTTGAGCATGTTGTCGTCCAGCGCGACGGACGAGTCACCGAAGATCCTCCGGTAGGCGTCCATGGCCCCGTACATGTCCTTGCTCAACCGCGGATCCGCCAGCGCGGCCCGCGCGTCCTCGTACCGGGTGATCAGGTACGTCTCGTTGCCGTGCGGCGGTCTCATGGGGCAGACCGGGGCCGCGTCGCGGAGGTGGGCGTAGACGGTGTGGGGGTCCCGCCGGAACTCCGGGGTGCAGCGTTCGGCCGCGGTGACGGCCTCTTGGGTGGTGGTCACGGACGACTCCTGAGGTCGAAGAGGGTCTCGGCGTTGCCGCCGAGGATGAGCTGCTGCGCCGCCCTGTCGACCGGCAGCTTCTCGATCATGCGGAGCTGCTCCTCCAGCGGCACGGCCAGCGGCGGTGAGTCGGTGCCGAACAGCATCCGCTCGGGCCCCAGCACCTCCGCGTTCAGGCTCAGGTGCGCCGAACTGAAGGGGCTCGTGTCGACGTACATGCGCCGCAGCGCCGCGGCCGGGTCGGCCGCCGGTCCCCGGGCCGCCGAGGGAGCGGAGGCCGCCCCCGGCCGGCCGGCGGGCGGGGCGCCCCCGGCCCAGTGCCGGGGGCGCGCCGCCGTCTGCAGCCGCTCCGGCAGCAGCGCCATGGCGCCGCCGCCGGTCGCGCCGATCAGCCGCAGTTCCGGGTACTTGTCCAGCCACCCGGCGAAGGCGATCATGGCCATGCCCATGGTGACGTCGCCGAACCGGCCGATCTGCTCGACGAATCCGATCTCGTCGACCCGTTCCGTGCCGACCGGTTCGGCCGGGGCGTGCACCAGGACCGGCACCCCCGCCTCCGCGGCCAGCGCGAAGAAGGAGTCGGCGCGCGGGGAGCCGAGCAGCTCCCCGTGGACGCTGGACGTGGTGATCAGGCCGACGAAGGCCGGGTCCGCCAGCGTCTCCCGTACCCCTTCGAGGTGATCGTCGTCCCCGAACGGGTTCGCGTACACGTAGCCGCGCAACCGGTCGGGGAACCTGGCGATCAGCCCCGACATCCAGGCGTGGAAACTGCGCAGCCGGTCTCGTGGTTGCGCGTAGTTGTCCACGCCCGGTACCCGTGCCATCGCTCCGGCGCCCACCGGGCTGCCGATGATGGTGAGGTCGATGCCGGCCTCGGCGCGAGCGGCGAGCATGCCGTCGACGTCGGTCAGGCTCGGGGGCATGGGGAATCGTTCGGCCGCCTCCGGCGGGGAGAGATGCCCGTGGATGTCGATGATCACGTGTCGCTGCCCGGTTTCGGTGTGAGTGCGCGGGTGACCGCGGCACAGTCCTGGTCGCCCAGTCCCTGCTCGGTGGCACGGACGTGGGTCTCGGCCGCGGCGGTCGTGAGCGGCAGGCTCAGGCCGACCGCCGCCGCCTGCTTGGTAGCGAGCATGAGGTCTTTCGCCATCAGCCGCAGCCGGAAGTCCGGCTCCTCGAAGCGGCCGGAACCCAGGCGCCTCGCCTTGAACGCCATGACCGGAGAGGCGAAGCCGCTGCCCGCGACGGTCTTCAGGACCGCCTGCCGGTCCAGGCCGCAGGCGGTCGCCAGTTCGGTGACCTCGGCCAGGGCCTGCACCTCGATGCCCATCAGGAGGTTCAGGCAGAGTTTCATCCGCATGCCGGAACCGAGCGCGCCCAGATGGACGACCTCCTTGCCCAGCGCCTCCAGCACCTGGCGGCAGGCGCCGAACGCCTCTTCCTCGCCGCCGACGAAGAGCCGAAGCTCGCCGTCACGGGCGTGGTCGCGGTTGCCGAGCATGCCGACGTCCACGACCGAGGGGATGTCCCCGGCGATCTGGAGCACCTCGTCGGGGGAGACGGTGCTGGCGCAGACGAGGACCCCGGGGTAGGCGCCCCTGGACAGGACGCCGTCGGGTCCGTGCAGCACGGAGCCGAGGGCCTCGCCGTCGGCGACGACGCAGATCGCGGCGCTCGTGCCCGCGACGGCCTCGGCGGGGTGCGGGGCGACGAAGGCGCCTGCCTCGGCAAGCGGTGCGGCCCGCTCCGGAGTACGGTTCCAGACCCGCACCCGCAGCCCCCGGTCGAGGAGGCGGGTGGCCAGGCCGGTGCCCATCGTGCCGAGCCCGAGTACGGCGACGGGGCCGTCGGCGGTGCGCGTCATGCCGCCACCCCCTCGGTCTCCTTGACGATGCGGAACCGCAGGGACTGCGTCGAGTCGACCCACTGGCGCAGTGGAGCCACCAGTGCGCGGTGCTCCTCGCTCTGCTGCCAGGCGAAGAAGTGCGCGGCCGTCTGCCACTCGCTGGTGATGACCCACTGCCGTGAGTCGTCCACGGGTGCGCCCAGCCGCTCGACGATGTGGCCGGGGGTCCGGGCGACGGACTCGCGGAGCTGGTCGTACGCCTCCAGGAATCCCTGCTCGCCGCCCTCGATGACGCGGACGGTGAAGACGACGCTCAGCTTGTCGGCCGACCGGCCGTCGGTCCTCGTGTCCTTCGCGTTCTTCGTGGTGTTCGTGCCCATGTCTCCTCCTGGGGGTGAGATCCGGCAGGACACGATTCCCACGGCCTCATGTCCCCCGTGCGGACGCAACTCCGAACGGGGGACGGGCCAACGGGGACAAGGGGATGACGGTGCGTGTTTGCTCCGTACGGGTGAGTGACGAGGCGGCGGCCGACTCGGTCGGCCGCCGCCTGGCGGAAGAGGTTCGGCAGCGACGCGCTGTCAGCCGGTCGTGTTGCCCGAGACCCACTCGGACCAGGGCATGTTCCAGTCGCTGAGGCCGTTGTCCGGGGCCGGCGCGGTCTTGTCGGCGGAGTTCTTGACGATCACGACGTCACCGGGGATCGAGTTGTCGAAGAACCACGCGGCGGGCTGCCTGCCGTCGCCGCCGCCCTTGACGTCGTTCAGGCCTATGCAGCCGTGGCTGGTGTTGGCCTTGCCGAAGACCGAGTCGGCCGCCCAGTAGTTCCCGTGGATGAACGTGCCCGAGTCGGTCAGGCGCATGGCGTGCGGTACGTCGTCGATGTCGTACGCGGGCTTGCCGTCCTTCATGAGGCCGACGCTCGCACCGTTCATGTGGGTCTGCCGGAACTTCTCGGAGATGACCATCTGGCCGCTGTACGTCGGGTGCTCCGGGCTGCCGGACGAGATCGGGACGGTCCTGATCGTCCTGCCGTCCCGTACGACGGTCATCTGCTTCGTGCCGGCGTCGACGGTGCTGACCTGACTCCGGCCGATCTTGAACGTGACCGTCTTCTGGACACCCTTGTGGGTGAGCCTGACGGTGACGGTGGAGCCGGGCGTCCAGTAGTTCTGGGGGCGGTAGTCCAGGCGGCCGTCGTTGAGCCAGTGGCCGACCACCCGCTGACCGCTGCTGGAGCTGACCTGTATCTCCGACGCCACGGCGGCCTTGTCGGCGATCGCCTTGTCGAAGGTGACCGTCACCGGCATGCCCACCCCGACGGTCGAGCCGTCCTCGGGGGAGACGTGCCCGACGAAGTCGTTGGCGGGGGAGACGGTGGTGATCGTGGCGTACCCGGTGACGGGACGGCCCTGGGCGTCCTCGGCCTCCGCGGCGATCTGGTACCTGGTGGCCCGCTGGAGCGGACCGTCCGGCTTCCACGACGTGCCGTCCGCGGACAGCGTGCCCGGGACCTCGGTACCGGCCGCGACGTCGGTCATGGTCACCTTGGTGAGGGTGCCGTCGCTGACGGTGGCCGCCACGGGACTGTTGATCCCGACGCCGTGGGCGCCTTGGCCGGGCGTGATTTTTATTCGGGCGTCGGACGTGTCCTGGGCGGCCGTCGGCTGTGCCGAGGCAGACGTCTTCTGGCCGGTCCCGGCGTCGTTGCCGCCGGTGGCGGCGTTGCTGGTGCCGCTGAGGGCGAGTGCGAGTACGCCGCCGAGTACGCCGGCCGCAGCCATCAGCCCGGTGCTTCGCTTACGTACCGTGAACAAACGTATCTCCCATGCCGCTGGTCGTTGTTTCGAAGAACTACATTTACATCTGTCCGTCCTGAAGGGGGCGAATTATGGTGAATGCCACGTAGTGACGAATCTCGCCCTGCCGGTGGGCTCACGCGTCAGTTGTCACCCGGGGAGACCGCCCCGTGCCCCCGCCGGAGGGGCGCTCCCACCCGGTGCAGGTGCCCGAGGGCCTCGCGGTAGGACCGGAGCAGGCCGGTCTCGTGGTACGGCACACCGATCTCCGCGCAGTACTCCCGCACGATCACGCGTGCGCGGCGCAGATGAGGGGTGGGCATGCTCGGGAACAGGTGGTGTTCGATCTGGTGGTTGAGGCCGCCGAGCATCATGTCCGTGAACCGGCCGCCCCGCACGTTGCGGGAGGTGAGCACCTGGCGCCGCAGGAAGTCGGGTCGCTCGTCGCCGGTGAAGGTGGGCATGCCCTTGTGGTTCGGGGCGAACGTGCAGCCGAGGTAGACCCCGAAGAGGCCCTGGTGCACGGCGAGGAACGCCACCGCCTTCCCGGGGGAGAGCACCAGGAACAGCGCGGACAGGTAGGCCGCCAGGTGCAGCAGGAGCAGCGTGCCCTCCAGGACCCGGTGCTTCATGGACGGCGAGCGCAGCGCCCGCATGCTCGACACGTGCAGGTTGAAGCCCTCCAGGGTCAGCAGCGGGAAGAACAGGAACGCCTGGTGGGCGCCGATGAGCCGGGCCAGGCCCCTGCTCTCGCTGGCCTGGGCGGTGGACCACACCAGGATGTCGGGTGCGACGTCGGGATCGAGCTCCTCATGGTTGGGGTTGGCGTGGTGCCTGGTGTGCTTGTTCATCCACCATCCGTAGCTCATTCCGATGCCGAGGTTGCCGAAGAGCCGGCCCCACGTCTCGCTCGGGCGGCGCCGTCGGAACACCTGCCGGTGCGCCAGATCGTGGGCCACCAGCGCCACTTGACCGAAGACGAGAGCCAGCGCGGCGGCGACGGCCAGCTGCCACCAGGTGTCGCCGAGCGCGAGGAAGGCCGCCCAGCCGCCCAGCAGGGCCGCGATCACCAGGCCGAGCCGCACGGTGTAGTAACCCGGGCGCCGGTCCAGCAGGCCCGCCTCGTCGATGCGCCGGGAGAGCCTGGCGAAATCGCTGCCGGGACCGGAGGGCCGCGCGGGGGCGGCGGGCGTCGCGGACGCGACGGGAGCGTCGATGGAGAACGTCATGCTGCCGAGTCTGGGCACGGCCGCACCGCGCCGACACGGGGCCAGCCACCGGATCCGCAGGGGGAACGCCTCCGGGCGTCCGGGGGGCTACCACCACGTCCACTGCGCTGACCTCGGCTTCGGGTGTCGGCGCGGCCGCTGCCGCAGGCTCCCCGGAACGAAGAAACCGGGAGGCGCCCACAGGGCGCCTCCCGGTCGAGGTCGACGGCGAGGAAAGCGAAGGAACTGGTATCTGGAAAGGAGTTTGAGAAGGAAGCCCCTTCATGGCCTCGCCGCGGCCAACGCTAGCACTCAGCCCGGGATCAGGTCGCGCAGGTTTTCGACGGTGACGGTCCGCGAGTCGGGATGCAGTCCCTCGGGACGTTCGAGGCCGATGTACGTCACGGGCTCGTCCGGGACCCGCTCGCCGTCCCACAGCTCCACGGTGGTGGTGTCGGAGGACATCAGGCCGATCAGGTATCCCACCGTCAACTGCTCGCGCTCCACGACGGCCCGCACCACGGTCGACACGGACGCCTGGTTCTCCTCGACCCTGTTCTCCGTCGAGAGGCCCTTCAGGTACAGGTGCAGCCACTTGGCGTGCCACCGGCCGTCGTCCCCGCGCCGGAACACCAGCGGCAGCGCCACCCGGCCCACCCCGCGCAGCTCCGACTTCATCCGCACGGTGCGCGGCTCGAACGGCCTGCCCTTCTGCTCGCCGTCGCGCAGCATGAAGCCGAAGAACGACTCCTCGACCTCCTCGAAGTTCTCGCCGGCGAAGATGTTGACCTGCGGGACGACGAAGGTGCTGCGCACCCGGTCCAGGGACAGGTTGATGAACTCCGAGGCCCCGTCCGGAGCCTCGGTGACGTCGCCCGAATGCTCGCCCCCCACGGCCCTGAGCGAGGTGTAGGAGAGCCAGGAATCGGTGCTGTAGTCGGCGTGCAGCAGCAGCGCCGACAGGTCGAAGTCGGTCCGGGCCCTGGCCTGCTTCCAGTACACGAAGAAGCGCAGCTGATCGCCGTCGACCGTGGAGACCGACCCGCGCGGCAGCACACCGAGCCCGGCCGCGGTCGCCCGGCCGCTCAGCGGCAGCGCCACGTCGAGGACGTCGGGGTCGACCAGCAGCCGGTCCGGCGCCGGGAGCCGACGGCGTATCTCGGCGTCGAGGGCGGCGATCAGCCGGTCGCGGTCGGCGTCCGGCACGGGCGGCCGGTCGTCGGGGGTCACCCAGGCGCGGCCCCGGCGGTTGACGAAGACCCGGGGCCGGTCGCTCTCCCGTTCCCGGTTGTGCAGATGCTCGCGCACCGAGAGCACCACCCGGCCGGAGACATCGGGCGCGACTTGTACGGCGGCGGCCACCACCGCGTCCCGTTCCTCCTGGTCGGCGGCGATGCGCAGCAGCAGGTCCAGGGAGCGGAACAGCCTGCCGGGAGCGGACTTCAGCAGGTCCACCGCGCCACGGATGTCGTACGCGTCGAGCAGCTTCTCGAGGAGGCTGTCGAAGGAAGGCGCCGTCTTCTCGCCGCGCGCGACCGCGAACACCTCGGCGGCGTGCGGCAGGCGCGGGTACTCGTGCGGGTGGAGACGCTCGCCGAGCCGCTTGAACGGCTCCCGGTGCGTGGCCACGTCGGCGAGCTTCGCCGGGTTCGCCGCGACCACGGCGTCCAGACCCGCGAGCAGTCCCCGGCGCACCGGCCGCGACAGCGCCCGGAACCGCGTGGGCTCCCGCAGCGTCACGTCGCCGCCCGACAGCGCGCAGGCCAGCCGCAGCACGTCGGTGACCGTGTCCAGGAGGAGGTCGGCCCCGGCGCCGAGCCGGCCCGCGTTGACGACGGCCCGGTTCTCCCGGACCGGGATCGCCTCCGGCTGGGGTCCGAGCGCGCACCGCTCGGCGAGGGTCCTGAGATCGCGCAGGTCGTCCTCGTTCAGCGGGGTCGTGCTGCCGGCCAGCGCCAGGTACAGCTCGGTGAGTTCGTCGTCCAGGTCCCGGCCCAGGTGCAGGACGGTGACCCGGTCGCCCGCCGAGGCGATCAGCTCGTCCTGGGCCGCGAGCATCTCCTCGTACGTGTGCTGGTAGCGGCCGTACGTGGGGAGGCTGAGCAGGTTCAGCACCCCGTCCCGCAGCTGGGTCAGCACGTTGTCGCGCGTCTTCTCGTCGCCGAGCGCCCGCGCCACGCACCGCGTCCAGAACTCCTCGGTGTCCGGCACGTTCGCCGGGAAGTCGATGAAGTACGCGTTGTGCCGGACGTGGTCGCCCACCATCTCGCCCACGGTGCGCAGGGTCCGCTGGGCGGTGTGCACGACCGCGTCCTCGGACAGCCCCGACAGCCGCTCCAGCAGCTCCGCCGAGAGCTTGAAGCCCACGGACGTCAGCGCCGCGTCGAACTGCCGGGCGGCGGCGGCTCCTTGACCGGCGGAGCCGCGGGGGGAGGGAAGGCGGTGGGTGTGCCGGATGACCAGCGATTCGAGACTGTGCGCCATCCGGGGATGATCGCAGAGGCGCCCGAGCCGGTGCACCGGAGTTTTCGTAGGCGCCGCGGCCGCCGCACGGCCTGCGCGGTAGCCTGCGTCACCATGACGCGCGTGTGGATCCTGCCGGTGCTGTTCGTGGTCTGCGGCGCGGCCCTGGCGACGGGGCCGGTCCTCCAGGGGGACGCCGGCAGGGCCGCGGTACTCCTGCTGGTGTTCCTGCTGCTCGCCGGGGTCACCTCGCCCCTGGTCTTCCCGAGGTCGGTCGGTGCGGCGGAGGCGCGTCGGCGCAGCGCGGCCGACGGCCGGCCGGTCGTCTTCTGGCGTCCGGGCTGCACCTACTGCATGCGCCTGCGCTTCCGCCTGGGCCGCGACGCCCGGCGGCTGCACTGGGTGAACATCTGGCGCGACCCGGAAGGAGCCGCGGCGGTGCGGGCGGCCAACGACGGCGACGAGACGGTGCCGACCGTCGTGGTGGCGGGCCGGCCGCACACCAACCCCGATCCCGCATGGGTGCGCGCCCAGCTCGCTCCTTCCGCATGACCGGAACGGCTGTCGCTCGGGAGCGACGCCCGGCTCCCGCTCCAGTCGTACTACGGGCAGGCGTACCGGCTCACTGCCCACGTCGGCGAGGACACCGAGCTCACCAGGTCACGGGAAGCTCCCTGACGCCACCGGTGAGGGTGGGGCGCACCTCCAGGTCGTCGACGTCCTTGGCGAGGCGCAGGCCGGGCAGGCGTTCGGCCATCGCCGCGAAGACGACGCGCAGTTCGGTACGGGCCAGGCTCGCCCCGATGCAGAAGTGCGGGCCGTGGCCGAATCCGAGATGGTTGCGCTCCGGACGGTCGGGGTCGAACGTCTCGGCGTCGCGGAACACGGACGCGTCCCGGTTGGCCGAGTTGATCGACAGGATCACGGCGTCGCCGCGCCGGATGGTGACCCCGTCGACGTCGACGTCGGTGTGGGCGTAGCGCAGCAGGCCCAGGTCGCCGGGGGCGCCCAGGCGCATGATCTCCTCGACGGTGGCATTCACCCGGCCCGCGGGGTCCGCGGTCAGCGCCCGCCACTGCTCGGGACGGGTGAGCAGGAAGAGCGTGCCCAGGCCGATGCGGTTGACGGTGGTCTCGTGCCCGGCGAACAGCAGCCCGACGCAGAGCCGGATCATCTCGTCGTAGTCGTAGGCCTCGTCGGTGCTCTGGGCGCGGACGAGATCGGAGATGACGTCCTCGCCCGGCCGGGCGCGTTTTGCCTCGGCGAGCGTGATCATGTACTCGTTGAACTCGTCCCGCGCCCGCGGGGCCGCGTCGCCGATGGAGTGGTCGGCCATGCGCTCCGAGAGCGAGGCGAAGTGGTCCCGGTCGCTCTCGGGCACGCCGAGCAGCCGGCAGATGACCGCGACCGGCACCGGGAAGGCCAGCCCGGCGTGCAGGTCGACCACCCCGTCGGGGGCGGCGGACCGCTCGGTGAGCAGTCGGTCGATGCAGTCGTCCACGAGGTGCCGTACGTGATCGGAGAGCATCACCATCCGACGGGCGGAGAAGGCCGGGGTGAGCAGCCGGCGCATCCGGGTGTGGTCTGCCTCCTCGGTGGCGTAGTTGCCCGTGGGGCCCTCCTGCACCGCGGCCGTGGTGATGCGGGACGCCCGCTCCGGCTCGGGGTGGGAGCGGCCGAGCCGCTTGTCGCCCAGGAGGTCGCGCACCTCGTCGAAGCGGGTGACGAGCCAGGCCGGATCCCCGGCCGGGGTGGTGACCGCGGTGATGGGCGCCTCCCGGCGCAGCACCTCGTACAGCGGTGCGAGTTCGAGCACGTTCGGTCGTGCGAAGGGCAGGCGGGAACGCTCGGCGGTGACGTTCATGGTCCTCCTCCTGGACCTCGGAACGCGATCTTCCGGCATTTCGACCGTAGCACCTTATTGTCAGCGGCTGCCAATAACCCTTTCGGTCAGTTCCGCGGCGCTACCGGGTGACTGTCACGGTGACCTCGTAGCGTCCCTGGCCCGGTGGGCAGCGCATGGCCTCCCCGCACGAGTCGCGTCCGGCGGTGACTCGGGCTGTGCCGGGCCGCAGGGCGGTGAACCGCGCGGAGGACATGCCGCAGTCGCGACCGGGCGGGCAGGTCGCGGTGGCGGTGGTTCCGCCGCCGAGGGGGGCGAGCACCCGCGGGTCCGAGCCGGCCGGGGTCGACCAGTGGGCGCTGTGCAGGCGCACCACGACGAGCGTGCCGGTGGTCACCCGGACCGTGGTCCCGCGGGCCCGTTCGTCGAGGACGACCGACCGGGTGGAGGACCCGGACGAGGCGGGAGGACGCGACGGCGGGGAGGAGACCGCCGATCCGGTGCGGCCGGGCGAACAGCCGCCCAGGGCGGCCGTCGTGGCCGCCGCGGCCAGGACGGCGAGCCCGGCGCGCAGTGCGCGCCGGGCGGGGAGCGTGCGGACCGGCGAATGGAACACGGGCCCTCCGGTGGATGCCGGCCGGTGGGGCGGTCGGACTGCGGTGGGGGCGGCCCGACGGCCGCCCCCACCTACGGATCGAGGGGTCAGGAGACGGTCACGTCGTCGTAGTAGGTGTAGGTCGCGTCACCCGCGTAGTTGTCGTCCTTGTTGGTGAGGGTGAGCGTGTAGTTGTGGCCCGCGGTCACGCTGCCGGTGACCTGCTTCCAGCCTGCTCCCTGGGTGCAGGTCTTGGCGAGCAGGGTCGAGGTGGTGCCGGCCGTGGTGTCCTGGAGGGTGGCCGTCGCCCAGTCGTAGGACACCGTGTCCGGGCAGGTGACGTCGTACCAGAAGGAGACCTTGCTGGTGCCGGACGGCGCGGTGAAGGACTGGCTGAGCGAGGAGGTGTTGGTCGGGCTTGTCGAGCCGACCACCGCGCCGTAACTGCCGCTGTGCGCCGCCGAGGTGGACGCCGATGTGCTGCCGCTGGTGGTCCAGCTGGACAGGCTGCCGGTCTCGAAGGTGCCGTTGGTGAGGGTGCCGCCGCCACCGCTGCTGCCGCCGCCGACGATCGCGTGGGAGATGGCGCAGTTGTTGGTGTCGTTGGACCAGCTGGCCTGCTCGGCGAAGGTGCCGGTGCCCATGGCGACGTTGGCCGCCCCGCCCGCGCTGCCGGGCGAGAGCCAGGCACATTCGTCGGAGTTCTCCTGGCCGTCGTACGAGCTGCCGGTGTGGTTGGTCCAGCCGCCGGCCGGGTTCTGGTCGGACATCATCTCGTGCCACTCGTGGCCGAGCGTCATGGTCCAGCCGTCGAGCGTGCCGGGCGAGTTGACGAATCCGACGCCGCAGCCGGAGCCGGAGTCCATGTTGTACGGCTGGTTGCTGAACGCGATGTCCCCGTAGGAGGAGGAGACCGGACCGCCGGTGAGCGTGCTGTCGCCGTTGTAGTCGTGCCAGGCGCAGTACTGGCCCTGGTAGCTGTCCGGGTTGGTGTTGTGCGGCGAGAGGATGATGTAGTAGGCGTCACGGTTGGACGCCGCGGTGGTGTTGCCGAAGTGCCCGGCCGCCTTGACGGCCTCGGCGCCCAGCTGGTGTCCCGTCGCGGCACTCGGGGAGGCCGCCGAGTTGTCGTACCAGACACCGGACAGCACGCCGCCGCTCTGATACGGGATGAAGTTCGCGTTGGACGGGCAACTGGTGGCGCCCGATGACACGTTCGGCCCGTCACACCACTGCGTGAGGTCCGCGGACCACCGCTCGTTGCCGGTACCGATGTCCTTGAACATCTCCTGGGCGACCGGGGCGGCGCCGTCCGGGTCGCCGGAGAACGTGGCGTCACCGCTGCCGTTGGTGCTCTGCGTCCCCCACTGCGTGCCGTAGAAGACCAGGTAGACCTTGGAGTGCCCGCTCTGGACGCCGATGCCGTCGATACCGCCGCCGTAGGACAGGGTCTCCGGACCGGTCGCCGCGGCGGCGGGGTGGGAGGCCGCCCACGACTTCATCTTGGCGGTCCGCTGGATGGTGGGAAGCGCGCCGTGCCGGTACGGGTGCTGGTACGCGGGGCTGTAGGGGTTGGATCTCGCCGCGTGCACCGAGGCCTGGGGGGCGGCTGTCGCCTGCGGGGTGATGGCGAGTGCCAGACCGGTGGCCAGGGACAACGACGCGAGACCGGCGAGGGTTGCTCGTGCTGCGCCGCCTATGTGGGGAGTACCCATGGGTGATGGGAACCTTTCTTCGCACGGACCTCCGCCGTCGGTGCGGGGAGGTCGATTGCTGGGGATGCCGACGAGGCGCATCACCGGCGGCCGGCTCCGGGCGTCGGCGTTGACGCCCGTCTCGTCGCAGAGCAGGAGGAGAGGCCCGAGCGGCACCGGGTGACTGCGAATCCGCGGGGAACTCTCGTCCTGGAACCGACTGGTGGAGAGGCGGCGAGAAGCGTTCGCACTACGGCTTCTTGCCGTCGAAATGGTGATGCGTGGTCAGACGCCGAGAAGCAAAGCAGAGTTGACGGGTTCAGGTCAATGGAAGCGAATAGCTTTCTCACAGGGAGGCTGATCGAGCCCCTACCTGACCGCTTCGTCCTGTCGGCGCGCATCCGGCGTTGTCGCTGGTCAGCAGTCAACTCCGCTGCAGAGCAAGCGAGTTGTGCGGCCAGGAGGCGGCGACTCGCGACTGGGTGTGCGTCGTGACTGATTTCGCCCTACACAACGCGCCTCTGAATTCGAAAAAGTTCGAGGCAATGCTCGGTCAAAACCAGGTAATCGACGGTCAATTGATTGCCGCGATGGCTCGGCGGTTATCCCCGCGCGTGAATGGCGGCCGTCCGTGATCCGTGCCGTCCGCGTGCGGGACTCCGCGGCGGTACCGTCGGCCGTGAACTTCCGTCAGGGGCGGCGCCGTTCGGTCCGTTCCGTCCGCGGCCGGCGGCCGACGCCCCGTGAACTGCGCGCGCAGGAAGTTCCGCTGGCCTCGTTGACACGCCCCGAGCGCACGCGTTTCACTCGACTCTCGTGCCTGGCAACGTTGTCAAACTCGACGCCTGATATGCGAAGCACGAACTGCTGCGGAGGCAACCGATGGTGAGACCCCGACGTTCAGCCGCACCACCCGCCCGCACGAGATTCCGGCAACGCCTCGCCGTGGTCTGCGTCCTGGGCCTGGCAGTCCTCCCGCTTCCGGCGATCGGAAGCGCCGACGCCGCGAGCGCCGCCGCCCCGGCCCTCGTCAAGGACCCCGCGTCCCTCGTCAACCCCCTCATCGGCACCTCCGGTGCGGTGGACACCTTCCCCGGCCCCGACATGCCGGCCGGCATGGTGCAGTGGGGCCCCGACACGACACCGCACCGCCCCGACGGCGGCGGCTACGAGTACGCCGACAAGAAGATCTCCGGCTACAGCCTCACCCACGTGTCGGGACCCGGTTGCCCCGTCGCGGGCGACCTGCCCGTACTGCCGGTGACCGGCGCGCTGTCGGGCAACCTCGGCAGCACGTCCGTCGGCTTCAGCCACGACGACGAGCGGGCCGGCATCGGGTCCTACAAGGTGACCGACGCCAACGGGGTCACCACCGAACTGACCGACACCACCCGCGCCGGCCTCGGCACCTTCACCTTCCCCGCGGGCCAGCAGGCGAACCTGCTGTTCAAGCTGAGCGGAGGCGCCACCCAGGTGGACGGAACGCGCGTCCGGGTGGTCAACGGCAAGGAGATCAGCGGCGCGATCGACAGCGGTCACTTCTGCGGCGCGGGCAACCGGTACACGCTGCACTTCGACATCAAGTTCGACCGCGCGTTCACGGCGAGCGGCACCTGGGTCGGCGGCACCATCACCCCCGACGCCAGGTCGCTGACGGCGGGCAAGGTCCGGCAGGCCCCGCGGCAGTCCACGTCGAAGCCGCTGAAGGAGCAGCACTTCACCGTCCCGGCGAAACCGGCCCCGACGGTCCACCCGACGGTCCACGGGGGCACCGCGTCCCGGCCGTCCGCGACGGCCGGGACCGCCCAGCCGCCCACGACCGGCGCGAACGGCATGTACCTCACCTTCGACACCGCCACGAGCCGCACGGTCACGGCGAAGGTCGGCATCTCCTACACGAGTGACGCCAACGCGGCGGACAACCTCGGCAGGGAGATCAGGAACTGGGACGTCGGCGCCGTCGAGAAGGCCAACCACGACGCCTGGAACACCGTACTGAAGAAGATCCAGGTGGGCGGTGGCTCAGCCGACCAGCGGACGCAGTTCTACACCGCGCTCTACCACGCGCTGCTGCACCCGAACGTCTTCTCCGACGCCAACGGCCAGTACATGGGCATGGACGACCAGGTCCACAGGCTGGCCAAGGGCCAGAAAGCCCAGTACGCCAACTACTCCGGCTGGGACACCTACCGCTCCCAGACCCAGCTGATGGCGCTGGTCGAGCCGAAGGTCGCCAGTGACGTCGTCACCTCGATGCTCAACGGCTACGACCAGACGGGTCTGCTGCCCAAGTGGGCCTCGAACAACGGCGAGAGCTATGTGATGGTCGGCGACCCGGCCGCCGGCATCATCGCCGACGCGTACGCCTTCGGCGCGCGGGACTTCGACACCACGAAGGCCCTCGCCGCACTCCAGCACGAGGCCACCGTCCCGAACAACGACCGCCCCGGCGAGCCGGTACGCGACGCCAGGGGCTACCTCCCGCTCGACGAGAACGACTACAACTGCTGCAACTTCTACGGCCCGGTCTCCACCCAACTGGAGTACGACTCCGCCGACTACGCCCTCGCCGCCTTCGCCAAGTCGCTGGGGAAGACCGCGGTGTACGAGAAGTTCGCCACCCGCGCCCAGGACTGGATGAACGTCTTCGACCCGCAGACCGGCTACATGCGGGGCAAGAACAAGGACGGCCAGTTCGCGGGCGGCTTCACCCCCGGCACCTCCAACGGCTTCGTGGAGGGCACGTCGGCCCAGTACACGCCGATGGTCCCGTTCAACCTGAAGCAGCTCATCCAGGCACGCGGCGGCGCCGGGGCGTACTCGTCCTACCTGGACACCCTGCTCGACGACATCACCCACCCCGGCAACACCGACGCCGACCTGAGCAACGAGCCCAGCGTGGAGATCCCCTGGGAGTACGACTACACCGGCGAGCCGTGGAAGACCCAGGCGGCCGTCCGCGAGGCCCAGCGGAACCTGTACTTCAACGCCCCGGTCGGCTCGTTCGGCAACGACGACCTCGGCGCCATGAGCTCCTGGTACGTCTGGTCCGCGCTCGGCATGTACCCGGAGACCCCCGGCACGGACACCCTGGTGCTCGGCAGCCCCGTGTTCCCCGTGGCCCGGGTGCACGTCGACGGCGGCAAGACGGTCCGGATCAGCGCGCCGCAGGCCGCGCCCGACGCGCCGTACGTGCAGGCGCTGCACGTGAAGGGCAAGGCCTGGGACACCTCCTGGCTGACGTACGGGCAGTTCGAGAAGGCCGGCACGCTCGACTTCACCCTGGGCACCGCACCCGACACCTCCTGGGCGTCCGGTCCGGCGGCGGCACCGCCCTCGGACACCACCGGCGGCGGACGGGTGCTGGCGGCGACCGGCCCCAGCAACGGACTGGTCCTCCAGCCGGGTTCGGCCGGTGACGGCACCCTCGACCTGACGAACCTGGGCAGCCGGGCCGTCACGGTCGACTGGACGGCGACGGCACCCTCCGGCGTCGTACTCGACACGGCGTCCGGCTCGCTCACCGTGCCCGCCTCGGGCAGCGCCGAGGCGAAGGTGCGCGTGACGGCGGGCGCCGGCGAGGGCACCTACCCGGTCACCTTCGCGCTGACCGACCACGGCACCGGTGCGGCCCTGCCGGGGGCGACCCTGCGGGTGGCCGTGGCCAAGGCCGGGGCGCTGTGGCCCTACGACACCAACGAGGGCGTCTACCCCGACGGCACCACGTTCTCCGGCGGGTTCGACAGCGGCGGCTGGGCCTACTCGCAGAACGCGCTGTCGGCGGCGGGCGTCGGCAGCGGCTCCACCCTCACGGTGGACGGCGTCTTCTACAACTGGCCGACGGTCACCTCCGGTCAGCCGGACAACCTGGAGATGGCCGGCCAGACCATCCCGATGCCGGCCGGTACGTCGGGTGCCTCGCTGGGCCTGCTGGGCTCCGCGGCCAACGCGCCGACCGACGGCAGCGGGGTGTCCGGCACCGTCACCGTCACCTACACCGACGGCACCACCTCGAAGGCGACGGTCGGCTTCTCCGACTGGACCCTCAACGGCGGCTCCAGCAAGCCGCTCGCCGGTGACACGACGGCCGTCGCGACGGCCTACCGGAACACGGGCAGCGGGGGCCGCGACGGAGTGAAGACCTATGTCTTCGCCACGAAGGTCCCCCTGGACGCGGCCAAGCAGGTGGCCTCGGTCACCCTGCCGGTGACCGGCGCGACGGGCAGCGGCCACCTGTTCGCCTACGGCTTCGGCCGGTAACGGGCCGAGCGGCGGGGCCGGTTCCCGGGAACGCGTCCGGGAACCGGCCCCGGCGCCGGGGGGGGGGGGGGGGTGAGGGGGGGGGGGAGTGGGGGGCGGGGGCGGCGGGCTGGGCGGACCAGCCCGGGACGAAAAACGGGTCCCGGGCGCGGCCCCCCGGCGGGGAAAGCACCCGCA
>NZ_JBFACN010000038.1:0-72484 GCF_040640875.1 Streptomyces sp. NPDC021562
AGCCTAGCCGCCGCTGAGCTGGTGTTTCCCTCATGGATGTCGGTCATCTGCGATCGCAGGTGCGATCGTACGAAACCCCGCCACGCATCCATAGGTGCGTTAGGGTGGGGTCACCGACTTATGAGACCCATTAGTTGTCAACTAATGGGCCCCATAAGTTACCGCGGTACCAACCGCCCGGCTTTGTCAGGGCATTGAGCGGCCGGACCGCATGGTTACCTGTTAGGGGAGATGGTCAGAGACCACGATCCCCAGCTGGATCAGCAGGGCCCCGAGCCTCACTAGCTCGGGGCCTCGCCCATCTTTCCAGGCTTTGTTCTTCGCCCGGTGCCTGCGCCTCGGGCGTTCCTTCTTGTGTCGAGCCATTCGGCCTCCCTATGGGACTGTTCCCGGTGGGACCTGACCCGTTGGGGCACAGGCCCACTGGAAGGCCGTTCAGCTCACGGCAGGAGGATATACAACGACCCTCAGGAACCGTGCCAACTCCCGTTTTCCGTGCGGCAGATCGGATAGCCACCGGCTTTCACAGCTGTGGAGTCAGCCGCGGCCGCGAGGCGTGAGGCCAGGCGGGAGCGGCGGGCTGACGGGAGCCTCGGGCGGGCGGAGGCGGACCCAGCCGCGGGCGTGCATGATCTCTTCTTCCCATGCCTCGAACAGCTGCTGCACGGCTTCGGGGTCGCGGTCGGGGTCTTGGTGCCAGGCGAGGAACGCGGCTGCGGCCGACCGGTCGGCGTCGCAGGCCGGGCAGAGCTCCAGCGGCACGCCAGGCCCGAACAGGCTGCGCCAGTACAGGGTGAGATCACCCTCGCAGCGCGAGCAGGTCCAGCGTTCCGTGCTGGGCGGGGGACTGGAGCAGTAGCGTGCGAGTTCTTCCTGGGTGTATCCGTCGTACCGGCCGTCCCAGTTGCTGAGCCGGTGGAACGAGCCGTCGGGATGCACGTGGTATCGCCAGATGGACAGGCAGGGGCCCCTCTTCCGCCGGGTGGATCATCGGCGCGGACAGCCACGATCTGCCCGATTCCTGCTCACCGTCAAGAGCCGCGAGCGCGGTGTTGGCCGTTCCGGCGTAGCAGATCTCAGTACGCAGAGCGCGGGCGCTGTGTGTCTCGGCAGGCGTGCATCCGGCTCTCGTCGGAGAGGGTGGGCGGTGGCCGTTCAGCGGGACGCCCGGGCGCGGCGGCAGTCGGGGCGAAACGGTGGTCCGTGCCGTGCTGGCGGGAGTGCCTGTTCCGTGCGGCCGGCGGGAGGACCCTGGAGGTATGGCCCGTAGGAAGGTCCGGCAGTGCAGTCAGTGCGGCGCCCCGTTGCCCGAGGACAGCAGGCGGTCGCGCCGGTACTGCTCGGCGGCCTGCCGCTCGGAGGCGTGGCGGTGGCGGCGCGAGCGTGACGCCTGGTGGGAGGGCAACGCCGAGTTCGTCGCCGCGTTGCGCGAGGGACGTCCCTATAAGCGGCCCAAGGTCCGCTGCCCCATGTGCAAGGGGTGGTGGTACGTCGGCGAGGCGCCTTCCTGGCTGCGCAAGCGAGTGGACGCGGTGTACTGCTCGCCGCGCTGCCGCACGCGGGCCTACCGGCAGAGACGTTCCCGTTCAGAAGGCGTCACCGAGTGACGCCTTCACGTGACGCTAGAGGACCGCGCCGCCCTCGCTGACATGAGGCGGTATCTGCTGTCCTGCTCACAGGTAAGTCCGGGTAGCGCGAGTCGATGACCTGTTGGTGCCCGGAGATCAGTGAGACGGTTCAGTGTGTGTCCGTCTCGGCTGAGTCCGAGCAACCCAACTTGGACATATGCCTCAGTTGTCTGGGATACCCAACTCTTCCTTGACCTGCTTGCGGAACTCGCCGCAGAGCATCCTGTAGTGGTGGACTTCGGCGCGCTGCAGATCCATCGCGGTGGCACTGCCACCCGCGACGGCTTCCTGCTCAGCTCTCTTGGCGAAGAGTTCGGGACCCGCGATCAGGATGTGCGCCGACTTGATGATCCTGAGCGCCGCGGCGGTGACATCCGGCGGGCCCTCCAAGTCGATGCGATCGAACGCCATCGTCAAGGCATGCAGGCGCTTAGGTGCCTCCATGGGCCAGTCGGTGCTGTACTCGGCGGGAAAGGGGGACCAGAGTGTGTCCGCCCAGGTAGTCACCTCTTCCAGTGTCTCGTTCTCCAGGTCGTCGGCGCCATTGGCTTGATGGGCGACGTAGTCGCGTTCCTCGGCGCGGAACAGTTCCTCAGTCAGGGGAGTGAACGCCCGCGCGGCGTCGATGAAAGCCAGGTAGGCGTCCTTGCGGCGGTCGTATGTCCAGTTGTCGCGCTGTACCTGCTGCTGCTTGCGCTGGTTGCTGATGGTCGCCCAGAGCGCGCCGGAGAGACCGATGAGTGCCGCTAAGAGTGCGCCTGACGCCGTGATCACGGAGTTCTGCATCCCCGCATTGTGTGATGTTCGGATCGATGGCGGGCGGCGGTTTCATGGTTCGGTCATCTGTGCCGCGATGACGTGAGGTGCCCGGAGTTGGAGGAGGCGCACTGGCGAGGCGCCTACAGATGCCCCGGAGATCTCCGAGGCTGCCCGGACATCAGAGATAGGACATCTGCTGCCGTCGCTGCTGTCACGAGGCGATACAACACCCCGAAAGAGTTAATAGGATGGGTTAAATCCAGGGTTAAGCACTGCTAGTGTGAGGCCTGGAGGTGAGCCACCTTGGCGAGTCAGGAAGAGCTGTTCGCGTCGGTCGACGCCCTGCTGGCGGAGGAACCGCAGCTGCCGACCCCGGCGGAGCGGGCGCGGCTGCGGGAGGCGGCGGGGATCACTCAGGCCCGTCTGGCGCAGGCCTTGAAGACCACCCAGCAGACGGTGAAGAACTGGGAGAACGGGCGCAGCGAGCCGCGGCCGCCCCGGCTGGAGGCGTACCAGCGGCTGCTGGAGGCGTGGGCGGCGCGGCACCCGAAGGACCCGGCGCCGGCCCCGGTTGCGGCTGCTCCCTCCCCGGCCGTCCCGGCGCCGGCGGCCGCCAGTGAGGCGGAGGCGCGGGGTGCCGCTTCCTCTTTTCCGGCCCCGGATGAGGCGGCGGCCGTGTCCGAGCGCCATACTCCCGTCCGCACGTCACCGGCGGCGCGTCCGGCCCGCGCGGCCACCCCGGCCGTCGACGGGCGGTTCCCCAACGGGCCGCTGGTGGTGCTGGACGGCGAGGGCAACGCGTACGGCACGGGCGGGATCGTGCTGGACTGCCCGGCCCGCTCGATCGCGGAACTGGTGGAATGGACGCTGCGGGACGCGGGGCTGGGGGCGTCGCGGCTGCACCGCCACGGCAAGGACTCCGACCCGCTGGTCGCCCTGACCCGCGAGGCCGCCGTCAGGTTCGGCCTCCCGGAGCGCCTGGAGGACCGCCGCGGGCTGCGCTTGGAGGAGGGCCACCCTGTCCTCAAGCAGCTGGCTAAGGCCAAGTGGCAGCTGACCCGGCGCGGTTTCGGGCCGTGGGCGCGGATCTACCGGCCCGCGCAGGGCGGCCAGCGGCAGTGCGTGCAGTTGGCCGTGCTGCCGTGGGACGCGCTGGACATCCGGGCCTGGCCCGGCACCGACGCCATGGAGCCGGCCGACCTCGCCCGCGTCCTGGGCACGTATGCCCGGCGGGTCATCACCCCCCGGGGGTCGACGGCCGTGTCGGGGCTGGAGCTGATGACCGCGCTGCGGCCGCCGACCCGTGCCGTGCGCGACACGGCGACCGGCGCGTGGGTCTCCGGGCACAACCCCGGATCCCTGGGCACCACGCCGCTCGACCCGGCCCCGCCCGAGGCTAGGCCCGAACACCCCGTCGCGCAGGGCTGGACGGGCGGCTTCCTGGACGAAGAGGCCTACCAGTGGGTGCGCGACATCGACCTGCTCACCGGCGCCGAGGCCGCGCTGCCCTACGCGGTCGGCCTGGACATCAACACCGCGTTCCTCGCGGCCGCCGCCCGCCTGACCGTGGGCCTGTCCGCCCCCGAACACGTCACCGCCCCGACGTTCGACGCGAAGGTGCCGGGGTGCTGGCTGGTCGACCTCTCCCACATCGAGGTGGATCCGCGGCTTCCCTCGCCGTTCACCCCGTCCGGCGTACGGCCGGACGGTCCGGCCTGGTACGAGACGCGCACCGTCGCCTACGCGCAGGAACTCGGCTACAACGTTGCGCCCTTGGAAGCGTACCTGCGCTACGAGACCGGCGCGTTCCTGGACCCCTGGCACGACCGTTTGAAGAGCGCGTACGTCGACACGATGGCCGACCTCGGGGTCACCGCCGACCTGGACGCGCCCGCATTCCTCGCGGCGATGGAGCAACACAAGGACGCCGACCCGGCGCTGGCGGCCGTCCTCGCGGCCGTCAAGGCGACCGTGAAGGGCGGGGTGGGCAAGCTGCGCGAGGGCCCCCAGGGCAAGGGCTACCGCGACGGCGGGCGGTGGCCGGCACTGGAACGCCCGACCTGGAGGCCTGACATCCGCGCGGCCGTCATCAGCAAGGCCCGCGTGAACATGCACCGCAAGATGGCCAACATGGTCAAGGCGACCGGCATGTACCCGCTCGCCGTCCTGTCCGACTGCGTCGTCTACCCCTCGAAGGGGCCGTCGCCGCTGGACTTCCTGCCCTACAGCACCAGCGGCAAGCCCCTGCCCGGCGTCTTCCGTCTCGGCCCCACCCCCGGCGCCGCCAAACTCGAAGGCGTGCAGAACATGACGTGGGCCGTCGACCTCATGGAACGCGGCTACAACCCCGCCCGCCGCATCAAGGGCGGCGACGCCGTCCTCGACGACGGCGAATAACCCGCCCTGGGCCAGCGGATTTGACTTGAGTCCCTGAGCGAGCCAGGTTCAGGCAGCTTGGAACTTATGCCGCAAGGACCGCCCTCAACGGGCGGTCCTTGCGGCATGCTCGGGTGCCTGCTGCATGCCAGAGCATGAGAACCGGCCAACCCGCGCAACCGCAGGCTAGCGGTAACTAGCGGGAACTAGCTGTAACTCACCTGGACTCGACCGCAGGCATGCGTGCGCAGCTGTTGGCCTGCGGAAACGCTCAGTTGGCTAAGACCATAGACGGCTTTGCGCGATGGCAGATCTGGTCCCCTACCGTGTACGTCATTCCGGAGTCGGCGGTCGACGCGCACGAATGTGACGGGATGCACATACCGCTAAGGAGGGCGATGTTCCGCTGAGATTGAGTGCTATCGAGCGCTCTTGAGTGAGACCGAGTGGGATCAGACGAACGGCGCCCCGTGACGGTCGGTCACATAGCGTGCGTGCAGAGCGAAGTTGTGTTTCCGGGCCCCACTGACATCGGTCGTGCATCGTAGACTTCGGGACAGCAGAAGGAGCCCAACCCCGACGCGAAGTTTCTCAGGCCCAGTGTCGGGAGGGCTCCCTGCGCGACGCCCAATCACCTGGATGGAACTGAAAGGAACTGAAACGTCGTGGACGAGCGTAACAAGTACTCCCTCGATAGGGAACGTGGACTACTCCGAATGGCACGAAGCCTGCGGCAAAAGCTGCCGCGACAGGGGCGCATCGTCTATCGACAGGTGATGCGCGGTGCCGCATACAGCCTGGGCAGTGGCGCGGTGAGCCTGGTCATCGTGTGGTTTGAGGCCCGGCACTGACCTTGAGTCCAACGCAACAGGGATGGCCCCCACCAAGATGATCGGTGGGGGCCGTCCCCGTCAGTTCTTCGCAAGACGGAGCCGGTCAGCAGCAGGACCGCGACGGTCACGGCGAGGGCCTGGTCCCGGTCGTGACAGCCTGCTTGGGACCGAGCAGCCTGTAAATCCGGGTGCTGGCGCATGACGAACTGCCAGGCTGGCCCCATGGCGTCAATCCTCAGTGAGCTCGTCTGGTTCACCATGCGCAGCGTGCTTCCCTACCCGGATCCGGTCCGGCGGCATAGGGTACGGCGAGCTGCCAAGAATTTGATCACGTGCCAGTCATGGCCGGAGGACGACGAGACGACAGGATTCCATGTCGCACAGCTTGCGATGCTCCGGGCCCTCTGGCTACAACGGGAGACTCGGCGACTCACGCGTGGGCGCCACCGTGAAGCAGCCGTACTCATGTCACGCTCCGCCCTGGAGACATGCATTCTCGGCGTCTACTGCCTCTACTCCGAAGACCCTGTGAGCCACCTGCGGGCGGACAGCCTCCGAACCGGCCTTGCAGCAGCCACAGCGCTTTTCGACGGGATCGTTCCGCCCGATCTTCTGAAAGACGCCGTCACCAAGCTCGGTAACCCCGGCCGGCCGGTCGGCGTCCGGGACATGGCCAAGCACATCGATCGGACACTCGGGAATGACGGGGTATCCAAGCTGTACGACCTGGTCTACGCCCCGACCTCGAACTACTTCACGCACGCCAACGCCGGATCACTCATCCGTCATGTGCGGCCGGACGACAGGCTGAGCAGCAAGCCCAGCGCTCCCTGGATGCGCCGGTCTCCGGTCCGCCTGGCGGATGCGAGCGTGGGCGTCCTGGCCGCGCACCTCGCCCTTCACGAATCGGTCCCAGCCGACCTCTTCGCCCGCTATGCAGAGGCCCACAGCCGCCGGATTCTCCCGCCACTGGCGAGCCTCCTCGGCAAGCGCATGGGCAAGACGACAGGCCCGATGCCGCTCGTACGCACGTTCATCCGCGCGCAACGGCTGCGCCCAGTCCTGAGCAGCCCGGACCTGAGCGATCGAGACAGGGAGACGCTTGTGCGTGAGCTGTACCAGGACGTGTGGTCGCTGCCGGAAAACGCACCGGATGAAGCTGCCGCACCGGTAATCGAGCACTTCGTCCAACAGATCATCCGGGAATATGCGGGTGAGGCCCGGGCCTGAACTGTCGCGCATGAAGGGCCGCCCCTGCCGGGCGGCCCTTCGTCATGTTCGGGGTGTGCGAAGCCAGGCTCTCAGGGACGGGCGCTGACATACCGCACGGACCGCCCCCAGCGCTCCAGCACCGGTGCCATGCACCACTGGCACAGCGGGCTCCCGCCGCCGCCGTACCGGTGTGTCTTGCGCTGGCACCCGGCGCAGAGACCGACCCGGTCACCGGGGCAGACCAGCGCGGAAGGATCGGGCTCTGAGATCGGGGGCGGGGCAGCGGTCATTGCAGTTCCTGGCCAGGGGTGGCGCTTTCCGGCCACATCAACCACATGATATCGGCCCCGATGGCACGAAGGTTCGAGGAGTAGGAGCTACGGGCGCTTACAGCGTGCGTAGCAGCTGGCGGCCTGCACGGCGGACCGCGATGCGTTGGGCGAGTCCGGGTGCGGCGTAGGCGGTAACGACAAGGGCGGCCACGGTGGTGAACGTGGCGCCCGGGCCGATCCAGCAGGAGACGAGCAGGACGGAGCCGGTCAGCAGCAGGACGGCGACGGTCACGGCGAGCGCCTGGCCCCGGCCGTGGCAGACCGAGGCCTGCCCCTTCGGCACGGTCGCGGGTGAGCCGGCCGCCGCGCTCACGCCCGCTCCACAAAGCGCGCCGGCACCTGCCCGCCGGGGATCACCCGCCACAGACTCCCGCCGCCGCACTCGCCGTAGTGCGACCAGCCACCCCGGCCGACCGCGACCACGCACGACGTCACCCGCTCCCCCTTGCGCAAGTAGCGCACGACCGGCGAACGTGTCGTCGCCACCGGTCCCTCGTTCCATACGGGCCGGCGCACGGCGACCTTCCGGACCGTCTTCCACGTCGACGTGCACGCCGCGGACCCGGCGGCGGTGGTGGGCGGTGCAGCGGTCCAGGCAGTCGCGAGGACAGCGGCGACGGCGGCCGCCGTGGTGAGCAGGCGTCGGGAGTGCACACGCACTCAACTCCCACCCTGGGCAAGTCCGTCACGGCCGCACACTCAAGATCACCCACCGAGGCCTGCCGGGCAGCTTGTCGGCCCGGCCCGCGCGCGGCCCCGCCGCCGCGCGGAACCAAGGCACCGCCGCCCGGTCCCCCGCAGCGCACCTGCAGGCCCCGTCTCTTCCCGGCCCTTCCTTCTTTCTTCTGCCGTGGCGGTCGCGGGGTGCTCTGTGGGGGATGTCCGCTGCCGTCGGCGCGCGAACCACGGTGGTGACCTGCGCAATCACGACACGAGCGCTTCGGCGTGCGCAACCCCTAGCGCAACTCCTACCGCAACACCTTGCGCAACCTCACGCGCACCCCTCAGCGCAACACCGCCTCCCCGGCCGGCCAGGGGCCGCGCGGCATACGCCCCGCGGTTGCGGGGCTAGACGGGGCACGGTGTGGCAGTGATCACACCAAGTCGTGCATAACATTTGCGGCGCTGCGCCCCATAACCCAGGTGTGAGATCCAGTCACCGGCTCCCTTGCCGGTGATCGAGCAGACCGAGGCCCGGCCCCCGTCCGGGCCTTATTCATGCTTTGTCCAGCTTCCGGCCGCTGCTCGCCGGGCGCCTGGCCTGGAAACGCTTGCGCTCCAGTTCCTTTGGCACTGACCGCGCCGCACGTGCGGTCAGCAAGACCGGGCTTGCGTGGCTAACCCTCGCGCCGGTCACTGTGCCGCCAACATCTTCCGCCGCCCTTGTCACTGTCCCGCCGTCGCCCCGCGCACCAAGGGGTGAAAGAGCCGCGCCTACCTGATTTTGGAGTTGCCATGACTGTCCGGTCCGTCGCCGCATCCGTGTCCGCACTGCTGGGCATTGCCGGGACCGTCGCGGGCTTGCTGTCCCGCACATCGGGCATGGTCCTGCTCGCCGTCGCGGCCATCACGGCCATCCTCGGCTTCTTCGGCGTACTCGGTGTGGCCGTATGGCGGGCCCTTCCCAGCGGACTTGCCCCTGTCATTGACGCCCGGCGGCGAGCCCGCTCTGCCGAACGCCGCTGGAACGTGATCGACCGTGCCGACCCGGACATCGCCGTCGCCCATATGGCCGACTGGCCCGGACCTGGACTGGACGCAGGCCTCGCCACGGCCGCTCTGGACACACCACTGGACCCCCGGGCGGCCCCCTCGGCGTCAGCCCCCATACGCCGAGGCCCTGCGCCCGCAGTCATGGCCGGCGCCGCCTCCCGAGGAAACGCCCGGCCCCCTGGACATCGTCGGCAGCCGCGGCGGCCTCCGCTGCAGCGCGCCGACGATCGTTAAGGCAGGGGCGGCGGCCTGTCGGCCCGAACCCCAGGTAAAGAGCTGCAAAGCTCACGCGAGGAAGCAGGTGAGAGCGCTTAGGCTCCCGCTGCACTTGCTCAGCTTCAAAGGGGGATTCCTTTGCGTACTCGTCTTGCTGCCTGCACCGTTGCTGTCGCCGTAGCCGGCGTCTTCTTCAGCGCACCGGCCGCGTCCGCGGCGACACTGCCGTCCACGAACACCGCTCACCACTGCGTCCAGCACACCACTGGAGTGTGCGGCTGGACGCACCACAAGACGCCTGCGGACAAGTACGAGACCGCGAAATGCAAGGACGCTTCCCTGTCCTACTCCGGGCATTCGCAGGGCACTTGCTCCCACCACCACGGCGTCCGCTACTGGTTCAAGTAGCGCACTGAGCGGTAAACAGGTTGGCGTTTCGTCGCGCGACAGGCGTTCAACCAGCGCGTGCAGCAGCCCCGCAGAAATTAGGAGGCGCAGAGTTCCACTGCTGCTTCTGCGGGGCCGATGCATCACCCACGTACCCTCTGATGCGCCCGGTACGCCCGATCTATCCGCTCCGCCTGAGCGGGTATGCACTTATTGCAGACGTGGGCCCGGCCTTCCCAGCCGGGCCCACGTCATATTCCGCTACAGGCAGTGCTCCTCACGCTGAGGATCTGGGTCTACCAGCGGTACCAGCGACCCTTGCGGCCTGCACCGTCCGCGGACCGGACGACGAAGCCCAGCGCCCACACGATCAGCACGATCACCGCGATCCACCACAGCGCCTTCAACGCGAAGCCCGCACCGAAGAGGATCAGAGCGAGCAGAAGAACCAGAAGCAGGGGAACCATCGTTATCAACCTCCTGGCCACCGAATGCCCTTACTCCGCCCCTACAAGCACACAAATCGTGAGTTTCTTCAGTGGGATGAAGGGAATATGCGCACGCCATGCCCGATTCCCCCTCTCCGGCAGCTGATGCACCGCGGTGCCAGCCCGAGGTCGACCGGCCGCCTCGTCCGGCCGCGACGGTGCACGACGGCGCCAACTTGTTTGCCGTGCGGGTGAACCTGGGACCGATCGCCCCACGCGGCGCCGTCGATGGGACTACGAAGATCACGACCTGCTCGTGATCTTCTGAAACGGAGACCCGGCCGTGCGCCTCACTCGTACCCGACGCACCCTGCTCGCCGTCCTGTTCGCGCCGCTCGCCCTGCTCACCCCCACCACTGCCCACGCCACTCCCGCGCCCGCCGGACATCTGCCCGTACGGCACGCACCCGGCGAGACGATCACCCTGCCGGTCCGCGACGCGCTCGCCGCGCTCACCGTGGCCAACGAGAGCCGCGCTGGCTACTCCCGGGACAAGTTCAAGCACTGGACCGACGCAGACAAGGACGGCTGCAACACCCGCGCAGAGGTCCTACTGGAGGAAGCCGTCACCGCGCCCGAGGTCGGACCGCGTTGCGCGCTGACCGGGGGCAGCTGGTACTCACCGTACGACGACCGGTACCTCGACAGCGCGAGCAAGCTGGACGTCGACCATTTGGTCCCGCTTGCCGAAAGCTGGGACTCCGGCGCCTCTGCCTGGACGGCAAAGGAGCGCGAGGCCTACGCCAACGACCTCGACGACCCGCGCGCGCTGATCGCTGTCTCGTCGGCCTCGAACCGGTCCAAGGCCGACAAGGACCCGACCGAGTGGCTGCCCCCGTACACCCCGTACTGGTGCGAGTACGTCACCAACTGGATCGCCGACAAGACCCGCTACCAGCTGAGCGTCGACCCCGCTGAGCACAACGCGCTCGCCGAGCGCCTCGCCGCATGCCCCGACCGCCCTATCACCGTCACCTTCGCCCGTTGAGCAGCCGTCCGGCCCGTCACCACGGCGGAAGTGGGTGACGGGCCGGACAGAGAGACGGTACGCGGCGGCGACCGGCGGTACACCCCGGACGAGTGCACCGCCGGCAGCTGGGTGCCGATGACCGGGCCGGAGCTCTGTTCGCGACCTTGCGGAGTCGCTCGTCGGCGGCGTGCTTTGCGGACTACCCCAGCGCCGCCTTCAGGCTGGCCAACTGCGCCAGCAGCTCGGCCGGGTCGAGTGAGCGGGCGTCGGCGAATGCATGGTCCGGGAGCATGGTTCGCGGGCCCGGGTCGTCCAGGTAGCGCGGCAGCACGTGGGTGTGCACGTGCGCCACGGAGTTGTTCATGCACTGGTAGTTGATCTGCGCGGGCGCGTAAACGCGATGAATCGCGGCGCCGACGGTCCGGACCGCCGACCAGTAGCCGGTGACCTCCGCGTCGGTGAAAAGAGCGGGATCGGGCACGTGCCGACCCCGGAAGACCACCACGCTGTACCCCGGGCTCGCTGGCCGTTTCAGCAAGTACGCGTCGGCGAACTCACCGGCGTACCAGCGGACGCCCCACTCGTCCTCGTCCGGGCGGCCCTGCGCGCACTTGGCGCACCCGTCGCCCGCCCATTCCGCTTCCCACGAATCCGCCCAGGTCCTGGCCACGGACAGAGGCTACGACACCGCGGCAGTTAGGACCGGGCGCGGGACTTCGTGCGGACGACACCGGTCGCGCCACCGGATCTGGTGCCCCGATCAAGCAACGTTCGCCCTGTTCACGATCTCGCATAGGCGCTGACAGCAGTTGGGCCGCCTCGGGCTCGAGACGGCCCAACTAGTTCTCCCTGTCCGCCGCCGATGAACTGGCGCTGTGGCACCTGCGGTAGAGCGCGGGGCCCCGCGGATGACGATCAGCCTCCGGGCTCCTCGCCGGACGGGGACGGCCCGATAGTCAGCGGCGGGTGAGCGTGAGCCCAACGGCCGTCAGCAGTGCCGCGGCAACGCCTACGGCGACAGTCAATGGCTGTGCGAGGGCGGGGTGCTGGTAGACCACGTACATCGCGATACCGCTGATCATCAGGATGACCAGGATGGCGACTAGCCCCAGCAGGGCAAGCACGTTCAGATCGCGGTTCGGGCGAGAGGGCACCGGTTTGTTGTCCTTCACGGATCAGGGCGCGCAGACTGAGCCGCGCGCAGCGGCGGGACGTGCTTGACGACCGCACGCCAATGTACCCCACATAGCCTCTGACCTGCACAAACGTACCGTTTTGAGCATTGCGCCGCCATGCTCAAAACGGTACGTTGGCGCCGCACCTGCGAACCTCTCACTGCAGAGTGCGGCTATCACCCCTGCTCCGCCGGGTAGTCGAGTGATCACCCTTGGACGTCTGACACGCGCTCGCCGAGCGCCTAGCCGCCTGCCCCGACCGTCCCTCCGGCGCCTCTGCATGGACGGCGAAGGAGCGCGAGGCCTACGCCAACGACCTCGACGACCCGCGCGCTGATCGCCGTCTCAGCGGCCTCGAACCGGTCCAAGGCCGACAAGGACCCGACCGAGTGGCTGCCGCCGTACACCCCGTACTGGTGCGAGTACGTCACCAACTGGGTCGCCGACAAGACTCGTTACCGGCTGAGCGTCGACCCCGCTGAGCACAACGCGCTCGCCGAGCGCCTCGCCGCCTGTCCCGACCGCCCTATCACCGTCACCTTCGCCCGCTGAGCAGCCGTCCGGCCCGTCACCACGGCGGAAGTGGGTGACGGGCCGGACAGGGAGACGGTACGCGGCGGCGACCGGCGGTACACCCCGGACGAGTGCACCGCCGGTAGCTGGGTGCCGATGACCGGGCCGGGGCTCCCGGCCACCGGCACCCGCTCGGTCAGCGGCGGCGGTCACCGCCGTCGCGGTGCTCACTGTCGAACCGGCGGTCGTCATCACCACGGTGCTCACCACGGCGGTCGTCACCACCAATCCGGTGGTCGCCGCCCTCGCGGTGCTCACCGTCGAACCGGTGGCCGCCACGACCGTCGAATCGGTGGTCGCCACGATCGCGGTGCTCACCACCGATCCAGCGATCACCGTCACCGCGGTGGTCGTCGTCGCCGATCCGGTGGCCGCCACCACGGTGGTAGCCCCAGGAGAACTCGTCGATGAAGCGGCCGTGGTCGTTGCGCAGGGTCGCCGTATCGGAGTCGTTGTTCCAGACGTAGGTGCGGCGGTCCTGGTATACGTCGGTGGCACGGTCGCGGCCGATGCCGGTGTGGACGCGGACCGTGGAGCGGCCGTCCAGGCGGAAGCGGTCGAAGGTGTAGGTGTGGCCGGCCTCGTCCGAGAGCGTCCAGCCGTCCAGGTTCACCGCCCGCTGGGAGGTGTTGGTGACGTCCACCCACTCCTTGTTCAGCGACCAGTTGGTGCCATCGTCGCGGCCCGGTGAGTCGTACTGCACGGCACTGATCACCACCGCCCCATCGTGCGGGCGGGCAGCGGTCTGGCCGGCGGCCGCGGCGGGCAGCGCGAGCGCCCCCACGCAGGCGGCGGCCACGGCAGTAGCGGCGGTCAGGCGGCGGGCGGTCACAGAAACGGACACGAGGTCCCCCTCTCGGGGCCGGACACCCCGAGCGAAGCGCGAAAGCCGCAGGCCAGGGGGGTGTGTTGTGTGGTTTGGCGACCGGTCGGCCGCGCACCCACACCCTGCCCGGCCGCCGACACGACCCAATGGAAACGCGATGCATGTGACGAATTGCGGATATTCCTGTGACCCTCGATTGGAAACAGCATGTATGCGAAGAACATGACGATTTGATGGTCTGTCATCAGCTGGTTCCGCCGGACCGGCGGGCCTGACGCCGCGAGCGGGCGGCACGGGACGCCTTCAGCTGGCGGGCCGCGGCCGGGAAGTACGTAACAGCCGCCATAGCCCGAACGGGTACCACGTCCGCGGCAGACGGCGGCCGAGCTCACACTCCGGACAGGCTGCGCAGCAGCTGGCGAACCGCGCGGCGGATCACCAGACGGCGGACCAGGCCGGGCGCGGCGTAGGCGGTGACGACCAGGGCGGCCGTGGTGGTGAACGTGGCGAGCGGGCCGATCCAGCAGGAGATGAGCAGAACCGTGCCGGTCAGCAGCAGGACGGCGACGGTCACAGAGAGGGCCTGGTCCCGGTCGTGACAGACGGGGCGCTTCCCCTTCGGCGCGGTCGCGGGCGAGCCGTCCGCGGTGCTCACGCCCGCTCCAGGCAGCGCGCCGGCACCTGCCCGCCGGGGATCACTCGCCACAGGCTCCCACCGCCGCACTCGCGGTAGTGCGACCAGCCGCCCCGGCCCACCGCGACCACGCACGACGTCACCCGCTCCCCCTTGCGCAGGTAGCGCACGACCGGTGAGCGAGTCGTCGCGACCAGGCCGTCGTTCCACGCGGGCCGGCGCACGGCGACCTTCCGGACCGCCTTCCACTCCGAGGTACACGACGCGGAGGTGGCGGCGGTGGCCGGCGGGACGATGGACAGCCCGGTCGTGAGGACGGCGGCGACGGCGGCCGCCGTGATGAGCAGACGTCCTGTCAGATGCATACGCGATCAACCCCCGTCCCGGCCGGACCGGTCACGGCCGCTGCCCCAAGATCACCCACCGGGGGGGGCGGCGGCCAGCTTGTCTGCCCGGCCCGTGCACGGCCCCGCCGTCGCGCCGAACGGACACCGGGAGACCGCTCCCCTCGCCCGCCGCGACCGCGGGTTAAGTCGACGATGTGCAGTTCGGTGTCCGGGCGGCAGACGGGGCAGGCGGGCACACCGTCGGTGGTCAGAAGGCGGCGGGCGTCGTCCTGGCCGACCGGCCGTTTCCGCTGGCCGGCCATGCCGCAGTCGCCGACGTGCACAGCCACCGGCTGCCCCGTGGCGCGGTTGAGTTCAAGGGTCCAGTCCGGCGTCGGCGGACGGCGCGCCCGGCCACGGGCCTGTTCGGACTGTCGCCGCCGCAGTTCTTCGGCCCTGCGGTCGATGCGCTCCAGCCACATGGCGTGCCAGATCCGCAGTGTCTGGAGCCGTTCCAGATCGTCCGGAAGATCCCGGGAGTTATCGAACACATTTTCCATTCTAGGCGTGCGATCATGCCTTCGCGCTCGCCTGTTCGATTTTCTGTTCGATAACGTGGTGGGGGAGGTGGGCGACGGATGAGTGCGGAGTCGGCGGAGCGTGGGCCGGGTGTGGTGATGCATGTGCGCTGCCCGGACCGGCTGCCCGAGGAGACCTACCGGCAGGTCCTGGAGCAGCTGCACGAGCTGTCGGCGGTGGTGCAGGCTCTGCCGCCCACGGCGGCCCTGGTCAACCTGCGCGGTGCGCTGCGCTACCACCGGGCGGCCGCTGTCCACCTCGGGGAGATCCTGCGGCTGCGGACGGTCTCCCGCTACGGCGTGGACGTCCGGGTCGGTATCGGTCCGACCGTCACCGTTGCCGCGACCGCCTCTGCACAGGTGGAGGGTCTGGGCGGCGTGCTGGCCATCGAGGCCGCCGACGCCGCCGGCTGGCTCGCCCTGCTGCCGGTTCAGGACCTGCACGGCATCGGCCCCCGCCAGGCCGCCGTCCTCAAGCGCTACGGCATCGACCGTGTCGGCCTGCTCGCCGCGCTGCCGGCCGCGACCGTGCAGCGCCTGCTGGGCAAGGCCGGCCGTGTCACGGCCGAGCGAGCCCGGGGCATCGATCCCCGTACCGTCACCCCCCACCGTCTGCCCGCCTCCGCCAGCGTCCGGCACCGCTTCCCCCACGACGTCCTCGACGGCGCCCCGGCGAGGTCGGCCCTGCTCGCACTGGTCGTGCAACTCGGCGCCGAACTGCGCCGCCGCGGTCAGGCCGCGCGCGCCCTGACCCTCACGCTCACGTTCGCCGACGGGGCGGCATGGGAGAAGACCCGCCGCCTGGCCGAACCCTCCGGGCACGAGGACGACCTGCGCCAACTCACCTACCAGCTCATGGACGCCGCAGGCCTCCAGCGAGCCCGGCTCACCGCTCTCGCCCTGCGCGCGGAGGACCTGGTGGACGGTGGCCAGGTCGCCGAACAGCTCAGCCTCGACGCCGCCCGGCACGCACGCCTCACCGCCGAGGAGACGGCCGACCGGATCCGGGAAAAGTTTGGGCCCGGCGCGATCGGCCCGGCCGCCACCTACCGGCCCGCCTCCTGACCCCACACACGCATGGGCGCCGAGGAAGTGCCGGCGCCTACGCGCTGCGGCGGGGCTTGCGGGCGGCCGTCTTCTTCACCGCAGTCTTCTTCGAGGCCGTCTTCTTGGGCGCGGTCTTCTTCATGGGCATCTCGTGGACCTGCGCGTCGGCACCGATGTCCTCGCCGCGTGAGGCCTTCGCCTTGTCCACGGACTCCTGCAGCGCGGCCATCAGATCGAGCACTTTGCCCGCCGGCTGCTCCGGCTCCGGCGCCTCAGGCAGCTCGCGGTCCTGGATCATCTCGTGGACGGCGAGCTGAATTCCTCTGTAGCCAGCCAGCCCGAGCAGGGCAAGGTGGGTCAGTGGGATCAAGGTCCCTCCGGGCGGAATGTGTACTTCCGGTTTCGGTCGGCGGGGCATCATAGGCCACGCGATGGAGTGCCCCTGTGGGCGTGAACGTGCAGGGCCCGGAGTTCGATCACACGGCCGCTGGTAGCGTTCCGAGGGGGGACAGGCGGGCGCCGGCGGAAGTGCCGACACAGTGCCCGGGCGGCGCAGGCGTACACGCCCTGCCCGTCGGTGCCGTCCCTCCCCTATCCGGTACGCCAAAGCCCTCCACCCGCACTGGACATCACCGGTACGCTCGAAATTCCGTTGATGCCGCGACCTAGGGGGTGAGGACGGTGCATCTCTGGAGCAGGCTGCGCGGGTTGGCGCTCCGAAGCCACAGAGATCCTAGGCAACGCCCGTCGCCGAACAGGGACGGGAAGCAACTCCGTTCGCTGCTCAGCGGCGCCAAGAGTCGCGTGTGGACGGACAAGCTTGAAAGAGAGATGCGCCGCTCCTCCGCCGGAGTCCCTGGGCTGTACAGGTACACCGACATTGCCAGGGGCCTCTCCCATGAACCCGGTTTCAGCGGCTTCCCCTTCGGGGTCATCGTGACCGCGCTGAAGCTTTACGCCGCCAGGGAGGGGGGCGCCCTCCTTGCAGACGACCAGCTCTTCTACGCGCCTGAGATGCCCCCAGGAACCCTCAGGGCTGAGGTGCGTGCCCTCATCGCTGAAGTCAACGAATCCGCAAGGGGGACGGTAGAGGGGGAGGTAGAACGTCCCTCGCTCAACGACCTCACGGAGCTCCTTCGTGAGCGGGAAGCGCTGGATACCCAAGCATCGATCACCCTCTATCGCCAGCATCTTGCGGAGGTACTCAAGCGGGCACTGGACCCCGACCCGTCCGGTGAGCAAGCCGCTGCAGCGGAAGACCTCCAACTGCCCGCGGATGACCCGATCAGCAGACTGAACTCCGGCGACCTGGTCACTGGTACTGATCTTCTTGCCGCCATGCTTGCGGCCTATGACCGTGCCGCTGCGGATCCGCCGGAGCTCGGGGTCCAAGGAGCCCGGAGGACAGGCCATACCGAGGACGGCGGCGAGCACGGGGAGTCAGGGCCTCTGCCCACCGAAGAAGCACAGCTTGTTGCGGGCGCGGCGGCAAACACGATCAACCACACCTTGGCGCGGCTCTTCTTGCGACTCGGGCCTCCCCCGGAGAGTGCCAACGGAGACTTCATGCCGGTGTCCAGTGGGGGCGGAGGAGCGCAGCAGTGAACAGGGGAGGCCAACTGCCTGCCAACTGGACACCGGACGAGGACCCCATCCTCTCTGCCGGTATGCAGATCGCTATGCAATGGCGCGAGCTGGGCGCGGAGCAGTTGAGGGCCGCCCTGGAGGCGATGGAGCCAGAGTTGCGCCGTGAACACCGCGTATTGATGATGCGCTTGGACATGCAGCGTGAAGCGGAGCAACGGCGCTACCAGGAGCGCCAAGCGGAGCGGGCTCACAAGCGGCAGATGACCGAGGTGATCGTCGGGGCAGTGCTGGCCCTGGCCATGCTCGGCGCAGGGGTCTACGTCGCCCCTCATTCGCCATGGCTGGCAACCCTCCTGTGCGGTCCCAGCCTGCTCGCGCTTATCAAGGTGTTCGTACTACGGCGCAGCGACCCGAACGACATGAAGTACGTGGCCGGGGCCGCCCAGACATCGACGAATGCCGCCGCACAGGGACAGCAGCCCCAGTCGCCCCCCGCTGTCTGACGGCGGCGCAGGTTGCACTCCCCGCCCGTCAGCACCCGCCCCGCGCCCTGTCAGCGCCTCCCGCAAACGCCTGCCATTTCCCTGCACGCGCTTCCACCGTGGGCATATGTCCGGTAACGGTGAGATAGTCCGGGAGGCTCCGCGCGCTCGCCTGGAGGGGCCGCCGCTGCTCCAGGTGGAGCTGCCCGCCGTAGACGGCGGGCTGGACCTACTGATCTACGACGAGCACGGCGCCCTGGTCGATGTCTCGTTCGTCCCGCCGGAACTGGTGCTCCCAAGTTGATCAGATACGGCTGACGAGGTGACGCGCAGCCTGGGAGGCTTGCCCACGCCTGTTGATACCGGACGGGGACGGAGCCGCCTGCCTTGATCATCCTGGACACAAACATGCTGTGGGGTGTCACTCCCGACAATGCCAGCGTCGACCTACTCAAGACCATCCGGGCGTCGGGCGTTCAAGGCGTTGCCGTCCCCTGGATAGTGATGGAGGAGCTAGCCGCGCAGAGGGCGCTGAGGCACCAGGAGAAGTACGACGCCGCATACGAGGCCGTCAACGAGCTGCGCAAGCAGACACCTTGGCACATAACGACGCGTCTACCGGACTACGAGCCGGAGAGGGTGCGCCAGCACTGGCGGGATGCTCTCGGCGCCGTCGTGGACGTGCTGCCGCCGAGCGCGTGGGCGCTACAAGAGGCTGCATTCCGGGAGGCGAACGTGCTCGCGCCCTGCAAGCGGGTCGCAGTAAAGGACGTTAAGCACCCGGTGAAGATCGGTTCCCGTGACGCAGCGATCTGGCTGACCGCTGTCGAGTACGCACGTCAGCACCCCGATGAGACCGTGTACTTCGTCAGCAAGAACACAAACGACTTCGGGGACGGCACCAGATACAAGGCGCCGATGAGCACCGACCTTCAGGGACTGGAGGACCGGTTCAAGCACTACACCTCCCTCGACCCGGTCGTCGCCCAGTTCACTCAGCCCACCGAGTTGGATGAGGATGCGGTACTGAAGCGCCTGGGAAGCCCTGAGGCGGCGGCCGCCATCGCCGCGGAGGCGGGAGCCAAGTGGACGTTCGACGCAGCCCGATTCTGGGAACCCGGCGTTCCCCGCTTCGCTTGCTCGCTCTGGCCGTCAGCCGACACGGACGTTAGCGAGGCCCCCAGCGAGCGCATGCTCACAACTGGCTGGTTGCACGGGCCTAAGGCCAAGCTGGGGCAAGTCAGCGACGTGAGCGCCTACCGCATCGGTGAACATGTGTGGTGCACGGCTACGGCGCGTTGGCTCCTCACCGGGTTGATTCTGCGTGAGGGGCAGATACGGGTCGTCCTCGCGGGCTGCGCCTGGGAGACCCGCGTCCTGCTGAGCCCGACCAACCCCGAGTCACAGCTCACGATCCTGCGCAGTTCCCCTCCGCGCCCCCTCGCCGTGGAGGAGTTCCAGGGGCTTGAGGACCCTGCGGCACTGTCCGTTCCCCTTGACACTGACGGGCCGATGGCTGGCCTGTGGAGGCGGCTCGCGAAGATGACAAAGGAGCAGTCGCCGACTGTTCTGGAATCCGCTGCTGTGGCAACGGTCCTGTGGGCCACTGCCACGAACAGGGAGTAGGCACTCTGGGGACCGGCCATCGTCGACAACGACGATGGTGACCGCGGCCTGGGCGGCAGCGCCCTGCCGAGAGGTGAGCGGGAGTGGGTCCGTTTCCTGGTGTGGTCGGGCCGACCGCGACCCCGACCACGCCAGGGGGGTCTCAGATGGTGGTCTGCCGGTCGCGGTGTTTGTTGAGCATGTCCAGCATCGTGTTGAACTCCTGGGGCGGCATCTTGTTGATGAGGAAGTACGCCGCCTGCGGCCCGTCGTCGTAGGGGAACGGCTTCGGCTGCCGTTCCGCGGACTGGTCGTCCCTGACCGGTGCTTCGTCGGCACGTGGTTCAGGGAGCGTGGGGGTTCGGTCCGGCTGTGGCCGCTCGTCGTGCGCTGGCAGCGGCGTACCGGGATTATCACGGCGTGATACTTGCCCCGTCCCCGTGCTGTTGTCGGCTGCGTCGGTCGGCTGCGGGAGCTCGGGTGACTTCTGGACGGCTTTGCGGCGGTCTACGGCGGCGCGCTCGTCTGCCTTCTTCTTCTGCTCTGCGGGAGAGAGCTTGCCCAGATTGCGTACGTGCTCTACTTTCCGCTCGCCTGTGACGAGGTCTTTCTGGAGCTCCGGTGACAGCTTCAGCAGGGACAGCTTGCTGGAGATGGTGTTCTGGGGGATGCCCAGCCGCCGGGCGGCCTTGGTCTGGCTCCCGTAGTAGGTCACCAGTTGCTGGAGCGCGTGTGCCTCTTCCAGATCGGTCATGTCGTCGCGGTGGTAGTTCGCGATGAACGCGGCCTCGAGGAGGGATTCGTCGGTGCTGACGCGGGCGTTGTCGACGCGGACGGGGATGGTGGCGAGGCCTACGCGGCGGGCGGCTTCGAGGCGCCGGTGGCCGTCGACGACGACGTAGTGTGCGCCGGTGTCGAGGTCGTCGGTGCGTTCGGGCCGGTCGTGGAGGTAGGCCTCGGTCGTCGCGACGACGATGGGCAGGATGACGCCGACTTCCCGTACGGAGGCCACGGTTTCGTCGAGGTTGCGCAGGTGGTTGCGCGGGTTGTCGGGGTTGTCGCTGATCTGTGTGACGGGCAGATCGGTGGCCGCTGCCATCGCGGTACTGGTCTCGCCGATGGCATGGCCGAAGACATCGCGTCGGGAGCTGCGGGCGCCGGCCGCTGCGCCGAATGCGGTTCCGCTGCCGAGTCGGTCGGCCTTGCTCACGGGGTTGCCTCCATTGCGATCATCCGCATGGTGTTGGCCTGCTTCGAGTGTGGTGCGTACGAGAGCAAGGGCTGTTTGACGCGGACCGCTTCGCGCTGTTCCTTGAGGTCGTCCAGGACGGCCAGGACGCGCTGGTCTTCCAGGCTCGCCCACTGGTCGAGGGATGACGTGGCCACGAAGCCGCGTCGTGCGTCGTACTGGTTGACCACCAGGCCGAGGTAGTCGATGTCCAGACCGAGGTCCTTACGCAGGTCTTCGATCTGGTCGACGAGCATGCGGTATGCGGTCGCCGAGCTGTCTTCGGCCTGGACCGGGATCAGCACGCCGGAGCGGGCGGGTCGTTCGTTGCGCCGTCGGCGCGCGTAGTAGAGGGCGGCGTCCATGGCGAGACCGAGGCTGGGTGGGCAGTCGATGATGATGACGTCGTAGTCGTTCTCGATCGGCTTCAGTGCCCGCTCAAGGGCCACTTCCTTCTGGAAGCCGCGGGATTGGGCGGCGGTGAGAGCGAGCCGGGAGTCGAGCACGAAACCGTCGAAGGCGCCGGGCAGCACGTCCAGGCGGCGCCCGAACCGAGGGTCTTCGACGGTGACGATCAGGTCGCGCAGGTCGCCCTCTGCCTCACCGATCATGTGGGAGACGAGGCTGTCCCGGCCGGGCTCGATCTGCTGGATGCCGAGTTGGTCGGACAGGTGGCTTTGCGGGTCGTAGTCGACGACCAGGACCCGCCGGCCGCCGAGCGTCGACCGGTCGAGAAGGTCTTGGACGCCCGCCTTCGTTTTCCCTATGCGCTTGAGGTCGCCGTAGGCGAGGGAGTCGAGGAACCTGGTGAGCGCGGTGCGGGCGGCTTCGGGGTCTTCGGCGTAGGCCTCGCCCATGCCGAGGGACACCGTGGTCTTGCCGACGCCGCCCTTCTGGTTGGCGTTGACGATGCGCACCGGGTCAGCGGGCTGAGCGTGCTGCGGGGAGGGGTGTTCGTCCAGCCAGAGTCTGACGCTCTGTGCGAGGCCTTGTGTGTAGGAGACGGACCGGTCGGCGCAGGTGGCCTTGAGGTCGTCGTACAAGCCCGGCGGGAGCCATGGCGAGAACGACTTGGCGCCCGCCGTGTCGATCTCGGGCAGCGGGCGGGTGCTCGCCCGCCAGGAGGTGATGCCGGCTTCGACGGCATCTTGGATGTCCAGGCCGAGTTCGGCACACCGGATCTTCAGTTCGCGTTGGAGCGCCGGGGGGAGCTTGGACGCCACCTTTTCCCGGTCTCCCTCAGGGTATGGAGAGGCCACGACGTCACCTTACTGACTCCTGCGACTCCTACGGGACCCGGTTCGGGTGTTCTGACGCGGTTTCACTCTCTAGAGCGCCACGGATTATCACGGCGTGATAATCCGTGGCAGTTCTCGATCGAAGCTCTCGGCGAGCGGCCTGCCTGCGTCGTGCGCCGTCTGTAGGTCGAATGCGCACGGCGGACACGGGAGTTGTCGTTCCAGCCGTCGTCGCGCTGCATGTAGCCGAGCATCGATCGGCATTGAGGGGCCCAGCTGCCCTGGTCGGCGATGACGATGCCGTCCTAGGCCCTGTCTGACAATCGCGCCGGATCAGGCTGGGCGGGCCGGACCCGACGGGAAGGGGTAGACAGGCCCCAGGACGGTCCCTACGGCCGGGCCGTCCCGTCCGGCACCGGCGTGGCCTGGTGGTAGTAGAGCCGGAACTCCCCGGCGGCGTCGCGGCGCCAGATCGACGAACGGCGTGCGTGCCGGTCCTCGATGCGGGTCTCGTAGGTGAGGTGGACGATCCCGGAGGCGAGGACCGTGACCTCGAAGTGCTCTGCGGTGATGGGGGTGCTGTTCTCGGCGCCGCCGTGGAGTGTGGGCAGGGCGGCGACCATCTCCGCGTGCGTCCACCGCCGCCCGGAGGCGCCGACCTCGATGAAATCGGGGTCGAAGAGGAGCCGTCCGGTGAATCCGACCCGATGGCGCCGGAATCCGGTGCCGATCCGGCGCCGGAAACCGGACCCGGACTCGCCGGATTCGGTGCTGACCAGGCTGGAATCCGGTTTCGTGCCGGACGGAAATCCGTGCTGCACGCTCACCTCATGAGCGAAGAGCAGAGCAGGGACGGGGCGACCACGGACGCGGCTCAGCCCATCAACGCCCCTGAGAACATAGCGGCTTCAGATCGGCATGAACTAGTGAAGAAGGGTTGCCTGGCGGCGGCCTGCGGCGCGGTGGCGGGGGCCTGCCGGGCGCTCGCGGCCTGGGCGGTCAACATCTGGCTGGAGGGTGGGGGGCACTGATGGGTGACGAAGAGGACTACAGCTTCGAGGGCATGAATCGGGCGGGGTTCTTCGCGTACGTTCGCACGACGCACGAGAAGTTCGACAAGCCGAAGTACAAGGTGGTTGTCGAGCAGGCGAAGGAGCAGGACCCACAGTCCACGCTGAGCACGTCGACCGTCAGTGACGTACTCCGGGGCAAGAGCTTCCCGCGGATTGAGACCGCGAAGTGGCTCGGCCTCGGCATCGGCGGCGAGCAGGTCGGTAGAGACTTCGAAATCGCATGGCGAGCGGCCAGGACGAACCATTACAACGAGGCACGCGATGACGCCCTGCACGCCGCCGATCGGGCCCAGCGGCGCTCGGCCGACTCCTCCGAGAGCTGGTGGCGCGACATCTGGTCCAGGCGGGGGCAGGTGACCGCGGCGCTGTCCACCGCGGTCCTTTCAGTGGTGGTGGCGCTGCTGATCCAGTTCTACTGGCGCTGATCCGTACGGCGTGGGTCCTGCCGCAGGAGGGGCGGCAGGACCCACAGGGGTCAGGCAGCGTCGGCGTCGACTTGCCTCGCCATCCCTTTCAGGAGATCTACTACGGCGCGGCAGTCCGACAGTGCTCGATGGTCTCCGCCGTACAGGGGCTGCCACGCGTAGTTGCCCCAGTAGTCGGACCAGTCGCCGAACCACTCGGAGTACGGCAGCATCACGTCCTCGAACTTCACGGCGGCGAGCCAGGCCGCCGCCTGCTTCACGGCTTCAGCGACCGCCCGCTCCCGGACGTCCACCGGCACGGCGCCCACGCGCACCGTCTCCTCGGCCGCCTCTCGCGCCGCGCGGTCGAGGTAGTGGAGGGTTAGCTCGTGGCGTAGCCGACCGACGTCGAAGGACTTGTTGTAGATCAGGCAGCGTCGTCCCTCCAGAACCTCCGTCAGGCGCGGAAGGACCTCGGTGAACGAGGGGGCGCCCGTCGTCATCTGGTTGGTGATCCCGTGAATGTCGGTCGACTCGGCGGGGATAGGCACGCCCGGGTCGATGAGCGTGTCCAGCAGCACGTCCCTGCCCATGCTGTACACGGCCAGGTCCACGATCCTGGCGTCGTCCTCCAGGCCGGTGGTCTCCGAGTCCAGGATGACGACTGTCGGATCGGCAACCAGGGTCTGCGCCCAGTCGACCAGTTCGGCGATCCGCCGGCGCCGGTGTTCTTCGGCCTGCCGCTGGGCTTCCTCGTGCTCCCGTTGCCGCTCAGCGCGTTCCCGCGCGTCGCGCTCGGCGCAGGGCGGGCACCATCGCGGCACCCAGCCCACCCGGTGGGTGGGGTCCGCCCGGACGGCGGCGATCTCCTCGTCGGTGGCCGTCACCACGTTGCAATCCCGGCCCGGGCAGGTACGCCGCCACACGGCCAGCCGCTCAGCCTCGAACTGCCTCTGCAACCGCCACAGCACCCAGCACGGCGTGCAGCGGTGCTGCTCCTGCTGCCCAATCCGGAACGGGGCCAGCGAGACACGGTGGCATTTCCAGCAGGTCCGGGCTTGCAGGGCCTGCCGTTCCTGCTGCTCCTGCACCTGGCACGGCCCGCACTTCCCGTACACGACGTGGTCGCGGACGTTGCCGCACTGGGGGCACGTCCGGCGGGCGGTCTTCGCGGCCTGCTGCTTCGCCGACAGAGGCCGCATCTTCGCGGCGGCCGCCGGATCGTACAGCGGGAAATTCCCCCACCCATGGCCACGCCGGTACACACGCACGAACGCCACCGGTTCCTGGCCGGGAACTGGCTTCAATCGCAGGCTCTTGAGCTCCGTCATCGTCCGCAGGTGCTGCTGATCCACTGGAATGCCCCTGCGCTCGTACACGGGCAGGGACTCCGGCTTTGCAGGTACAGACGTGGTCACGAGAACCTACAGACGATCGACGGTCATAGGCACAGCACAGCGCACGGCACTGACAAGCGGGCTGAGGCGGGTGGTCGCTGGGGGTTATCCGAGGTGATAGCCCCCCGTCCGGCGAACGCCGGAATCCGTCAGGGTGAACCTGACGCTGGCCACAGGCAGGAGGAATCTGACGGAAGGCGGCCGTCAGGTTTTGCCGTACGGCCGCGGTGCGTCAGGAACGGTCTGCCACGTCCGCAGCGATCGGGCATACCTGACGCATGCCGAACGACAGGACAGGCCTGACGGTGCGGTGAGGCAGGGCCGCCCGACGGTTGAAGGGGCGTCAGCTATAGCCTGACGGGCATGACCGACACCGCACCGGACCGGCCCGAGCTGCTCTCCCCCCGGGACGAGGCCCACGTCGCCTACGGCCTGCGCGCCCGGGCGGTCGGCGATCTCGCCTACGACCTGCTCGCCCACCCTGGCGACGACGGCACCACCGCCGTGCCGCCCGGCGAACGGGTCCGCCGCGCCCTCGCCCTGCGCGCCCGCCTGGACGCGCTGATCGCCCAGGCCGGGGTCGCCGACCGCGAGGACGGCGCCACCTGGACCGAGATCGGCGCGGCCGCCGGGATCACCCGGCAGGCCGCCCAGGAACGGTGGGGCCCGCACGTCGCCGCCTGGGCCGCCGCCGGCCGCCGCGCCGTGCACAGCCAGCACGGCCTGAACGCCCTCGGCGCCGCGCGCGGCCTCGACGTCGCCTATGCCCGGTTCGCTGCCGACCGGCCCGCCGACGCGTTCAGCCGCGCCCTGGACGCGGTCCGCTTCCCCGGCGCCGAGGCCGCCGAACGCGCCCGCCGTGAACGAGCCGTCACCGTGCGGGCCAGCCTCGCCGCTCTGGCCGATGCCGAGACCCGCCGCCAAGACCACCTGCACCGCCTGGCCCGCGACGGCGCCGAGCCCGGCGAACGCGCCGCGGCCCTGCGCAGCCTGGCCGACCTGCGCGAGGAGAGCGCCGAACGGTACGACGAACTCGCCGCACTCGAACCGGATCACGCCGACAGCCACCGCACCGCCGCCGCGCAGGCCCGCGACCGCGCCGCCCACGACCGCGAGTTCGCCCGCCTCCTCGCCCCGCAGAACACCCCCACCCCGGCACCATGACCCAGATCACACACGGCGGGGCGAGATTTATTGCCGGTCCAGGCCTGCCCCGCGACTGAGAGGTGAGTTCGCCCTCGACACAAGGAGCACCGCATCATGCAAGGCGACAGCCGTCACCTGGTCCCCCGTCCCGAATCTCAACTCCCTTATGCCGATCTTTGGGTCCTCGCAAATCAGCACGGCGACGTGCGGCTGGGAGAACCTTGGGATGGCGCATCTGTGTCCCGGGACGCCACTCCCGATGTGGTGAGGGCCCTCATGACTCGCGGTTTCGTCACCGGAGCTATGTCGGACACTGTCAGCCAATTCGCCATCGAGCTCATATCCGAGGACTCGGCCGACCCAGTGCAGTACTTCGGTGGACATAGCCTGGTGCTGCCACGCAGTCCGCGGTGGACGGAAGCCACGTCCACAGCTCTGCTCGGCGGTTGGTGCGATGAGCTGCTGGACACCGGTTACCTGCCGGCCACGGCGCTGAGTGCTCTGAAGGCAGAGGCCCGCGCTCTGCACCGGCAGCTGGTGCCGCTGCATATGCGGGGGACCCGGCACGGCCGGATGCTGTCCCTGGACGCCGACGTCGGCGGGGTGCCGCTGTACGACCTGGTCGCCACAGAGGTCGACTACCTGGCGCACACCGCGGGCGGGGTGTTCGAGGACGAACGCCTCAACCGTGTACTGCGCGGCCTCGACCCGGCCGAACGCGCGGTGGTCTTCGCGTACGCCGCGCGCGAGGGGACTACCTGGACCGAGGCCGCCACCATCGCCGGCGCGGCCAAGCCGGAGGCCTTCGGCGATCGGGTCCGGCGCAAGGTCAACCGCCTCGCCGCCGAACAGCGCCGCCGCGCAGCTCAGCGTCGCCCTGCTCCCCCGGCCGCCTGACACAGGCTCATCTCCCTCTCGCCGGACGGGATCCCCCATGCCGTGCCCGTGACTCTCGTCACGTGGACGTGGGTTGCACGGCTAGCCCACCACCGGCTCCGAGGTCCGGCGCCTGCTGCCTGAACACACTGAACGCGCAGCTCAGGGCCGCCCGGGCTACCGGCCAGAGGCCTCGTCGACAACTTCGCGCTGGAGACTTGCGCGGCTTACCTCCGGGTCCCGCACACTCCGGGCGCTGTCGGAGTCTCACCCCGCAACACACGGGGTGAGACCTGCCCACGCTCCACTCCGCATGCGAGACGCGCATGCCCGAACCCACGGGAGAGATCCGCCATGTCCACGCTCGCCCTGCTCGTCGCCGTCCTGCTCGGCCTGGCCTTCGTCCTCGTCCCCGGCGGCCTCGCCTACCTGGCGTACCGCCACCCCGCCGCCCGCGGTCCGATCGGCATCGGCCTCGCCGCCGTCGCCGCCATGGCCGCGATCGTCGTCCCGATCGCCCTCCGCTGAGCCCGCACCGATCGCCTCCCCGGCCTGGCACCCCATGGGGCCGTGCCGCCACGTCACCTGAACGTGTCTAGATTTCTGGCTCATTTCTCCCCGACCTAAACGAGAAGGGGTCCGGAGGAGCACACTGCCCGTGGAGACCCGGGAGAACCGGGTAAGAATCCGTCGGAAGGTTCTCGTGAAGATCACCATTGAGGGCGCGAGTGAGGAATTCGCCCGGGAGGTGCTCGCGCTCGCCGCGCAGCAGGGCGCGGACCTGACCGTCGCCACCGTACAGACCGGCTGGACCGTCGACCGCGCCGAACGCTATCTCCGCTCCCTCCCCGCCGGCGCCCGCCGGTTCGCCGAAATGGTCATTGTGGACGGTGACGGCTACCTTGAAGCCGACCAACTACGGTCCGTACTCGGCCGGTTGAACGGGCCGACAGTCGCTCTCTCCCGCGCCGTCCCGCGCGGGGTGAAGAAGGGGTGGTGGCCGGAGGGGACCCCGGCGCCGATCAACCCGGTATCCGACCCGGACAACCCGAGCTGGCACCAGAACATCGCCTACCGGATGGACACGGAGAACGTGCCCGTCTTCCGCGAGGCGCTCGCCCGCCTCGCGTTCACCCAGCGCGCCGCCTCCGAGACCACAACGGAGGGACAGGCATGAGCCTCCGCGTGATCCTGCTCGCGGTGCTGCCGGCCGGAGTGCTCGGCATCGCCGCGGCGGTCGCCGTGTGGCTGCCCGACGGCGGTGACCTGTCCTGGACGCGCTTCCTGCTCGGGTGCGCGCTCTGGCTGGCCATCCAGATCGGCGGCAGCGCCGCCCTGGGCTACCTCGTCGGGCGCCGCTGGGGGCTGAGCCGACTCAACACTGGGCGGCCCGCGGAAGCGTGAGGCATGGAGCCAAGGACACGCTGCTGCCCCCAACAGTCCCGTGCTGGTTCCGGGGGCGCAACGGCGACGCCGTTGTCAGTGGCTCCCAGCAGAATGTCGCGGACAGAGATGGCGATGCAGGAGTGACGTATGGGTACCTGGGATGTCGGTCCCTTTGACAACGACACCGCAGCGGATTTCTGCCGGGACCTTGATGAGGCGGCCGTAGGCGAACGCGAGGGCATTGTCCGCAGCACTCTCATACGCGTGATCGACACCGCGGGTTACCTCGAAGCCCCCGAGTCCGAGGAAGCCGTAGCTGCGGCCGCTCTTGTCGCCGCGCAGTGCCCTGGGGGTGAGCCTGCCGATCCCCTTTACGGGACGGAAGAGCCTCTTCCTGATCTAACCGGCCTGCGCGATCTTGCTCTCCAGGCCGTCGACCGTGTCATGACCGAGCCTTCGGAGCTGATGGACCTGTGGGCCGAGTCGGATGGCGGCCCCTGGCGCGCGAACATCCGGCGCCTGCAGAACGTGCTCCTGCCACAACCGCCCACAGAACAGCTCAGCCTGATCTGAGTGACCGTAACCGCTCCTCAACTCTTACCAGGAAGGCCGCCATGAGCTGGGACGTACTCCTCCTCCGCCTGCCCGACGACCTCACCTCCGTGCAGGAGATCCCCGCCGACCACACCCCGGACTCGCTCGGCCGACGACGCGACGTGCTCGCCGCTGTTACCCAGGCCTGTCCCGAAGCCGATCTCTCGGACCCCACCTGGGGCGAAGTTTCCGGCCCCACTTGGTCCATCGAGCTCAACATCGGCTCAGAAGACCCCGTGGAATCGATCATGCTCCATATCCGGGGCTCCGGTGACGACGTGCTGCCGCCCGTCTTCCGTCTTGCCGAGGCTCTGCAGTGCAAGGTGCTCGACTGCGCGGAAGGAGACCTGATCGCTCCGGGACAAACGTCAGGCTGGCGCACTTTCCAGCAGTTCCGCGATCGAGTGGTCGGACCCTCTCAGTGATGCCTCACGGTCGCAGCACTAGCATCCGTCCCATGCACCCTGAAGCCTGTTTGAGCCTCGAGGGCCTCCTGCCGCCCGGCCGGATGGTCACGTCCGACGAAGGCGACGGAGACGCACAGCCTCTGTGGCTCAGTGACGGGCCGGCCACGGCCGAGCTGTGGACGCGGATGCACGCTGAACACACACGCTCCGGTCTGTGGCCGCTACTGCTCGACTCGCTGGATCCGAACGACGGCGAATTCCGCCCATGGGGATCCGGAGAGGTCTTCCCCGAGCAGATGTCCTCCCCGGCAAGCCACGACCCTGCCGGCCTCCTCGCACAGTGGTGGGCGACCTACACAGCCGTCGACGAAGACGACGACATGCTCGACGCCGACAGGCGCCTCGCCGTCACGGCCCCCTTCGGACAGACCTGGCCCGGCCTCGCGCCCAGCCGGAAAACGGCAACGAACCCCGATCAACTGGCTGCCGAGTTCGCGCAGGCGTTCCTCGCCGACCGCCCACAGACACGTCTGGGGCTGGTCGCCGCAGCGTCCGGTGCGGAGGCGCTGACGGCCGGGGGCTGGGGTGGACCCTGCAACTACGACAACGACACCGCGAAATTCTCCGCCGTCGTCAGCGACTGGGAGCACCGGTTCGGCGTCCGTGTCATCGCGGTCGGCTTTTCCACGCTGCACCTCAGCGTCGCCGTGCCACCGGCGAATGAGCATGAGGCTCTCCTGGTCGCGGCCGAGCACTTCGCCTTCTGCCCGGACAACATCTGGCAGGGCAGCAGGCCCTACACATTGGCCGCGTATGCCGAGCGGATCACCAGTGCCCATCGCTGGAACTTCTGGTGGGACTGATCCGCTTCCCGGGAAACGCTCTCCCATCCCGAGCGAAGCGACCTTCGGGCGGTCCGTGCGCCCCGGCCGGCGCCCGGAAACAGCCGAGGCCATCTGGGCGCCGGGGAGGTCGATAACCTGTTCAGCCTCGTAGGCGGCTGAGTGATCAAGGTGAGGCGGTGCGGAAGGTGGGTGTCTGGGCGGTTGTCGACGAGGCTGACCGAGTTCAGTGGAAGATGCATCCTGGTGAGGGCGTTGGCCCGCTGCGGTTCGGTATGTCGCATGACGAAGCGGCCGCAGCAGTCGCAGACGTATTGAGCCCTCTCTGCACTCGTGGGGCTTCCACCTCAAGTTCATCGATCATCAATGAGTGAACATACAGCCACTTACAGTCACCGAGGTTGACTTATGCGGGGGTCCAGCTGGTGCAGACCTGGTCGTGCCCGCGTTCCCAGCACGCGCGTACACGCTGGGTCTCGGTGCGTGGAACCATGGCCGTGTGCTGGTCATGCCCGTACTTGACCTTCATGGACTCCGACGCGCCCCCCTCGACGGATACCGTCACTTTGTCACCGGACTTCACGTAGTCCCCCCACGCTTTTGCCCAGGCAGCCTCGCATTTGCTGTTCCAGCGGACCTGTACCGTGATGGGCCCTGGAGACGGCCGATCCTGTTCCCCGACGGTCTGCACGCCCACCTTGCAGTAGTCGTTGGGCTCCTTGCCCCGGCAAGAGGTGAGCGTGCATGAAGAGGACGGATGCTTACCCGGGGACATGGTCAGGACCACTGCCACCGCAAGGAGGACAGTACCGAGCGCAGAGGGGATAAGGAATTTCGGGTTCCGGAAACGCTTGCCGCGGGATTGATCTTCGGCTGCTGTCACCGCTGGACCTTCTTGCTGGAAGCGGTTCTCCCAGGCCGACCGCCACTCTTCCCACTCGCTATCAGGGGCGGACCCGATGGCCCTGGCATACGCTCTGGCGAAAGCCTCTGTCGGTGCGGTCTTGGCTGTGAAAATGTTGCTGACGGTTGCCTCAGAGCAGGCCGCTTGCTTCGCAAGTGTCTTCTGTTTCGTAGGAGTGCTCCTGAGCGCTTCCTTCTTCTGCTGTGCGAACTTGCGATAGCCGGGAAGTGCTTCCTGCGACCCCATCCGGGATCCCCCCCTCGCCTGCCCTGGGTGCCGGTTCTCCCAGGTCAGATCCCCCGTGAACATTCATGAACTCTTTACGCCAGGCTGAGCCTTGACCCAATAGTGCCACTAACGGAGCGTCATGGTGTACGAACCGGCGGTTACTTCGCACGGGGCGGAGTGACGCCGACAATCCTCTGGGGGAAACGTGGCACTGATCTTCCGAAGCGGGACGGCGGCGCGGGGGCTGAGGGCAGCCAGTTGCGGGGTCCTGGCTGCTCTGGTCCTGGCCGGGGCGACGGCCTGCGGATCCGGGACCAAGTCCGATTCCGGCGCGAAGCACATCGCGGCGGTGGCGGAGGCCTCCTCCGCCCTTCCGCCGGCGGGACCGCTGGAGAACTGTGGTGACCTGCACACCGGCTCGCGGGGCGCCTGCGTGCGCGTGCTGCAGCGCTACCTCAACGATCCGCACGCGCACTACCAGTGGGACGGCGCCGGTCTCGCCGTGGACGGCGTCTACGGGTCCAAGACGGCAGCGGCGGTTCAGGCGTTCCAGACCTATCTGTCGCTGCCCGCGACCGGGATAGCCGACGCGCAGACGCGCTCGTACCTGGCCAACGGCTCTCCGGCTGCGTGCATGGACACGCTGGTCGGCATGGGGTCGGCCGGGCCGTGCGTGGTCACTCTGCAGAACTACCTGTCGCGGTCCGGGCACCCGCTGACGGTGGACGGGATCTTCGGGGCCCGTACCCGGGATGCCCTCAAGGCGTTCCAGAAGGACATGGGCCAGGATCCTGACGGCATCGCCGGTCCCCTGTTCTGGGGCCCGATCTCCGGCGACTGAGATTCCCTCCTTCGTCGGGTGCAGGCCGAAGTCCGTCTGCACCCGACGAAGGAGAAGGGGACGTCCTCTGTCCCCCAGGAGGTTTCGGTTTCTGTAGTGACGCCTGGTCGTCTTTTGTGATGCCTGGACGTCTGAGGTAAGGAAAAAGCCGGTTCCCGTTTCCGGGATACCGGCTTCCCGCGGTCCTGTGCGCCAACACGAGTCCGCTTGTTTCCCCTTGTGCCGTGGATTGGAGCCAGTAGCAATCGGGGTGCCTACGATCCTACCTCTCGGCAGGCCGCAGCTTTCTGACCACAGTGACGGGCCCGTGCGGCCAGGTCAAGCAGTCAATTGGGACAGCCCCGCACCAACGAGCTGCTCTTGAGGGGGCAATCGACTGCCGCACACGCCTTGAGCTGCGGGAACTCCGCTTCATGAAGCGTTCAGGAAGTTTCATGAACGGCGCTGATCTCTGCACATCAGGGATACCGCTGCACCAATCGCCTCTGACGCGGAGACGTATTCAACTCGACTACCCATAAGGGGACTTGTCTGCAATCCTCGAATCCGTACGGATTGTCACCCCCACAGTGGCGCCAACCGCTTTGGCAGTCCGTCGATCACCTGGAGCCAGTAGCGCGCCGGGTGCCCCCGTGGAAAGGGGTCCCGGCAGGAGGGGCTTTTCATGAGCAACAAGAACCGTGCGCCGGAAGCATCCGGAGCGGCGCAGGAAAAGGAAATCGGTTCCGGCCGTGGACGCCTGGGCGGTGCCGAGGCGGCCGTGGTCATCGTGGTCATCGTGGTCGCGGCGTTCCTGGTGGTGCTGGGCCTGCCGCTGGGCGCCGTCCTGAAGCTGATCCTGGGTGCGGGCCTGGCCGCGGCTGCCGTCGTCGCAACCATCACCACCGGAAGCTCCAGCCGCCTGCGGGCGGTGCTGCGTGCCCTGTTCAGCCCGTCCGACCCGACGAGCTGACGGGCCTCTGGCCATGGGGCGGCAGGAGAAGCCGATCAACAGCGCTGTTCCTGCCGTCGTTGTTCTCGCGGAGTTCCTGCGAGAACAACGACGGCAGGCCGGCGAGCCGGCCTACAGCCGGCTCGCCGGGTTCAGCAGCTACGACAAGACCACCCTGAGCCGGGCCGCTTCGGGCAGGACGACTCCCGGCGAGGACACCGTTCTCGACTTCGTCCGCGCCTGCGCTGCCGTGCAGGGCCACAACCCCGACGAAGCCCTCGCCGAAGCCCGACGGCTGTGGCGCGTGGCCCGGTACGAAGAACGAAAGGCCGCCAGCGGCGCTCGGCGGCCCAAGGCTCCCCCGGTCGAAGTCATCACCGACCGAGCCGAGATGAGCGCGGCCCTGTGCGAACTGTACGAGCAGGCCGGAGCCCCCTCGTTCCAGCGGATGGAGGTACTGGCCGGCGGCTACGGAAGACTGCCGCACAGCACCGCACACCGCATCGTCCGGCAGGGAAGGCTGCCCGGCAGCGTGCGCCAGCTCACGGGGTTCCTTGACGCCTGTGGCGTCAAGGGAGCCGAGCAGCAGCCGTGGATCGACAACTGGCACAAGATCCTCCAGGACAGCACCGCCGCGACTCCTCGATCCCCGCACTCGGCCGCTGCGGCCGAGCTGTACGGGCCGGCCCTGCTGGGCAAGACCTCCCGTGCCGACCGTGCACTGTTGCGGAGGAAGCCCTCGCCTTGGAAATCAGGACAGACTGCGATCAGTCAATACACCAGGCGCATCATCAGGCACTGAACTTCCAGCAACAGTTACTTGTGGCTAGAGACCGCCGGCACATCCGACCGCGATGCGGCGGGGCCCGGCGGGGCCGGTGGCGTAGTCGGTGAGGTTGTCGAGGAGTTCGCGGGCGCCGGGGGTGGCGAGGACGACGTCTTGGACGTGGGGGTGGTGGCCGTCCAGGTCCAGGATGGTGCGGGCGGCGGCGGGGTCGCGCAGCCGGTCGCGTACGTCCTCGATGCGGTCGGCACGGGGCAGGACCGGGCGGCCCTGAGAGTCGGTGTCCAGGTGCAGGAAGCCGAACGACACCAGCTCGATACGCGGGGCAGTGACGGGGGCCGGGGGGCGGGCCGTCGTGTCAGTCACGGTCGCTCCCGTCGACGGGGTGGGTGTAGCGGATCGGCTTGCCGAGGCTGCGGGCGTAGGCGATCTCTCGGCGGGTGCTGTCGCCGATGTAGCCGCCGGGGTTGACGACCAGGACCTCATCGGCGAGGTCGATTTTCCGCAGGTGCAGGGTGTCGAGCATCCGCTTGACGCGGTCGGCCTGCTCGGGGGTCGCCCACAGTGGATGCGGCTCCCTGAGGTTGCAGCCGGGGGCGAGGACGATCCGGTCGGCGATCGTCTCGTACAGGGTCGCCTCGGCGAACTGCTCCCAGAAGCGGGTGGATCCGCACAGGACGACGATCGGCGGGCGGGAGGTGCTGCTGGTGTCGTGCATGGGGTCCCTTCGGGTCGGGGTGCTGTGATCTGGGAGGGGCGGCCCGCCGTACGTCGGCGGGCCGCCCTGGTGGTCAGGAGGTGAGCCGGTACAGGGCCGAGGCGGGGCGGATGCTGTGGCAGTCGACGGCGGCGTCGGCGATGTGCGGCGAGCGGCCGTGGGTGGGGGCCAGTTCGGTGAGGATCTCGATCAGGGCGTCCTCGGTGTCGAGGAGGATGTCGACGTAGCCGCGTCCGCAGGTGCAGGGCACGACCAGGGTCAGGGCGTCGAGGGCTCCGTCGTCCACGGTGATGCGCAGGGTGTGGTGCAGCCATGCCCCGCCGTCCAGCCAGGCAACGGCGGCCGGTTCGAGGCGGCGGTCGCCGTCGAGGGTGACGGAGGGGTAGCCCTGCCAGTCGCACGCGTCGACCACCGCGGCGAGGGTGTGCGCGTAGGCGGTGTAGACGTGGTGCGCGGCGGCGGTCTCGGCGTCCTCGCGCTGCTCGGTCTCGTCAGGGCCGACGGTGTCGGTGGCAAGGGCGAGCAGGACCGCGAGCGGGCTGTCCGACGGGTACGGGCGGGTGCTGGTCATCGTGTCTCCGATCGAGTGGTGGGGACGGTGCTGACGAGGAATGTGGCCAGGGCGCCGGGGTGGGCGGAGGCCTCCAGCGCCCACAGCCGGACCGGGAGGCCTTCGGCTGTGGTGTCGATGTACTCCACTCGCCACCACAGCCAGTCCGGTGAACCGGCCTCGCAGGGGCGGGTGGTGCCGTAGCCGCTGCCGCCCGTCCAGTGGGCGGGGGCGCCGAGGGCGCGTGCCCAGTCGTGCAGGGCGCGGGTGTCCGGGACCTGGATCAGGGCGGTCAGTCCGAGGCCGGGCACGTCGATGGCGTCGACGGAGTCGGCGGGGAGGTGGGGGTGCGCGGCGAGCAGGACGGCCGCGGCGCTGCTGGGTGCCGGGTGGGTGCTGTCGGGGGCGGTGGTCGTCTGGTCGGTCACGAGTCGGCTCCCACGGTCAGGTGGTGTGCGGTGCGCGGGGAGCGGGGCCGGGGAGTGCGCAGGGCGAGGGCGAGGGCCTCGCGGTTGTGCCGCTGCTGCTCGGGGGTGAGCGGCGTGGGCTTCGGCCCGCTGCGGTGCCAGCACGGGGAGGCCGGCGGTTCGGGGTAGGCGAGGGCGCGGTCACGGTTTCGCGGGGTGCTGCTCATGGGTGAGCTCTCCTTGCGTCAGGCGTGGGCGCCCAGGTCGGTGGTCTTCTTGGGCTGGGGCCCGGCGTCGGAGGTGAACCGGCCCAGCCGTGCTTCCACGGGGTGGGCTGCGATCCACGCTTCCGCGCAGGCCTTGTGCACGGGCTCTTCGGCGTGGGACCGCATCGGCGTAGGCGCGTCGCACAGCACGCACGGCTTGTCCCGCTGGTGGTCGAAGTGCCGGCCGTCGCCCCAGTCGAGGAGGGCGCCGGGCGGCGGCACCAGACCCGGCGCGCACGGCTTCTTCTCCTTGCCTCGGGGGCCGGTCATGGCCGTAGGTGGGGCAGCTGCTGGAGCACCTGCTCCACCAGATCGGGTGTCGGTTTCCAGGGCCCCAGCTGACCGCTGGCGGGAATGGGCAGGGGCAGTTCCTGGGCGTCCGTGAGGACCAGGTGCCATGAGCCGGGCTCCGCCCACTGGGTGCACGGCCTGCCGTCAGGGTCCTGGTGGCAGTCGGTGAGGCGGGCGACGCCGATCACAGCACCGGTCACCAGCTCGCGGCCCCGGATGGTCCGGCCGATGAGTGGAATCCGCAGCGCGGGCAAGTCGGTGGTCTTGCCCGCGTGCAGGAGCATCCAGCCGCGCCAGGACCACGCCTTGGGCCGGTTCTCGATCGTCTTGGCCCCGATGAGCACGCATGTGGCGTACGGCTGCTTGATGGTGATCCCCCGGATCCAGTCACCTTCGGGAGGCGTGCCAGTGCTCATGAGGCCTGCCTCCACATGGCGGTGCTCGGGCGGGCGGCGCGGTTCTGGTGGGCGAGGACGTTGATCCAGTCGGGTCCGAGCCGGGCCGCCAGCCGGTCGCGTAGCTTCGTGCGCTGCCGAGGGGTGGTGCCCGCGAAAATGCCGACCGGGGTGAGGGTCTTGTTCACCAGCGCCCACAGCAGGCAGTCGGGGGCCAGCGGGCAGCGGGAGCAGGCGCGGCGGGCCCGCATCAGCTCCGGCATCTTGCGGTTGCAGTCGCCGTACTCGAAGTCGAACAGCTGCGGGGTGAGCTGGCACTGCGTGGGCGTCTGGCTCTGGGGCTGGGGGAACTGGGGGTGTTCTGTGCCGTGGCGGTAGATGGTCACGCGGCCCTCCCGGCGGTCGTGGTCACCAGGAGGGCGCGATGCCCGGGGCGGGCATGAACGCGTAAGGCGAGGGTCATACTGGGGTCTCCGTCTCGTCTAGTACGGGATGGGTGGACCCCGGGGCAGGCGATGGTTTGGACGCCTTGACGTCTGCCCCGGGGCGTCTCTACAGGGCGAGGCCGGCGGCGGCGAACGCGAGCAGGAGCAGCGCGCCGAGGATCAGGTCGACCGCGCGGCGCAACATGACGAACTTCCTGACGGCGATGCGGGACAGGACGCGGATGCGGGCGGCGCGGGTGTCGCCGGTCATGCTCGCGAGGATCAGCTGGTCGTCCAGCAGGCGTGCCCAGTACGGGAATGAGGCGCGGTCGGCGCCGCTGAGGCGGGGCCGGACGACCAGGAGCAGCAGGACGGCCGCGAGCGCAAGGGCGAGGACGGCGAGGCCGCCGGCCACGGCGGTCAGGACCGGCAGGTGGTCGTCCACGAGGGAGCCGAGGCCGGCGAGGACGGCGCCGACGAACGCCAGTAAGAGGCTGGCCTTGCTGTCGGTTCGGGTGATCTTCGCGTCGGTGTCGCGGACGGCGTCGTCCAGGGCCTGGTCCAGGCTGTACGACGTCACGGTGCCGGTGTCGGGCAGAGTCGTCACGGCGGTGTGTCCTCTCAGGTCAGGCGGCGAGCCGGTGGGCGGCGGCCGCGGGCAGGGTGTAGGTGGTCGGGTCGGCGGGGGTGCCGTCGTGGCACTCCAGGCAGCTGCCGATCGTCTTGAGCGGGAGGCAGAAGTCGTACCGGCGGCGGCACTGGGGGCAGGTCTGCCGGGCGGCCATCGCGCGGTCCAGTGCCCACTCCTGCGCGAGGGTCGGCATGCGCTTGGGCACGGCAAGGCGCAGGTCGTAGAGGTAGGCGCGCTGCGGGTGGGTGCACGAGTACTGCGGGGTGTAGCGGCATTTGGCGCAGCGCAGGATCCCGGCCAGCTGCTGGCCGCCCTTGCTCAGGTTCCGGGCGCGCAGCTGGCGGCGGGTGAGGAGGTGGTCGGGGCAGGCGCCCCGGTCGTACTCCGGCAGGCCCTGCGCGTCGCGCGGTAACCGCATGGTCTCGGCGCGGCGGCGGCGCTTGGCGGTGTGGGGCATCACCGGCTCCAGGCTGCGGGCAGGGTCAGCGGGCGGTGTGGGTAGCGGGGGCCGGGGCGTTGGGGGCGAGGCCGGCCGATCCGGCGGCGCGGGCGGGGAATGAGCACGGTCGAGTTCCTCCGGGCGTCGGTGAACAGGCGCGCCCCCGCCGGCCTCGGTGGCTGGCGGGGGTGCGGGGCGGTAGCCGGGTCAGGGGTGGGCGGGGGCCGTGTGCGTGCGCTGCGGGCCGGGCGTGGTCGGCGCGGGGGTGCTGTGAGCCGGGCCTGGATGCTGCGGCTGGCTGGGGGAGCCGTGCAGGTGGCTGCCGATCCAGTAGCCGATCAGCAGTCCGGCGACGCCGTAGACCTTGTGCCGGTTCGCTTTCCACCAGGTCGGCGGGGTGGGCTCCGAAATCGGTTGCGGCGGGAACGGTGAGTTCGGTGAGGATGCGTCCATGGACGGTGCAAAAGACGACGTGAACCAGGCGATCGCGGCCGAGTTGCAGCTCATGGATCCGCGTGTCCGCGCTTCTCGGGAACGTGCCGCACAGCTTCTCGACCCGGAGTTCGTGGAGGTCGGCGGGTCGGGGCGGCGATGGACGTACGAGGCAATGCTCGCCGAACTGCCTGACCATCCGGGCAGCTCGGCGGACGGCCTCCGCTATGAGCCCTCGCAGATCTCGGGAGTACTGCTCGCGCCGGGCCTGGTGCATCTGACCTTCGAGACCCTGCTCGGAGAACGCAGGACCAGGCACAGTTCGATCTGGCGTAAGAGGGACCACGCCATAGGCTGGCGGATGTATTACCACCAGGCCACGCGCGTGCCACCCGGAGTGGATTAGGACCACCGGCACCTCGCCGACGAAAGTGACACCTTGCCGACGACCGCCCCGCGGGAACACCCACGACGCTGTTGGCCAAATCAGTTCGATCTTGTGGTGAGCCCGCGCTCGCCACAAGATCGGACTGACTCAGTGCCGTGGGGCTGCGAGGATGCGCTGTGTGGTTACGGATGCGGAGTGGGAGCGGATTCGAGGGAATCTGCGCTTCGGGCAGGTCTTGCGGGGCACTGTCGTGAAGGTGCCCAGACCTGGGGCGATCGGGATCTTCGTAGACATCGGCTTGAGCGTCGGAGGCTTCGTCGACGTCCTGCTGTTGCCGGAACAGGCAGAACAATGGCCCACCGAAGGCACCATCACTGACCTCGAGGTTTGGTGGGCAGACAGCCGTCAGCAGCTCCGGCTGAAGCCGTCCGATCCGGAGTACTTGCGGAAGGACTTCGCGGACTTCACTGCCCGTGTCAGACCGGGTTGGCCAGCCGACATCGGCCAACCCGTTCGCGACAGCGGGTCGGTCACTGCGCATGAGCTTGCTTCGCTACTTGATCGGCAGGAGCGCCGCGAAGTGTGAGACGCGGGTGCGGGCGCAGGGCGTTTGAATGATGTGGGCGTTGATACGGGCGAGGTTGATCGCGGCGCCCGTAAGTTGGTGCTGAAGGCTGCCTCACGACCCCAACCAGGTCGTGAAGGCCGACGTCACGCGGCGCCTTGAATTCGCCAACAGCGTCGAACACTCACCGGCGGGGCGTCGCCGTCACAACTCGTCAGCACCGTGAACACCGCCCTCGTCGGCGTTTTCAACGCCGGGCAACACCTTTCCGGTCCTCGCCCGCCCGCCGGGGCCAGGGCCGGGCGGGGTGCCCGGATGTCAGGCGTGGGTGTCGTGTCGGCGCAGGCTGCTGGCGAGGTCCAGCAGAACCGGCCACAGTCGTTCTCCGGCGTGTCCGTATTCGGGCGCCACGACGGAGACGTATGTGCTGTGTGCGACCTGGTCGTAGAGGCAGGGGGTGAGGCCGGGCCACTGGCGGGCCATGTCCTGCGGGCCGATTCGGCGGCCCGTCCACGCCGTGGCGTGGCCGGCGCAGGTCGTCACGGCCATGAGGGGTTCCGGGCTGCCCTCGCAGCCGTAGTCGATGACCCTGACGAGCATCCCGGCCTCGGCGACGGCATCACGGAGGCGGGCCAACGCGACGGCATCGGTGACGACCAGGTCGACCATGGCGCGCTGCTGCCACCACTGCCCGTCCACGCCGGTGCCGGCCAGGCCGGGCTGCGACTGGGTGGTGATGTACCCGGCGCGGCACAGCGCGGCGAGGGTGGGCACCAGGTGCTCGGTCTCCTCATCCGGGCCGTGGCGCAGGGTGTAGCCGGGGCGGGAGGAAATACGCCGCTCCAGCCACTGGGCCATCAGCTCGCCGAGGTCGGCGACGGTGCGGGCGGAGCGCCAGCGACGGCGGTCACTCCAGCTCATCCATGGAATCGGCATCGCGTACGTCTCCAGACAGTCGAGGGCGGGAGGCCCGGATCAGCGGCCGTCGTGGCGGGGCCGGTTGACGGCGATCACGCCCTTGGCGGTGTTCGTGGTCGTGGTGCTGAGGTCCTGGTGGACGGGGCCGGAGTAGTGGTGGTGGTGCTCGGTGTGGACGCCCTTGAGACGGCTCAGCAGGGCGCCGGCGGAGAGCAGGACCGCGACCGGAGCGGACGCGCCGATGGCGAGGTTGACCGGGTTGACGGCATCGAGGGTCCACAGGAGCAGGCAGGTGATCCCGCCGACGGGGACGGAGGCGACGCTCCCGGCCAGCATCACGGTGCTGACGTCGACGGCGCGCTGGCTCATGGGCGGCCGGCCCGGCTGCGGGACGGGCGGGGTGGTGCCGTAGGCGGGGAGCGGGGTGGTGTCCCGGTGGAACGTCGCGGCCGGTGCCGGGGTGGGCGGGGTGAGGTCGGGGCGGTAGGCCTCGGTGATGAGCCGTTCGGCTTCGGCGGCCGCGGCGGTGGGGGACAGGGGGCGGGTGGTGGGGTCGTACGTCATGGCGGGTCTCCATCCGGGGCCGGGAACGGGTGCGCCCTCCCCGGCCGGGGAGGGCGGGGAGGGCGCAGGGGGAGGGGGCGGCTGGTCAGCTGGTGAGGTGCTTGATCTTCTCCAGGGCCTGGCGGGCGGTGGTGACGCTGTCGCGGCGGGCCGCGGGCTGCCGGCTGCTGCGGCGGCGCGGGGTGGTGTCGTCGTCTTCGTCGCCGGGCTCGGGGCCGAACTCGCCGGGCCGGGGTGGTTGGGTCCAGTCGAACCACAGGTCCCTGGCTTCGAGTTCGCGGATCTCGTGGTGGGTGAGTCCGTGGACGGTGTCGGAGAAGAGGTGATCGATCGGGGCGCCGAAGTCCATGTACAGGGTGCGCAGGACCTCGGGGTGCTTGCTCTCGATGATCCATCCGGCGCCGCCCGTGTTGGAGTTGGACGGCGGTTCTGGCTGCCCGGCCATGATCCGCTCGATGCGGCCGGCCTCGGCCGGGGTGAAGCTGCGGGGCAGCGGTTCGGGGATGTCCTCCGGGGCGACTCCCAGGGACTTGAACATGTCCATGATTTTCTTGGGGGCGACCTTGAGGACGATGGGGATGCAGTTCTCGCGCAGGTTCTCGCACAGCAGCTGCGTGAACCCGTCCTGCACGTAGACAGACTGGCCGGCGACCGTCTCGCCGATGCCGTACTTGCGGCCCTTGACCGACACGGTCTCCGTGTTGGTCATCAGCTCTGTCCCATACGTTTCGTCGCGGGCGGCGGACAGGAATTCGTCCAGGTAGGCGGAGAGCGGCCGGTAGGGGCAGCCGGGCCGGTTGGGGTCCCAGTCGTGGCGCTCTCCGTCTTCCCACACCATCTCGCCGCGGATCTCCATGAGGGCGACCAGGGCGCGGGACATGCGGACCATGTAGAGGGCGCCGACGCCGTAGCGGTCGCAGTGCTCGCCGAGCGCGGCGGTCTTCTCGTCGGGTGCCTCGGTGGCCAGCCACACCACCTTCCCGAACAGTGAGTCGGCGGCGACGAACAGGCCCATCAGCTGGGTCTTGCCGCCGCCGGAGGGGGCGGTGATCAGGCCGTGGGCGGCGCCCCGGTCGGTGTAGACGCGTTGGCGGGCGGGTTGCCCGTTGGTGAGGAATCCGCACACCCAGCGGCCGTCGGCGTCGGGGGTGAGCAGGTCGCGGGTGGCCGGGTAGACGGCGGCGAGCGGCGAGCTGTCCCAGACGGCGACCAGGATGTCGGCGCCGTCGACGGTGGCGAACACGCGGCCGTCGTCGTAGGCGGCGCCCATCGCGGTGGCCAGCGTGGGCAGGTCGATGCTCGGCTCGTGGTGCGGGTCGTCCATGCGGGCGAGGACGAACGTCACGCCCCGCGCGTCGTCGCGGACGCGGTCGACGTAGACGGATCCGGGGATCGCACCGCGCTGGTGGCCGATCGTGTCGGCCCACTTCTGTGCGCGGGTCGGTGCGGTGCGGCGGCGCAGGGCGGCGTCGGGGGTGATGTGAACCTCCAGCCAGCCCGGACCGCCCTGGCGGCCCGGCAGCTGCTCGACGGCCGCGAGACGGATCGTGCCGGGGGCGTCATCGATGCCGAACGCCGCGGCGACGGCTGCGGTGGTCAGTGTGCCGATGGGGCGGCCGTCCTCGGCGGCACGGAGCAGCATCGTCAGGTCGTGGGGCTCGCCGTCGTGGGGGATGGCCTTGACCACGATGGTCTTGCCGGGGTTCCCGGCGCGCTCCCACAGCTGGCGGACTGCGCGGGTGAAGGTGCTGGCGCCGTCGTCTTCGACGGCCGCGGGCTGCGGGGCGGGGGCGGCTTCGGCCAGCTGCGGGGTGGGGGTGGCGAGGGCGGGGCGGTGCCGGCGGCGGGTGAGCCGGGAGAAGGGGAGTACGGTCCATCCGGCGGCCAGCCACCCGGCGGCCAGCCAGGCGTCCAGCCCCATCGGTCCCCAGCCGGTGGTGTGGTGGGCGGCGACGTCGACGGCGGCCGCGAGGACCAGCGGGGACCAGCGCAGCAGTTTGCGGCCGGTGCCGGGCTCGTCGCTCTTGGCGGCCAGGAAGGTCCCGGCGGCGCCGACGGCGCCGGCGAGCAGGATCGAGGTGTTCACGGCGCCGTCGGGGGCGACGTTGGGGGCCACGGCCAGAGCCGGGGCGGCCAGGGTGTAGGCGAGGCGTTCCAGCACGACGGGTCGCGGCGAGGACACGGCGGGATCTCCTGAGAGGTCGGGGAAAGACGGCGGGTGGCCCCGCTGCTGCGGGACCGCCCGAAAACGGGGAAGGGGGTGCAGGGGGTGGGGTCAGTCGTCGAAGAACGCCGGTTTGGGGGTCCGGTAGCGGCGGCCGGAGCGGACGCGGTCCAGCCCCTCGTAGAGGCGGGCGTGGGTGGTCCTGGTCTCGTGGGCCTTGGCGGCGGCGTCGCGGGCCCGCGCCACCAGGTTGCGGACGGCGATCTCAGCGCCTCCGAGGGCCACGGACACGGCGTTCTGCATTTCCACGAACACCGGGTCGAGTTCGGCATGCGCGATGTGGCCGGCCAGAACCTCGGACTCCCTCGCGTTCAGCTTCATGCGGAGCTGAAGTTGCTCCAGTTCCGAGTCGGCGCTGTCCAGTGCCTGCCCGAGCGCGAAGAGTTTGGCCTGCACGGCCTTGTAGCTGTTGTCGCCGTCCTGGGGTGGCGGCACCTGGGCGCTGTAGGGGGCGGGAGTGCCCATCTCGGGGGTCCTTTCTACTCGTGGTGGACGGCTGCGGAAGCGTGGGCGAGGCCGGCGTTCTGCTTGGCCTCCCTGTCCTCGCCGTAGACCTTGCCGACGGCGCCCGCGACTTCGACGGCGGCCTCGGCTGCCGCCTTGCACTCCGCAGCGGCGTTCGTGGCGTCGCTCTTGAGCTCCTTGGCCGCGTCGGCGAGGTCCTCGAGGAGCGCCGTGACCAGCGAGTCGATCGCGTGGTCGTCGGCGAGGTCGGCGGCCATGTCCCGCAGCGCGTCGGCGACTTTCTCCAGGGCCGTGGCGAGGTCGTGGGCGGCTTCCTTGTCCAGGTCCACCAGAACCGCGAGGTTCACGATCCGGACCAGGTACTCCGTGAACGTGATGTTGGTGGCGTGCTTGGCGGGCAGGGGGCCCGCGGCGGGCGCGGTACGGGCGGGGCGGGTGTCGGGCACTGTCGTGTCCTTCTGGGGTGTGGGGCTGGGCCGGGTAGTGCCGGGCCGCTTGATGTCCTGCTGCGGGATGGACGGTTCGCGCCGCTTCCTCGGGGCGCGCGGGAGGCCGGCGCGGCGGGCCCGCCACGTTCCGAAGGGGTCGCCGGGGTCGTCGACGATGACCGCGTCGGCCACGTCGTCCTCGCCGGGCGGGGCGGTGTCGGCGGGCTGGGGCGGGCGGCCGGGCCATTCCGCCGTCGGCGGGGTACGGTCCCGGCCGAACGGGCTGTCCGTGCCACCGCTGTCGTTGCCGTCCTCGCCGGGGCCGGAACCCTCAGAGGGCCCGTTCCCGGGCTCTCCAGCCATGCCCGGGCCAGGGTCACCCGCCCCGTCTCCGGGGCCGTCTGACGGGCTTCCAGGCGGCTTCTCCTGGGGGTTCGACGGGGTCTCTCCCGCGTCCTTGTCCTGGGTCTTGTCCCCGCCGCTGTCCTTCGGTTTGCGGGCTGTGCCGGTGTCGGCGCGGCGCTTGTTCCAGCGCTGCTGTGCCTCATCGGCGATGGCTTCGCCGAAGGTCGTACGGTGCGCGCGGTCCGCTGCCCGCGCAGCGTCCTGCTCGCGCCGGCGTTTCTTCTCCTGGCGGCGGGCGGCCTTCTCCTTCCGGAGCTGCGCCCGCTCCCGCACGCCCCGCTCGAAGTCGCGGTCCTTGGCGCGGTCGGCGAGGCCAGCGGCCTGCCGGTCAGCACGCCCCTGATCGCGGGCGGCCTGACGGGCGGTGCGGCGGTCCTGCCGGCCGCGGGCCCGTTCCGCGCGCGGGCTGACCGCCATGTCCCGGCCCGAGCCGCGCCCGTCCCTGGAACCGGCGCCGGGCCCCCGGCCGCCGGAGCCGTTCGCCCCGCCGAAGCCGGAGCCCTTGCCGCCGTTCCTCGAACCGCCGCCAGCTCCACCGCCGGAACCCCGGCCGCCCGTACCGCTGTTACCGCCCGAACCCTTGCCGCCCCCGGGGCCCTTGCCGCCCGAGCCGCTGGAGTTGGGACCGGACGTGCCGCGCCCTGCTCCACCGCCACCGGAACCGCGGCCGCCACCGGGCTTGCCGCCGCCAGGTCCCGACGATCCGCCGGAGCCGCGCCCCGAACCGGAGCCGCCGCCCCGGCCGGACCCGCCACCGCGGCCCTTGTCCATGCCCAGTCCGGATCCTGCCCCGCCCGCTCGGGAAGCCTGTGCTTTCAGGTGGGCGGCACGGAGTTTGTTGTGCGCTTCGGCGAGGCTGGTTTCACGGGCTGTCCGCGCTTCCAGGAGTGCGACCTTCCGCGCTATTTCCGCCTCACGGAATGCGGCTTCACTGTCGTGCCGCTCGCGCGCAATGTGCAGCCGGAGTTCCAGCCAGTCCCCGAGACGGTCGGCGAGAGAACGAGGCTGCTCATATTCCCCTTCCTCGTATTCTCCTTCGTCTCCGTCGGGCGGATCGGGGGCCGGGATTCCGTCCGATCGGAGCGAATTCATCGGATCCGGAGCCGCTGGAATACGAGGGATTTCCAGCGTGGTCTCTTCCTCGGATTCCGGGGGAATGTCCGGAGCAGGGAAAAGACGGCCGGGATCCGCGAGGTCCGGCGGCCGGTTCAGCACCGTGTCCGGAGCGGGGAAATTGATCAGCTGTCCAGCGCTCTCGTCGTCCTCCGACACGGCTCACCTCCAATCTCGATCAAGCCTTGACAGCGGGTCACCGCCTCGCGTACGCGTGTGCGCGCCTACGCGTCTGCGTGTCTGCGCGCCTGCGCGTTAGAACCGCCGAAGGGGGCCGCCGCGGACTGCGGCGGCCCCCTTCACGGGTGCGGCTGGTTACTGGGTGTGCTTGGTGTAGACGGCGTTCAGATCGTGGGCGATGGCCCGCAGTTTCTGAACGTCTCCCTTTTTCAGCGCCTTTTTCCCGAGCGTCTGAATCAGCATCAACAGGAAGTAGAAGGCCCCGAGATCCTCGCCGTGTGTCCGGACGAATCGGTCTCGCTGGCCGACCAAGTGCTGATGGGAGCGATGCGCCGTGATTTCGGACCGGAGAAGCGGACGGCCGCTCACGCGGATTCCCGGTTCCGCCCGAGGTCATAAATGGACGCAGGACTACTGTAACCATAGCCGGGGGCCTGCTGTCCACCCTGCGGAGAAGAATTCTGCGCCGCCCGAATCTGCGGATTCTTTTTCCGCGCCTTTTCCAGCGCCTTTTGCTGCCGCTCGCCGGGCAATTTCTTAACCTTGTCGGCGAATTCGTTGCGCTTGTAGGCGGTGGTCTCCAGTCCCTGCGTCAGGCCGTCCAAGTTCTTCTGCACGGCTTTCAAGGCCTTTTCCACCGGCTGCGCGCGCAGCCGGGCGTGATACCAGCGGTCGCCGTCCACGTGGGTGGCGCGCAGGTGGATGCGGGTCTCGCGGGCCAGCAGCTCCAGGTTGTCGCCGATCTCCAGCAGAACCCGCTGAACATCGGCCAGGTAACGGGCGGTTGCCTCGGGACTCTGCGCCACATCGCGCAGGGGGGACGGGCGGTTCATCGGGTCGTTGCTGTTCACGGTGGGACTTCCTCCTGGTGTACTGGGGGCTCTGTGACTGCTTCCGGCAGTCGCAGCGAGGGCCAGCCCAATTGCCGTGGGCTGGCCCTCACTGGTGTGTGCCGGACGGTGCTGCGGGTGGGTCACTGCTCGGGGCGGTAGCCGCTGGCGAGCAGTTCGGCGGCCTCCTGGCGGTACTCGGAGGCGGTGCCGGCCGACGTGACGCCCAGCTCGCGCTGGATCTGTGCGAGCGGCAGCTGCTCGGCGATGCCGTCGGCGGCGAGGATCATCCGGGCGACCCTGCGGACCGCGCGCTGGCGCGGGCTGAGCCGGGCGGCGTCCTCGGCTTCGACCGCACGCCGCTCGATTTCGGCGGCGGCGAGCCGCTTTTCGGCGGCACGCAGTTCGGTTTCGGCTTCGCGCTCCCGAGCGTCCTGCGCGTTGGCCCGGGCAAGGGCTGCGCGCTCCTCTTCATCCGCCGTCTGCCGGTCGGCTTCGGCGGCACGGCGGCGGATTTCGGCGGCAGCCTTCTCGGCTTCGGCGGCGGCCTTGTCGGCTTCGGCAGCGCGCTTGCTGGCCTCGGCGATCTCGGCTGTCTCGATCGCCTGAGTCTGCGCCGCGGCGGCCCGGTCGGCCTCCGCTGCCTGCTTCCGCTTCTCGGCTGCCTGGCGCTCCAGGTCGGCCGCGCGGAGGTCGGCGGCGGCAGCGGCCTCGCGTTCGTCGGCCGTCTTACGGTCGGCGGCGGCCTGGCGGGCGCGGGCCTCGGCGAGCAACGCAGTCTCCATAGCGGCCTCTTCCTGCTCGGCGGCCCGTTCCGCGGCGTTGACCTGCGCACGGGCGTGGGCGCGGGCCTGGCCGGTCTCGGCGTCTACGCGGGCGCGGACGGCCTCCAGGCGGCCCGCCGACTCCAGCCGGGCGGCCTCGGCCCGTGCCTGTGCTTCTTCCTGGCGGATCTGTGCCTCCAGGCGCCGGCGCTCGGCTTCCTCGGCGCGTTCCCTCGCCTCCCGTTCCTGCCGTTCGGGCAGGGCCAGGGCCTCGGCGACGGTGTAGCCGTAGGCGGCCATCGTCATGGGCAGCCGCTCATCCTCGCTCGCCTTGTCCAGGTCGCCGTTGTACTTGCGGCGCAGCCACTGCTCGTAGCCCTTGAGGTCCTGCTCTCGGCGGGTCATCTCCGGGTAGGAGGTGACCCCGTACAGGCGCATCCGGCGGTAGATCCGCGGAGTGCCGAGCGGGCTGAGGATCCAGCGGTGCAGCGGGATCCGGTCGGTGGCCGTACCGGCTTCGAGCTGCGCCTTTGCGATGAACAGGCGGCGGGCGGCCTCGACACCGATCACGAACAGCAGCGGCATGACGCCGTGGCTGGCGGCCCGGACCGGGTCAGCTCCGATCTCGCCCTGACTGGAGGCGTTGAACCAGATCGTGGCGCCGGTCATGGCGTGCGCGGCCATCCGCAGCAGCGGCCACGGGGTGCTCTTGCGGATCAGGTAGAGATCCAGCGCCAGGAACGCGATGATCGACGCGTCCACACCGACCGGGAACCACGGCGCGAGCCGGTGACTGAATCCCCAGCTCAGCGCCACTTCGGAGAGCGTGCTGTAGGACATCGCGAAACCGATGACGCCGACCAGCGTGCCGCCGAGCGCGGCGGCCACCGACAGGGCGGTCATCAGCCGGTCCCGGCGGGGCGGGTCCGGGTTCCGGTTGTCCGTCTGCGAAACGAACTCCGGCGCTCCCGAAACGCGGCCGGGTGCGCCCGAAACGGGGGTCGGTGGAGCCGAAACGGGGGTGTCGGGTACCGCCTGGTGCGGCAGGTCAGTGATCGTCATGGGGACCTCCAGAAGGGGGGTGTTCAGGGCGCGCCCGAAACGAATCCACCCGCTCCCGAAACGGCGGCCGGTGGAGCCGAAACGGCTCGGTTGCGGGCGGTGTCAGACCGGGCGGTGCGGGGCGACGATGCGGCCGTCGGGCAGCAGGTCGCCGGTGTCCTCGAAAACGATCAGGCCGTTGCACAGCAGGCTCCTTCTCTGCACTTCACTCGCATGGGAGTTGGGAGGAGCGCAGGCCAGGGAAACCTCGTTGCTGCTTGAGGGCGTCACCTGGATCATGTCGCCATGGGGAGGCGACCGAGCACACAGACCGACAGCGCGCCTGTAGCTGCGGGTGTGCGTGTGGACTGGTGGGCTGTTCCCCACGCTGTGCGAAGCCGAGTTGAGGAACGTCTTGGGGCGCCTGTGCAAAGCGCCGTTACCCAGGCCGGTGGCTTCTCGCCTGGGGTTGCTGCTCGCATGCGTCTTGTCGATGGTCGGCGGGTGTTCGTGAAGGCGGTGGGCACGGAACCAAACCCCGACACCCCTGACCTCCACCGATCCGAGGCACGGATCACCGCGGCCTTGCCGATCGCAGCGCCTGTGCCGCAGCTGCTCATGACCTTGGATCTCGAAGGCTGGGTCGTTTTGGTCTTCGAAGACGTCGACGGGAGAATGCCGGCCCAGCCGTGGCGGCTGGACGAGCTCCACCGTGTTCTTGCAGCGGCTGACGAGCTGTCCGGGCTGCTCGATCCTTCGCCGGTCGCGGCGCCACCGATTGCTGACCGGTTCGGCGAGAAGTTCCAAGGCTGGCGTCGGCTTTCCGCTGCTTCCGCGGATGGGACAGACGACCTGGCCTGGCTCGATCCCTGGGCACGACGCAATCTAGGACGCCTCGTCGACCGAGAAGCCGCCTGGATCACAGCTGCAGCCGGCAGTGCCTTGATCCATGGCGATCTGCGGGCGGACAACGTTCTGCTGACCGACGACCGCGTCATGGTCGTCGACTGGCCGTGGGCCGCAGTCGGAGCTTCGTGGTTTGACGTCGTCGCGATGGGCCCGAGTGTGATCATGCAGGGCGCCCCGGATGCCGTGAGTCTTCTTGATCAGCACCTGTTCGCTCGTGGTGCCGACCCAGAAGATGTGACCACCGTGCTCATCGCTGCGGCTGGATACTTCCTTCGTCAGTCCGTCCAGGCCCCGCCGCCGGGGCTGCCGACGGTGCGGGGCTTTCAGCGTGCTCAGGGTCAAGCTGCACTCCATTGGGTGCGTGAGCGGACGCATTGGCGATAGAGCCTCGGGAAAGCCCGAGGTCAAGTTCCTGGTGAATCGGGGCGTGGGCGTGGGATGCCGAGGTCGGTCGTCGGGCGTGCGGCTGCGCGGCTCCCCTGGACCGCGCCCGGACCGGCCCACCGGGGGAGGGTGGGGGCCGGGCCGGGCGGGTCAGGCAGTCGGCAGAGGTGGCGGTGCCGGACTGGCGGATCCGTCCGCGCCGGAGTCGGCGGGGACGGCGGTGGTCGTGCGGTGGTGAAGGTCGGCGACGCGGTGGCCCGCGTCCCACGCGGCGCCAGCTGCGCGAGCGGCAGCGGCGATGAGCCGGCGGGCGAGCGGGTGCGCGGGGCCGAGCCGGGCGACGGTCCGGGCCGCACGCTGTTGCGCGGCCCGGGCTGCCTGTATGAGGTGGGTCATCCGCGCGGGCGGTTCTGGGACTGCTTGTTGGCCTCGGCGACCTTGCGGGACAGTTCGGCGCGCTCTTCGTCGGTGAGGCTGAGGACGGCGGCGGTCATACCGTCACCTCCGTTGCGGCCGGGACGGCCGTGGCCCGCTGCAGCGAATCGCCGCAGGGCCCGCACGGGGTCCAGCGCCCGCACAGGCCGCATGCGCCCTGCTCGACGTCGTCGAGGGCGACGGCGGCGAGGCGGGCGCGCATCTCGGCGACGGTGCGCGGGGCGCGCCGTTCGGCGGGGATCCGGGCGTCCTGCTCGCGGACGACGGCCAGGAGGTGCTGACCGAGTCGGCGGTTGGCGTCCGGGGCTGCCGGAGCGGGGCGGGTGCGTGACATGCTGTCGATCACAGGGACTCCCTTCGTGAGTTCCTGTACTGGCGGCCCGGAGCTCCACCTCCGGGCCGCCGCCTGCGACTGGCCGGACGGCCAGCCACGGTCCGCCTCCCACCCACCCGCCGTGGGGCGGGAGGCGGGAGGCGGACCGTGGCGGATCGTCAGGCGGCCGGCGCGAACGAGGCCGGGGTCCGGCCCTCACGGACCAGGTGGTCCGACGTCGTCCAGGTGTCGCCGACCGCGTACGGCTCGGCGTCCGCGCGCATGATGTCGCGGACGATGACCGCCCACAGCGCCGTGCGCTTGAGCAGGGCGCTCGCGCGCTCGGGATCGCGGATGACCGCCAGGACCTCATACGCGCTGATGCTGGTCTGGTAGATCGCGCCGACCGCGCGGGGGCCGATCTCGGCGTCGACCCGCGCGTCACGCTGCGGGTGCGGACGCGCCCCAGACGTCCCCGGTCGGTCCGGCGTCTTCTCGTGCGGGAGCGGCCGCTTCGGCAGCGGGGGGCGGGAGTTCAGGGCAGGAGTGACTGTCATGCTGTGCATGTGGTGGGTCGTCCTCTCACGAAGGGTTGACCTGCGACAGGACCCCCGGGTGGCCGCCCGGGGGTCCATCGCGTGAGTGCGTCCTGCGCACTCCGTCGCCGACCGCGCCCCGGGAAGGGGCGCGGTCGGCGACGGGCAGCGCAGGTGCTGCGTCAGGTGCTCTGTGTGCAGCGCCGATCGTCCAGGTCATCGAGAACCTGGTTGATCTCGCTGTGCGTCTGGTCCCTTCCTGCGCGCTCGGGAGCCGGCTGTCGTACGAGCAACCGCGGCCCCGCCTCCCCGATCTCTCGGGATGGCCGGGGCCGCGGTCGTTCGTCCGGGTGTCAGCTCGCGGAGCGCTTCGGGTGAAGCGTGGTGAGCGGGACGGCGGGTGCCTCCGCCGGGACGTCACCGACGGGCAGCCGGGTGCGCAGGGTGTCAGCGTCCGCGACCTTCGGGAGGACGGCCTCCCACTGTGCGGCCCGCGTGGGAGCGGCGGCCGCGTACTGGCGGTCGAACCGGCGCCGCTCCTGGGCGAAGAAGTCGCGGACAGCGCGGCGGCGGGGTTCCTGGCGGAGCAGGCGGAGGAAGGTGACGGCGAGGCGTTCGCCGTCACGGCAGGGCAGCGGCATTCCGTCGCGGCCCGTGATCTCGCCCTCGCAGGCCCGGCAATGCTGCTGGTGCTGCCGGAAGGCACGGCGGACCGTCTCGGCGCTGAGCGGGGCGGGCTTGAGCTGGCTCGCGGCCGGGGCCGGAATCGTCTTGGGCTTGGGCAGCACCTTGGTGGCGCGGCGGGAGGCGGTGGTGGGACGGGCCTCGATCAGCGTCGTGTGCCAATCGTCGACGGCGATGTCGATGGTGACGCGGCGGTCGCTGCCAGCCGTGCAGCGGCGGGGGTTCGGGGTGCCGGCGCGGTCGGTGTGGTGGGGCACGAGCTTCGGAGTGCCGTTCATGCCGGTGATCGGGCACCAGGTACGGCAGCCGGGGCAGACCAGGTGTTCCCGGCCTGGAGCAAGGTCGATCTCGTTGGCCGCAAGAGCGGAGGCGACGATCGGCGGGCGGGGGTTGACCTTCTTGGTGCGGGTCTTGCGACACCGCTTACGAGCCGTCGGGGTGGCGGTCGTGGTCAAGACGACTCCTCATGTCGGAGGGGTGGGGGTGCGTCGCGATGCCTTCTCCGCCCGCCAGGCCGCACAGGCCGTAGCCCGGCGTCCTGATGGACGGACAGCACATCTGCGCTGCTACGTGCACCACAGGAGCCATCTCCCGGGGGATTTGGTGGTGCTATCACCCCGGCCCTCCCCAACTAGGGGAAGGGGCTTCCTGCGGCCTTGCAGTGGGGAGCCAACGTTCCGGCTCCCTCGTCCGGCGCCGCTCCAGAAGCGGTTCCGGATGGGGGAGCCGGGTCCGTAGCGGACCCGGCGGCGACATCGTTAACGAGGTTGCGGGGTCCAGTAGAGACCACCATCGCTACCAATGTCAATGACCTCGTTATCGAGGTTGGAATTTTTCGGTATCCTGTAGCCGCCCCGACCCGCCAAGGCGCCCCGCAGGGCACCTCGGTAGCAATCACCCATAGGATCGTTACCGAGGTAGGGAGACAGATGGCAGCAGACGAGACCGGCGCACAACCCACCAAGGCTCAGCAGATCGCTGACGACCTGAAGGCGGCGATCGAGCGGGGCGACTACGGGCCTGGTGATCGCTTGCCGGGAGAGAAAGCGCTGGCCGAGCAGCACGAAGTTGCCGGTCTCACGGCCCGTACGGCACTGAAGATCTTGCGCACAGAAGGCCTCATCGAAATGAGGAAAGGAGCCAGCCCTCGTGTCATGTCGTTCGAGCTCATTCGACGTCACGGCATCAAGCGACTGGCCCGTGACCAGTGGGGAAGCGGAAAGACGATCTGGTCCGCAGACGAACGACTGCCGGATGTCGATCAGATCGCTGTCTCGGAGAGCGTCCTTCCTCCGTCCCACATCAGGGACGTGCTTGAGCTGGCTCCAGGAGAGACGGTTTGCGTACGAAGCCGTCGGTACCTGGTGGACGGGCGCCCCGTGATGGTCGCTGAGTCGTATCTGCCCCAGTCGCTGGTTGAGGGATCTCCCATCACGCAAGCAGACACCGGACCCGGCGGGATCTACGCGCGCCTGACGGACCTTGGCCACGCGCCGGCGCGCTACCGGGAAGAGGTCCGCGTACGCATGCCCACGGTCAGAGAGGCGGCCCGCCTTGCCATCCCCACTGAAAGATCGGTCATCAAGCTGGCCCGCACGGCCTTCGACTCTGAAGGGCGAGTCGTAGAGATCAACGAGATGACCATGGATTCGGCCGCGTACGTGTTGGACTACGAATTCGACGCGTAGGCACTTCGACTCCGGCACGGAGGCCTCCACCCGATAGCTCAATCTGTGGGGGCCATCACACCCGGCGCAAGCCCGGAGGAACATCACGAACAGCTCGTCACTTCAGTGCACGAGTTCCTCAACACGTTTTCAACGAGTAGCTACACACGGGTTTTCGGGGCCCGCGCTTAGGCTCCGGATCATGGTGAAGACGGAGGCTGACGGGGTGGGTAAGCGCGCAGGTTGGCGCCCGGACAAGCTCAGGGAGCATCGGGAGCGGCATGGGCTGACGCTGGAGGAGGCCGGTGAGCGGCTACGGCTGGTTGCTGAGCAAGCCGGGTTGAAGGGCGTGCCGGCCGCGAACCCTCAGACCCTGAGCCAGCACGAGACGGGCGAGAGCTACCCCGGGCCGCCCTACCGTCGCGCCTACTGCCTGCTGTACCGGGCGACGGAGCCGTCGCTGGGGTTCCGGCCGGCGCTACCGGGTGAGGAGACGAAGTTCGAGGTCACGCCGCTTCCTGAACAGCGGAACGGCATGCACGTGATAGCTGTCGAGCGGGCGCTGACGCGGATCGCGGACGGGGACGGGTTCGACAACTACAGCTGGCAGCAGCGGGTGATGGAGGCGTGGAAGCGCCGCCGTACCGGCGGTGACCCTCACCGGCCCTGCGTCGTGTTGGTCGGCGGCTTCGCGGGGAGCGGCAAGACCGAGTTCGCCCGCTTTTTGACGCAGTTGACGGGCTGGCCGTTGGTCGACAAGGACCCGTTGACACGGCCGCTGGTCGAGCCGCTGTTGGCCGCCCTTGGTTCGCAGGCACACGACCGGCACACTGACCTGTACCGCGAGAAGGTCCGGCCCGCCGAGTACGCCGCGCTGATGCAGGCCGTCTACTCGAACGTGTCGTGCGGCATCAGCACCGTGGTCACCGCCCCCTTCATCGCCGAGCTCACAGACCGAGCGTGGATGGAGCGCCTGATCAATAAATGCGCGTCGCACGGGGTCGACGTCGCGCCGATCTGGGTGCAGTGCGATCCGGAGTCCATGCACGAGTACATCTCGCACCGCGGCGCGGCCCGGGACGCCTGGAAGCTGGAGCGGTGGCAGGAGTACATCGCCACCGTCGACGTGAACCTGCGTCCGTCCGTCCCTCACCTCGTGGTCGACAACCGGATGGGCGCCGCGATCTCGCTGGCCGACCAGGCCCGGCAGGCGATCGGCACGGTGGCCGTATGAACCGCGGTGTCCTCCTCTACGGGCCGCCGGCTGCGGGTAAGGACACCGTGTCCCGCTCGCTGACCCAACTCGACAGCCGGTACGGACAGTTCGAGCGGCTCAAGGTCGGCTCGGGCAAGCGCGACGGCTACCGGATGGGAACTACCGAGCAACTTCTCGCACTGGAGGTCGCGGGCGACGTCGTCTATGCGAACCGGCGGTACGGCAACGTCTACGCGATCGACCGGCCTGGTCTCGCCGCGGCGTTCGCAGCCGGCGTGCCGGTGGTGCACCTCGGGCAGGTCGACGGCATCCGCGCTGTGGTCGACGGCTACCCGGCCGTCTGGTCGACGGTGCTGCTGTGGTGCCCGAAGGAGGTGACCGCGCACCGGTCCGGCGCACGGGGCGACGGCGATACCGGTGCGCGGCTGGCGGCATGGGAGGCGACCCGGGAGGACCTGGACGCGCACTCGGACATGGTCTGGGACCTGACCGTCGACACCGCGGTGACGTCACCGGGAGAGTCGGCGCGACTCATCGACCAGCTGCTGGTGCAGCGGGCGGGGGCGGCGACAGCATGAGGGCGGGTTACGGCTGGGCGAGCCTGTCGAGGGCGTCGGTGAGCGTCAGCTCGGCGTCGTCCTTGGCGTCGTTCCACCGAGCCAGCGTGGACGCGGCCGCGCGCAGCATCTCCGGGGGGAGGCCGGCGTCCTCGAGGGTGTCGGCGACCTCTTCCATTTCCGGGCCCCACCGCCAGGCGCGTGCTGCGGTCTTGGCGATGTACTCGGGCTCTGCGAGGTACGAATCGCTGCGCCGGCCGGCGACGTGCAGGAGCTCCTGGTCGACCCCGTGCGCGTGGGCGAGGCCGACCGAGATTGCCACGAGCACGCGGGAAGTCTTCTGGAAGCTGGCGTACGCCAGCTTCAGCGCGGACGCTTTCCCGATCTCCGTGCCCAGAGTGCCCGTCTGCACGTCGGTGCCCACGAAGAGCGCCTCGACGTCGGCGACCGCAGCGGCCGGGCCGGACAGGTACAGCGTCGGGCTCTTGCCGCCCACGGGTGGGGAGCCGATGACTCCGCCGTCCACGACGGTCGCCGTGGACCCGAGCAACTCGGCAATCCGCGCTGTCCGCTCGGGGTTGATGGCGTTCGCTTCCACGTACACCCCGGTGAAAGCGTGCCCGGCGACCTCGCGGGCCAGGTCCTCGGCGGCGGCCGGCGGGCAGAGGCTGATGACGATGTCGCTGCGCTCCAGCAGCTCGGGCAAGGTGGCCACCCCGGTCAGGCCATACTGCTCGGCGCGCGCGATGGTGGCGGAGCTGCGTCCGGCCGTGCACCACAGGACGGAGGCTGCGTTCGCCGCGGCGCAGGCGGCGACGCCCGCGCCCATGCTTCCGGGGTGGAGGATGCCGACGGTGGGCTGTTCCACGGTGCTACTGCCTCTCGTTGAGCAGGATGGTGATGGCGTCGGTGACGTCGTCGACGGTGCGGTGCGGGGCGGGGAGGAGATCGGGCCAGGGGCGGCCGCGCACCCAGATGGTGCGCAGGCCGGCCATGTGGCCGCCGCCGATGTCCGCGGCCGGGTCGTCGCCGATCATCCAGCCACCGTCGGTCAGGTTCAGGCCGCAGAGCGCGGCCGCGAATGCGAAGAGCTCGCGGCCGGGTTTGCGTACGTCCAGGTCGCCGGAGACCGCGACGCCGTCGACGAGGTCAGCGATGCCGGTTGCGGCGAGTTTTGCGCGCTGGATGTCACTCGCTCCGTTGGAGACGATGCCGATCGTCCAGTCCGCAGCCCGGAGTTCGGCGAGGCCCTCGAGGACTTCTGGGCGACAGGTGATGGCGGCCGCCATGTGGTCCACGTACACGCGCCACAGATGATCGGCCGACTCGTTGAGCTGGAAGGTGACGCGCAGACGCTCGAAGTCGCTGTGGTCCGCGCGGTCCGACAGTTGGGCGATCAGCCAGCGCTCGATCTCGGGACCGTAGCCGTGGTCGGCGCTGAGCTGAGCGATGGCATCCGGGAAGGCGGATCGGCGGTCGACCAGGGTTCCGTCCAGGTCGAAGAGAGCGAAACGCATGCTGGTGACCCTAGCTCGACAAGATCTTCGCCTGACACGCCAGCAACTACACAGCCCAGAGTGAAGACTTATGTATAGTTCTGGATCACGTGAGGAGAGGGGGACCAGTGTCTGAACTACTCGATGCAGTCGACGCTCTACTCGCACGGCCGGACACCATGCCACCGCCGGAAATCCGGGCGCGTCTCCGCAAGGCCGACGGGCTCACCCAGGAAGAAGTCGCCGAGGTCTTCGGTGTCACCAGGGTCGCGTTCCACCGCTGGGAAACCGGAACAGCCAAGCCGCGCCGACATCACCTCGAAGCTTATGTCCGACTCCTCAATGGTTGGGCCGATAAGCACCCAGAAGCGATGTCCGACCCGGAACCGACTCGCCAAGAGGCAGGTTGAGAAGCCCGATGCGCTCCCGATCTCCGTAAATGCGAAGCGGCCCCTGTCGCCACAACAGGAGCCGCTTCCAAGTCCGACTCGCTCGCCCTGCAAAAAGCTTCGAGTCGTGAGCAGCGAGGTGACCTCGTCTGCCGGGTGATGCCCGTGGGCCGTTGGCCCGCGTGGTCACCTATACCCAGAGTATGCGCAACCCATAGCGCAACGCCACTACTCCGGGCCAGGCACTAGATCACATTCCCTGGTCACGACTCCCCTACCTGGGGAGATGACCCAGTTGCACAGCACGCACCACCTGTCCGATGACGACTTCGAGAACGCTGTCTTCGTGCTGGCCGATGAGCCGCGGGAAGAGAACGGCGTCAGGATCACCGCTGCTGACCTCCAGCTCTGCGCCCCGGTTCCGCTGCGCTTGGCGGTGCTCCTGCACTGGCGCACCCGCGAGCAGGAGGGGCAGCCGTGCAGTGCGGAGGCCATCTGGTCGGCGCTCACCGAGCTGGGCATGTACGGCGATGACGGCATGACGCCGGTCGCGCTGGACGACGTCCGTGCCGCTGTGCAGTTCCTCCTTGCCGAGGGTCTTGTCGCTCCGGGCCTGGACGGTGCCCTGTGAAGAAGATGTCTCCAGAAGAGTTCGCGGCGTCGACCATTGAGCGGGCCTGGGAGCCCCCGGAGGAAGTCGTCGTCCCCTTCGCCCTGGCGCACGACCCGGTCTTGCAGCCGGAGGACTACGGGGTCCTGATCCGGCTGCTGCTGCGAGACCCGGGCAAGCCGGCCGGGGTCGCCGCGCTGGCCAAGGAGTTCCAGGAGTCGGGCTGGAAGATGGGCGACTCGCGCCTGCGCGGGGTCATGGCGCGGCTGAAGAAGGCCGGTCACGTCAACCACCGCCGAGCAGGCTACGACCAGGTCGCCGGCCGCCCGGTGTGGGCATTCGCGGTCTACCGCAACCCGGCCAACAACCCGCAGTACGTCCAGGCCGGCACTGAGGCTGCGTCGCAGGTCAGGCCGACACGTGGAAATCCAACGCGTCCTGGGCAGGGGCCGCGTGCAGGCACGTTGAAATCCAACGTCTATGCAGGTCAGGCCGACACGTTGGATTCCAACGCGTTGGATTCCGACACGTTGAAATCCAACGCGTCGGAATCCAACGTCTATGCAGGTCAGGCCGACACGTTGGATTCCAACGGAAGAGTCTCGCCCCCCCCACACCCCCCGGGGGAGGAGGATTCCTCCTCCCCCAACCCCCTCACCGGCCCCGCACGGTCGTTCCCGTCACAGAGGGAGCAGCAGGGGCAGCGGGAGCGTGCGCCGGAGTTCACCGACAAGCAGCTGCGAGACGCCGCCGCCTTCCTGGCCGGCATGCAGCGCTGGCAGGCGGGTGCGGCCACGGCCAAGCGGTGCGCGCCGCGTCTGCTGCGTGCCATGCGGGACCAGGGCTGGCCCCTGCTCGCCGACCTGGACGACGCCGGGCGGGCCCTGCTGGAGGCGGACATCCTGAAGAACACCCAGGGCGCGGCATCGTGGGCCAAGTGCCTGCCGGGGTGGGTGGATGACCTGCGCCTGTACGCGATGGTCAAGCCGCGTCCGGCGGCTGCGGGCACGGGCGGAGGCCCGGACGCGGCGGCGGCCCGTCTGGCGCTGGTCGCGGCGTGCACGGCGTGCGACCCGAACGGCTGGCTCCTCGATGACGACGACGACGCACCGATGCGCCGCTGCAGCCACCAGGGCGTGACGGCGGCCGCGGCCGGGGAGGCGCAGCGATGACGACCGACACCACCACGGTCCTTGAGCAGCCGGCGGTCGCGGACCAGGACGGCGAGGCCGCGATCCTCGGCGCCTGCATGCTGGCCACCCCCGCCTACGACCCCGTCGCGGACGCGTCCCGGATCATCGAAGACGGCGACTGGTACCGGCCCGCGCACGAGACCGTGTGGCAGGCGATCGCCCGCCTGCACGGGCAGAACCAGCCCACCGGCCTGCCGATGGTCGTTGCCGAACTCAGCCGGACCGGCGACCTGGAGCGGATCGGCGGCCGGGTGGCCCTGTCCCAGATGACCCTGGCCGCATGCTCGTCGGCCGAGGTCGAGCACTACGCCGCCCTGGTCCACGGATACGCCAAGGTCCGCGCTCTGCAGGCCGCGCTCGGGCGAGGCCTGCAGATGGCCCGCCAGGCCGCGCCGGACGCCGTGACCGACACCGTCCGCGCCGTCCAGACCGAACTGGACTTCCTCGCGGCTGGCGACCGGGACGCCGACCGGCACTTCGGCCGGTTCGGCGACAGCCTGGACGAGCACATGCGAGGCCTGGAGACCGTCACCGAGGCCGCCGCCGTCACCGGCATCAGCGACCTGGACCAGGTCCTGAAGATGCTGCCCGGCAACATCATCGTGATCGCAGGCCGCCCCGCCATGGGCAAGAGCGCGGTCACCCTCGGCATCGCGATCGCCAACGCGGCCAGCGGCCGGCCGACGCTCGTGCACTCCATCGAGATGGGCCAGACCGAGGTCAACAACCGCATCCTCGCCGCCAAGTCCCGCGTCTCCCTGCGCCGCCTCCTGGACGCCGGACCCGCCATCCAGGACGACGACTGGACACGCATGCAGCGCCACCTCGGCGACCTGCGGGCCCTGCCGCTGTGGATGGACTACAGCGCCCGCGTCTCCCCCAGCCGCGTACGCCACCGCATCCAGAGCCTCACCCGCGAGACCGGCCACGCCCCCCTGGTCGTGATCGATTACGTGCAGCTCATGCAGACCGACCAGCGCAACTCCCGCCAGTCGCCCTACGAGCGGGTCAGCGAGATCAGCCGCGAACTCAAGATCGTCTCGGAGGAGACCGGAGCCGTGATCATCTGCTGCGCGCAGCTCAACCGGGGCAGCGAGCACCGCGAGGGCAAACGCCCGCAGGTCTCCGACCTGCGCGACTCCGGGCAGATCGAGCAGGACGCCAGCGGGATCATCCTGCTGCACCGCGAGGACGCCTACGACCCCTACAGCGCCCGCGCCGGAGAGATCGACCTGATCATCGGCAAGAACCGCAACGGACCCACCTGCACCGTCACCGCCGCGCACCAACTCCACTACGGCCGAGTTCGCGACATGGCCGTCCTCAACGACGACTGACCGCCGCCGAGCCCGCACACCCCCGTGAACGGCCCTCAGTGCCCCGCACAGCGCCGATCACGGCGTCGCCGGGCCGTCGCCCGCGCGAACCAGAGATCGACGCTCACAGCGCCACACAGACGATCAAGGAAGGAAGTCCCGATGGGCCTCATCGGAGACGGCCTGGAACGCGCCCTCCAGGAAGCGTTCACCCGCCCCATCCCGAAAACCGCCGGCGCCCAGATGCGCTACCTCGTGCGCCAGCTCGGCGGCACCCGCCAGGCCGCGCAGCTGCTCGGCACCTCGCAGCGCACCGTAGAGCGCTACGTGAAGGGCCAGTTCAAGTCCCCGCGAGGCGACCTTGCCAGCCGCCTGGAAAACGCCGTAAGGGCCCGCTGGCAGCCCGGAGTACGCAGCCGGGCCATGAAAGCCGCAGCCGCAGCAAAGGGAATCGTCATCGAGACCCGCGCCGCATTCGGATACACCGCAGCCCCCGGCACCACCGACGACCCCCGAATGCGCCGCATCACACAATCCCTCCCACCTGAATACGCAAGCCGTCTTTTCACCGCCTACCAAAGCGGAGCACCAGACAGCGAACTCTCAAAAATCGTCGCACAGGGATTGCAGGACATGTATTTCCGGGACGGCGGACGACGCGCCGGTGACCTGGAAGTCGAATTCACCGATATCGACTACATCGACTTCGACCTGTGAAACGGCGGTGGCGACCTCCTACCGAGGCCGCCACCGCCATAGCGGGTGCAAGTCGTGCACCAGGCTGGAGAGATCTGCCCATGTCCGCATTCACCGCGCCCCGGCGCGCGTACCGTGGCGGTACGACCAGCTGGGAGGACCAGATGAGCGCGCAGCCCGACCACGGCCCCCTCGCCCCGTACGCGCCCGCGCCGGGAGCTCCGGCCGAACTGCTCGCGCAGCTGCGCGCCAGCGACCGCGCGGACCGGTGGGTGCCGGCCTTCGAGCAGGAGTGGACGGCGGCCCTGGAGGAGTCACGCCGCACCTTCTCCCTCGCCGGCCTGTACGCGGTCGTCCAGGCCTGGCAGGCCCGGATCGCCTCCGCGCCCGCGGTCGACGCGTTCCTCGCCGCCGGCCGCGACGACAGTGACTTCGTGGACCTGGAGGAGATCCGGGGTCGGCGCCGGTGACTCCACAGCAGCCGTACGCGGTCCGCCTGTCACCCGCGGCTGCGAAGGTGCTCGCCACCCTGCCCGAACACGCGGAACAGACCGTGTGGGACGTCTTGGATGCTGCCGCAGGCAACCCCTGGGGCTTCCCGCAGTGGGACCCCAGCGACCCGGAGGGCGAGGACGTCCGCATCGCCTCCGTCGGCCAGCTCTCCGTCATCTACTTCGCCAACCGCACCCTGCACCGGCTGTCCGTCCTGGACATCGTCTGGCTCGGCTGACCACGCCCCGAACAGGCTGATCGAGTGCCCGGCTGTATCTCCTGCACGGTCTCTTGCTTCTTCCCTTGCGGCATCTCTTGCGCGAGCCCTTCGGGACGCTGCGCGTTGCCTGTCGCGAGCGCCCGGCGCGGCCTCTGGCCCGGGGATCCTCCCGCGCGGGCGGGGGTTCCAGCTGCCGGTTCCGCCTTTCCGTAACGGTTCCGGCGGAAAGAGGCTTCGATTACCGGGGGTTGGAATAGTTGGGCTCTGTTGCGGAGGCGGATGCGGTGAGGGGGCTCCAGCCGGTAACAGGAACCCCCTTTTCCCGCCACTGATGTACTGCCGCGCCCAGGGAGGGGAGGGAACGGCGTTTTTTGAGGGCGGGGTTCCGCTTGTTCAGCTCACCATCGTGTAGTCCGCTGTGCAAGATCTTTCGTGTTCGGGATGCGTTCAGAACCGTTCGGAACGGTGGATGCCCAGGTCAGCTGATGCTGCGGCAGGTGCGGTGGTGCTGCGAAAGCCTGTCCTGCGGCTGGCTCCGGGCTGAACGATTCGGACGCCGGTGGATGGGGCGCTGCGAGGCTTCCATATTCTTCAGATTCGAGCGGAAAAGGGAAATGGGGATCCCTTTTGTGAATCACGCTTGTCCGGGTTGATTTCGATTGTGTCGAAGGGTTTTCCTCGGGCGCGGCCAAGGCAGAGACTGGGTGATGACCGCACCACGGCCGGTAACCGTTCGGTGCGGAGTTTTATGGCGATCTTCGCCGCGTCCAGGGAGGGGAACAATTGTGTCAGTAAGTGTTACGCGATCCAGGCGCCGCCGACAGGCGGCGTCTGCGGATCACGCGTTGTGCGGCGCGAGCCTCACGCCGGTCCAGCGGATCACTGTCTTCACGATCATCCTGCTGGTAGTGATCATCCTCGTGTGCAGCGGACAGCCCGTCTGTGACGCCGTCGGGCTGGTCATGGCGGCCGGAGCCGCCTCCGCACAGATCGGCTCTTGGCTGAGCGGACAGGGCCTGGCCATCGGCCCAGCCGGAGGTGCGTGATGACCCTGCCGGAGCACCAGACGGGCGCTCAGGGGACGTGGCCGGAGCTGCCGCTCGTGCAGACCCCAAAGCAGTTCCGTACCGCGCTGACTCAGCTGCGTGAGAGCCGCAACATCAGCCTCAGCACCCTGGAGAGGGCCAGCGAAGGTGGCCCCAAGAGGCTGTCTCCCAGCACGGTCTCCCAGACGCTGTCTAAGGACGCGCTGCCCCAATGGGTCTTTGTGGTCAGCTATCTGCGCGCCTGCGGGTTGAGCGAGACCGAACAGGAGCCCTGGCTGACGCTCTGGAGAACGCTGAACCGGGCGGCGCCCGCAGACGAGCACCCGCCCGAAGACGTGGTTCCCGTCCAGTTCCTGACGGCGGGCACTGCGGAGGTTCCGGCATCCGCCGGATCCCCCGCGGCGGGCACTGCGGAGGTTCCGGCATCCGTCGGATCCCCCGCGGCGGGCACCCCGGACACCGCGGATGCGGCCACGGAGGACCAAGGCGCGCCGCCCACCGGCGGTAGCAGCCGCTGGGCGCGTCTTGCGGGCGCCGGCCGCAGACGGCTGCGCGCAGGCCTGGTGGTCGGCACCGTATTCGTTCTCGCCGCCGCCATCGTGGCCTGGCAGGTGCATGAGCGGGACCGGGAGGACTTCAAGAAGCAGCACTGCGGCACGTTCAACCCGGACCTGGTGACAGGGCCGGACGGCGAGTGCACGGGCGTCACCGACGGCAGCGACGGCTCGGCCGTCTTCGGCAGCGACCTGAAGCCCGTCATGAAGGCGATCGGCGCCGAGAACAGCGACATCACCCAGGGCGGTGATTACGTGACGTTCGCGTTCCTGACGCCGCTGACGTCGGCGGACGCTCACAGCCTGACAATCGGACAGTACGTGGCCGAACTCGAGGGCGCCTACACCGCCGTGGAGGAGCAGAACAAAGAGAACGCCAGGCCAAAGATCCGGCTGCTGGTGGCCTCGATGGGCAGCTCCGAGCAAGCCTGGAGGCACGCCGTCGACCAGTTGGTGGCCCGCAAGGACGCGGAGCATCTGGTGGCGGTGGCCGGGCTGGGGCTCAGCCAGGGAGAAACAGTCGAGGCCGCCCGGGAGCTGAGCAGGGCCAATCTGCCGATGGTCGGGGACCTGATCACCGCGGACGGTTTCGACGCCACCGGCGCGGTCGACGGCAACGGGCCGATCAACGGACTGGCCCGTGTCGCCCTGTCCAACAGCGACCAGCTCACCGCCATCAGCAAGGAACTCGGCACCGGCCCGCGCACCGCGGCTCTGGTCAGTACCGACGTGACCCCCAACGGCAGCAGCGACCTGTACACCGCATCCCTCCACCGCGGCTTCCGGACCATCGACGACCTGAAGAAGCACCTGGACCCCAGCTCCGACTTCAAGTTCGACCCGCGCGGTGGTCCCGGCGCCATCCTGCCCACCATCAGCCAGAACTTCTGCAACACCAGCAAGACCATCGACACCGTCTACTACGCCGCCCGCGTCAAGTACCTGCCGCAATTCCTCGACGCGCTGGCCCAACGCAGCTGCCACGCCCAGCCCATCACCGTCGTCACCGGATCGGACGCGGCAGCCCTCGACCCCAAGATCGAAGCACTCCACACCCCTGACGCACCGATCACCGTCCTGTACGCGTCCTTTCCCGACGCCGCACAGTTCCGCAGCGCCAGCAACCCCGACCGCGACTTGTACAACGCGTTCGTGAAGGACTTCACCTCCTCCCACCACGACCAGCAATTCCCCGCGCAACTCCTCACCAGCAGCTACTGGGCCATCGTCGCCCACGACGCCGTCCTCACCGCCGCAACCGCCCTGCACAACGCCGCCGCCCACGGCGACGGCCCAACCAGCCTGCCCAACCGCTTCGCGGTCAGGAACGAGCTGTACGCGCTGCGTAACAACGCAGTCGCCGGCGCAAGCGGTCACTTCGGCATCGACGCCAACGGCAACCGCACCCGCACCGACACCGTCACCACCGTCCACCGCCTCGGCCGGCCCCTGCCAAAACCACCGGCCACACCCACTAACTGAGCACCCTGAACCGGCGGTGGGGGCAGACCTGTATCGGGCCTGCCCCCACCGCGTCCGTCTGCACGTCCTACGGGAGACGCGTGGCAAGCCCGCTGTACGCCCGTCTGCCGGTGTCGCTCGGTGGTGCGCTCGGCGAGCGCTGCGCCCGGACGCCTGGCGGTCCTTCCGGCTAACCGGGTTCGATTGTCAGGCCGGAGTCTTAGTGTTGAGCGGTGACTTCAGACGTCGGCAAAGTCTCAAGCGAAGAGGCGGCGCTTTCTGTGGAGGAGACCATCCTCGGACAGACGGCCTGGTTCCTTCACGATCAAGGAGACGTTCAGGCAGCAGCCCTTCTACTGGATGTTGAAGGCATCGAGTGGTCTCCTGGCAACAGGTTCGGCGACTGGATGGATGCCCGCCTTTTGGTTCCCGGGTGGCTGATGGACCGGTTCACTGAGGACCTGCTTGCGCGGATCCGGGACGCTCTCCTGCCGATTGCCGAACGGAACGGCGTCGAAGCAAGCTCCGTCTACGTCGGGCCAGCGCTTCCAGACGTGGCCCCGGACTGGAGGTCATCCCTTCAGGGGCGGCTTACCGCTGACACCACAACGAACCATGCTGCGCGCGTCACCGATCCGAAACCCGAACTGCGACGCGACGGGTTCGTTTTTGATTCCCGCGAGGAAGTACGGGTCTATGAGGCGCTCAAGCGCGCCCAGGCCGCCCTTCCCGACGATGCCACCATCTCGATCCTCCCGCTGCCACTGGGACGCGTGGGGGTCGGCAACACATGGACACCCGACTTCCTAGTCGTTCGTGAAGGCAGGGCGGGCCTGATCGAGGTCGATGGACCGCATCACCGCGGCCGATTGGCGGCTGACGGCACGAGAGATCGGCACTGGCGAAACAGCGGATTCGTTCACATCGAGCGAATCTTGGTGGAAGAAACCGCCAAGGATTCCGAGTTGGATGCTCTGGTCAGGACCTTCCTCAAGCGGCTGCGCACACACTAACTGTCCTGTCGTATTCGACTCCATCCGCAGCAGAGGGACTCGACGACCGCCGGACCCGGGCCTCCGCTGGGAGCGGGCCCGGTATTTGAGCCCGCTGTTGAAGACTGGCAGGGGCCGGTGCTGGGTACAGTGCGCGCCCGGCCCAAACGGCCCCAGCACCGGCGCACCGGCCCGCCGATACGGTCGCGTCATGACCGACGCCCTGCGCTCTCCTCGAACCACCACCGAGCGGGACGGCGGGCTGCGATGCGTTACTGACTTGCCGGGGGTTCGTCCTTCTTGCGGGCCCGGGTTTCGGCCCCGGCGTCCAAGGTCTTCTGCCGCAGGGTGAGTTCCCTCATGCAGATCTTGAGGGCGTCCTTGGTCAGGCCTCGGTCGGTGACCTGCCAGCGGTAGGGCTCGTACCGCTCGCGGCCTTCCCGCGCCCACCAGTCGGCCATTTGGTTGCCGAGTTTGTCCGGGTCGCTGTCGAGGTCGCCGGAGTGGGCATGACGGATGAGGCCGAAGTCGCGGAGCCGCTGACAGGCGTCCTCCCAAGAGTTCCGTTGCATGCCGAACTCCTCTTGGCGGGCCCTGCCATACAGGTAGACCCCGGACTCGGTGTGCTGGTTGCGGGCCCACTGGCTGAGCGACCGCAAGATGAGCCAGGTGGCGACCTCGGAAGGGTGGAGTATCTGGATCCAGCCGTTGAGGAAGAAGTCGGCGGGGACGGTGACAGTCGCGACGGACCAGACGTTCCGGGGCACGGTGTAGAAATCGGGGGTCTGGTGCCCACCCCGGCCGGTCTCCTTCATGAGAGAGAACTCCGCGTACAGGCGTCGCCGGCCGCCCTTCGCCCGCGGCACGGTGACCAATGCTCGGGCCGGACCGAGCCCCTCCAGCGTCTGCAGGGCCGACTGGATCTGCCGAAGGCGCAGGTCGCTACTGTCCCTGCCCTGCTTGGTGTCGGGCATGTACGTCTTCGACTTGGTGTCGTACGCGCCGTCGACGGCGATGAAGTCCGACCACGAGCCCAGGCCGGTCAGCGGACGGTCGCTGGTCCAGAGGTCCCCTACCCGTAGCCGGCACTGCGCTTCGAAGAGGGCCATCAGGTAGAAGCGGAGCGCGATTCCCCGGGACTGGATCAGCCGAACCAGGGGCGCCCGTTCCGGTGTATCGCCGGGCAACTGGACCAGGCCGACGCGAAGAACGATGTCGCCCGGCTTGAGGCCAGCCGTCCATGTGTCCCGCAGGGCGTTGTTCGCTCCGGCGACGGCCTGGCTCTTGTCCATCTGCGTCAGCCGCCGGAGCCGCGTCCGGTTCGTCTCGCGAGCGTCAGGCATTTTCCCTCCCCGTTATAACCACAACGTTCTGATCCACATCAAAGAGCTAGTAATTTAGCTAGCTATGGCTCTTCAGTGTGGATCAGAACGTTTTTCAGAGCCGGCCAGCGCCCCCATCTGACACCAGATGATGGATGTACGAGACCCGCCACCGGGGCTCAGCGGCCACGCCGTTCACGCAGACGCGCGAACGGCCCCGGGGTTCAGCCGGGGCCGCTCCAAACCGAAGGAACTCAAGCAAGGAGTCCTGTGGGTAACCGTACGTCAAAGAGAGAACCCGAGCGACTGTCCCAGCGATGGGCGCTCATCCTCACCGCGGGCTTCACCGTCGGGGTGGCCTTCTTCGCCCTCGCGGGACCGTTGTCCGCGCTCGCTGCCGCAGGAGCCACCGTGCTCGGCCTTCACACGCTGGTGGCGTAACCGAGCCATTCGGGGCGTCCTCACACCGAGGGCGCCCCCGCTCCACCTCCGGAACCGCGATGACCCGCGCGTACGCCGGCGAACCGGAGCAGGGGAACCCTGTCGAGAACCTGCGGTACACCTGGCGGCATGAAGTTGAGCGACCTCAGCCCGGTGATGGCACGCCGTGAAGACGGCGGCCTCAGCTATGACCGCTTCCGCGCCGACCCTGCACTGGCATCCCTGGACTGGCCCGACGACGTCCTCGAACAGTTCCTCTTCGACCACGGCGACAACGCCGCCTTCGTGCGTGACTACGGCGGCATCGACCTGCGCGACGTCAGGTGGCGGCTGGAGACGATCCCGGCCGCGGACTTCGTCAAGATGCCGACCGGAGCGTCCGACGCCGGCTGTATCGAGATCTACGCCGAGAACCCGGTGCACTGGGTCAACGTTCGCCGCCCCGAGGTGGGTCGCCACTGGGAAGAGCACGGGACGTGGCTGCGCCCGCCGATCCTGATCGCCCGACGCCTGTTGGACCCGTCAGACAGCGGGCTGCAGGTCGTGGAGGGCAGGACACGCGTTGGTGTCCTGCGCGGCCGCCTGCGCGAGGGGCTGCACGTCGCGTCCCACCATCAAGCCTGGGTCGGGCGCGCGTGACAACGCTTCGCGCACAACAGTGCGTACTCTGCGAGCGTTTGACCGTTCCTGGAGGAAGAGCTGCGGATGACTGAGAACCCGTCGGTGCCTGGGCCGCGCCGGGACCTGGCGATGCACAACGACTGGTGGGCTTCGGGCTGGGACCACGTCCTGCCCCGCCAGGGCTTCCCGCTGACGATGCTGATCGGGACCGCGAGTCAGCCCGGTTTCACCGGCTCCCTGGACGACCTCCTTCAGGAGATTTTCGAAGGCCACTGGGACGTGATCGGCGGCGATCTCGACGGCGCGCTCACGTTCTCGTGGCCCGATGAGGAATGGGACTACGAGGAGGCGCCGGAGGGGCGCGAAGCGAACGAGGCACATCGCTGGCAGAAGTTCGGCGCCATGCTCACGGCCTCTGGCTGCCCGGTGCCCAAAACCGTGCGGGACCTGTCGGAGCTGTACCTGACGTGGGGCCTGGCGCGCCGCGAGGAGACACCGGACGGCACCCGGTGGTCGATGCCCCCAGTGCTGCCGTTGCCTGGTGACCTGCTGCCCCTGGATGCCGACCTCGCCAAGCGGCTCGACCGGATCCGCTGGACCTTGCGCACCGGCCCTCTCGTCGACGGGCTCATCAACCACTTGGTCGACGATCTGGGCGAGCCGCAGGAGATCCTCACCTCCCTGGACCGACTGGCGGCCGCCACCAGCCAGGATGCCGACGACGTCCGCATCGCCCTCACCGAACTCGTGGCCTCCGGGGACGCCCGCGTCCAGCGGGACCAGGAGCCGGCCGACGCGGAACGCCTGGAGGCACACCAGCGCTTCTGCCTGCTCATAAACTGGGACCACTTCCACGAGCACCGACTGCAGCTGACCATCAATGGCGACGACGCGTGACGGAGAGCGTGCCGGGAACCGTAGGAACGGAGGACACGCGACTGATCGTGATCCGGGGCAACAGTGCCTCGGGGAAGTCGTCCGTCGCGGCTGGCCTGCGCGAGAAGTTCGGCCGCAACCTCGCGATCGTCGCCCAAGACAACCTGCGCCGCATCGTGCTGCGCGAACGCGACCGGCCCGGTGGCGCCAACATCGGCCTGATCGACCTGACTACCCGCTACGCGCTCAACAACGGCTTCCACGTCGTCGTGGAGGGCATCCTGTACGCCGACCGTTACGGCACGATGCTCCAGGACCTGGTGCGCGCCCACCGAGGTGTCTCACGCTGCTACTACCTCCACGTGCCCTACACCGAGACGCTGCTGCGGCACGCGACGAAACCCGATGCCGAGTACCTCAAGCACGTCACCGCTGACCACTTGCGCGACTGGTATCGGGAGAAGGACCTGCTGCCCGACGGCCTGGAGTCCGTGATCGACGCGGCAAGCACGCTGGACGACACCATCCAGCAGATCCTGCGCGAGAGCGGCCTGGACCAGGTGCTCCCGATCGACCGCTGACGCCCCTCCCGGCCGCGCGTCCGGACACACCACGGGCCCCGGGGAGTGAAGGCATCCCCGGGGCCCGGTGTATGGAGTCGTGCTGTGCAACGACAGCGCGACGTCGGCGTCAGTTCCCGCATGAACAGCTGGCCCTGTGCCGACAACCGGTCACCTATGCCTCTGAGCAGCCCAAATGTCCTGCTGCTGCTCCTTCCGCTAGCGTCCGCGTGAATACCACCGCTTCGGCACCCCGGGGGGCTCCGACAAGATGTCCGTGCGCGACCTGACGGAAGTAGAGCTTGATCGGCGGCAACGCGGCCTGCTGGTCACTATCGGCACTCAGCAGGCCAAAGACCCGGACGGTCAGTGGCCGATGTGGGAGTGGGTGGAACACAGGGCCAGTTCGTTCGGGCTGGAGAACCCCCGCGAAGTGCTCTACTCGCTCCCGCGTATCGGGGCCCCCGCAGGATCGTTCGGACTCTCGTACGGATTCACCACCCACGTCCCGCGCATCCTCGCCGAAGACACGAGGATCGCTCTGACGGCTGCTGCGGCCTTTGCCTTGGATGAAGTGAAGTACGACCTCGGTGATCCATTCATGCGGGTCCTCCACCACATGATCGCGTTGTGGCGGAACGCGCCGCGTTCGCCGAATGAGGTCACCCGGGTCCAGCTGACCTCCGAAGAACTCCAGGCGGCGTTCCCACACATGCGCCCTCGGATCATCCGCCTTATGCCGGAGTACATCACCAACGAGCCGCTTCTGTCTTCCTCACGCAGCAGGCAGGAAGATGGCAGCTGGACGATGGAGATCCCGCGCCAGGTCATGCGGTACGAGCACGCCAAATCGCTTCGGGACTACGTCAGCGAGGCCTGTCAGCAAGTTCACCAAGCCCTCGAGGCCGACCGGAAGATGTTCGGCGGACAGGCGGCGCCGGCACCGACCGCCGAACCCGTCTCGGCGCCGGAACCCGAAACGGACACTGGAGTGGAAGAAGTGCGAGTGCTCCTGAAGCAGGAGTGGTTCCTGGGCGAGCCCATCGGGGACCCGGGAGGGTTCGGCGCTGTATACGCGGCGCGCTCTGCAGACGGCACAGAAGCGGCGGCGAAGCTGGTACCCAAGAGACCCGGGGCCGACCGGGAGATGCTGTTCACCGACCTGCCGGGCGTGCGCAACGTCGTGCCCGTCATCGACAGCGGCGAGCATGACGACCACTGGGTACTCGTCATGCCCCGCGCCAAGAAATCCCTTCGCGCACACCTGCAGAACGGGCCGCTGGCGCTTGAAGAGGCCGTACGCGTACTGACGGATATCGCTGAGACGCTGACCGATCTGGACGGCCAGGTCGTGCACCGCGACCTCAAGCCGGAGAACGTCCTGCTCCTCAACGGCCGCTGGTGTCTGGCCGATTTCGGTATCGCCCGGTACGCCGAAGCCACCACCGCCCAGCTGACTTACAAGTTCCACGGAACGCTGGCCTATATGGCTCCCGAGCGCTGGAAGAACCAGCGGGCCACCAGCGCAAGCGACATCTATGCTCTGGGGGTTCTCGCCTACGAACTCCTGGAGGGCGCCACCCCTTTCACCGGTCCTGACGAGGCGGGCTTCGCTGACCAACACCTGCGCGGCACCCCATCTCCGCTGACCGCGGCTCCTGCCCTCCTGGCCGCATTGATCACGGAATGTCTCTACAAGGCTCCGCAGGCGCGACCTGCGCCCGCCAACGTGCTGGAACGGCTGCGACGCATCCCCGCTGGCGCACTGACCGGGGGACTTGCGGCACTCGCGGAAGCTGACCGGGAAGTGGTCGCACGCCGGGCCGAGGACGACCGCCAGGCTTCTGAGCAGGCCACCGAGACCGAACGCCGTGAGGACCTGTTCGCAGCGGCAGTAACGTCTCTTAATCTCATCTCCGAGCAGCTCCTGACGGCGATCACGGGTGTTCTCTCCACCGCCACCGTGCACAGAGAGAGCGCGGGAGGCTGGACGATGCACCTCAGCGGTGCCGAGCTGGCCCTCACCGGTCCCCAGGAAATTCCTGAGGCCGCAACCGCAGGGGCGCCACAGCCGTTCGACGTGATCGCCGCCGCGACGGTCACGGTGAAGACCACCGTGGCCCGTCGCGGCTATGAAGGCAGAAGTCACTCTCTTTGGTATGCCGATGCCCAGGTGGCTGAGCAGTACCAGTGGTTTGAGACTGCCTTCATGACGAACCCGTTCAGCGGCACGCTGTCGGCGATGGACCCCTTCGCCCTCGATCCCCAACAAGGGCGCGCGGCGATCGCCGGGGGGATCGGCACAAGGCAAGCAGCTTGGCCCTTCACCCCCCTCGTCATCGGCGAGCTGGACGAATTCATCGACAGGTGGGCCAGGTGGCTGGCCGATGCTGCCACAGGCCGACTCGAACATCCGAGCACGATGCCGGAACGCGATCCCCAAGGCTCCTGGAGGCGCTAGCCGATGCACCCGCAGGGCGGGGACCACCGGATCCAGGCACGCTACTTCGCACACCTGGCCGTGCCGGGCGGTGAAGCGCTCACCGGCCGCGGGAGGAACTGGCGTGTGTGGTGCTGGAGGTCGTGCTGCTGGCCGGTCTGCCGCCGTACAGCCTCGAGGCAACGGTGAGGAGACCGGGGTGGGCCTGGCCCTGGTCCCGGGCCGTCGTCATGCGCTGCGGGTGCTGTGGCGGCAGGACGCTACGGCTTCCCTCCATCTGCCCGACGAGCTGGTCCATGCCCAGCAGGCCGCCATGCACCAGGCCCTGCGCAGATCCTCTCCGCTCACCAGTTCTGGGTCGAAGACGGACCCACAGGGGAGGCCCCGGTCGTGCTCGGGCTCACCCGCCCCGGCTCCACGTGAGGCCGGGGCAGAGCTGTGACCTTGCTTCCTGCACCCCAAGGTCGGACAGCAGAGCCGAGATGACCTTCTCCGCCTCCGCGAAGGCGCTGTTGCTGACGTGCCGCCGCACGGCTTACTTCCCCGCTCCGCTCTTCCTCGGGTGCGACCATCACGCCGCTCCTTCCTCTGCC